>JAGCNI010000117.1 GCA_017646015.1 Lentisphaeria bacterium
CTGTAACAAAACAACACGAATGCAATCGAAAAATAAAGCATCATATCCGGCATGACCCCTTTCCCCAGCGTAAACAGGATCACATTGGCAAGCACATAGGTGATATGGACCGCCAACAGCGAAAAACGTACACCGTAACGGGAAATGATCCGTCCGGAAAAGAAAGATCCGACCAGCATCCCCGCAAGAGTCACAGAAGAAATCAACACAATGATATTATCCGGAGCATGCAATCCTTTTTTCATATACAACGTCACCAGCGGAATCGTTCCATACGCGGCAAGGTTCAGGATGAACATATAGACAGAAAATCCTGTAAGAGGTTTATTTTCAAGAGCTTTTTTCAAACCATCCTGAAAACTGAATGTCTGAACAGAGCCCTGTCCTTCCGGCTGTTCAAAAGTCGGAACGGCGGCAATAAAATACAGTTTCAGAGTAAAAATCGCCATGGAAACCAGCATTGCCAGCTGCAAATGTCCGATCGGCGGATTTTTCCCGATGCAAATTCCCAAAATAAATAACACCGAAGCAGAACAGAGCTGCCAGGAAAAACGCATTTTCCCAAGATACAAACTGCGTCGTTCCTGTGTGAGAAAGGAGGAAAGCAGAGGGAACCATGCAGAAATATAAATTGTCTGGCATATAGAAAACAGGCTCAATGAAATCAGCAGGATCGCAACGCCCCACGACCCGGCAAAGGGAGCCAGAACAATAGCGGCAAAAAAGAGCAATGATAAAGCGGTCACTTCCAGGATCGTGGTCTGATAACGCTGTTTACCGGAAATCATCGTAGCAAACAGGGAAAGGAACCCCACTGCCAGCGGAGAGAGAGAGGTTGTGATCATGGAAAACATGTCGCTGGCACCCATCATATTCGCATACAGGATAATGATCGCCGCATCCACAAACGGCACATCCCCCATCGCCGAACAACACGCAGATAAAATCGTATTATTCTCAGCTTTTCGCGCCTCCTGCGGAGTCAGCGGAATCGTTTTCTTGAAAGCAAACATTATTCTCCATCCTTATGATCAATAGAAAGAAAAGACTGCATACTCCGTAAAGATATATGCAGTGATTTGTTTTTCAGCTTACACTCTTTCAGCTCTTCCAATTTCTCTGCCGTGCGGCTTCATACAGAAGGAGTGTTGCGGCAGTGGCGACATTCAGCGAATCCATCTTGCCCAACATAGGGATCACCACCTGGAGATCTGCGGCATTCATCCAGTAATCAGAAAGTCCATACTGTTCCGCTCCGACCACGATCGCAACCGGACCTGTCATATCGGTTTCCGTATAGATCTTATCGGTATGCGGAGTTGCGGCAAGAGATTTGATATTGTTTTTACGCAACCACTCAACAGCTTCTTCAGAAGAAGTTTCCGCCAACGGGACAGAAAAAATCGCTCCCGTACTGGCTCGGATCACATTGGGATTGAAAATATCGGTCTGACGGTTGCATACGATCACGCCGGTCGCATTGACAGCATCCGCACTCCGCAAGATCGAACCGAGATTTCCCGGTTTTTCAATCGTTTCCGCAACCAGATAAAGTCCGTTCTCTTTCAGAGGAATGGACTCCAGTCCTTTTTTCTTCATTTCCGCAATCGCGATCAATCCCTCAGGACGATCCCGATAAGCAAGACGGGTGAGGATCTCGGGAGTTGTCTGATAGATCTCCGCTCCGGAAGCCTGAATACTTTCCAACAGAGAATCTTCATTCTCACCGAGATACAACTCAGGACAGCAGAAGCACTCACGAATCCTGATCCCCAGCATGTGGGCTCTGGAAAGTTCTCTGTAACCCTCCAGAATCGTAACGCCTTCCCGGTCCCGTTCGCGACGTTCACGCAAAGAACAGGCATGTTTGACTTTCGGATTTTTTGTACTGGTGATCAGGAGTGCATTCATTGTGATTTACTCGTTGAAAAAGATTTCAGAAGTATAGCGGCAGCCGTTGGCATCTTCGATGGAAAGATAAGCAACGGTCCAATCTTCCGGAAGATCCCCGACAACAGTATCGTTTTCACGATTCATTTTAGCGGGATAGACACGGAACAGAGCGTCATTCAAGCAGCCTTCGGCACGGGTCCAGCAGACATCTGCTTTGACAATTTTTTCAGTGGAAGACCATTTTGCTCCGATCTGAAGAGTCTGTTCATTGAACTGAACTTTTACAAAATGCGGAAAATCTTTTCCGGCAAGAACAGTCTGAGCAAAGGCAGCGAGTTCGATGGGCTGTTCCCCTTGGGTCTGACCATGAATCAGAGTCGGGTACAATGCACGATAGGAACGGGCACAGAGAGAAGAAGATTTGTTCCATGTTTTGACATCGAAGAAGAAGTCATTGGCACCGTTGACCCAGAGGATCGGCATTTTTGCCTGAGCCAGTGTGTTATCCGGATCCCAGAGAGAAGCAAATTTTTTAAGCTGTCTGAAAGAAGCATCATCGCTGACCAATGCGCTCTGAGATTCGATCCCGCCGCAACCGTAAACCGGCATAACGAAACGGAAACGGGAGTCATATCCGGCAGTCAGAGCAGTAGCGAATCCACCCCAGGAGATACCGGTCAGACCGATTTTGTCTGCGTAAACTTCGGGCAGAGATGCCAGGAAACTGTTGGCAGAAATGATTGCTGCGACGGCATGATATGCCCATTGTTCTTCTGCGGGAAGATCCACATCGGCAAATTTTGTTCTGAAATCAGGTCCGGAATATTCAAAACGCTGCAAAGTGACTTCACGGGCATAACCTCCGTCTTTGGCAGGCAGTCCGCCAAACATATCAATAGCGATTGCAGCATAACCACGATCGACCCACTGTTTCACCCATGCAGAAAAAGCGGTCCCGTCTCCGCCATGAACCAACACGATCCCTGGAACTTTGTTGTTGACAGAAGCATTTTCCGGAACTCCATACCACGCAAAAACACGGGTTTCACGTCCTTCAAATTCAGGTCCGGCAAGAAAAATTCCTTTGATTCCGGCATCAGCACTCTGAAAACCATCCGCTTCAAAAGTTGCCGGAACTTCATAAAATTTTGAGAAATCCAACATAATCTTTTTATACCCTTTTCTTGGTTGTTTTTTTGTTTTTTTCTTATCAGTTATTGTCAAGTCCTCACAATTTACTGTATCCACATCAAAAATACAATGACTCTTTCATTTTTTTTCACAAAAAAAAGAGGTTTTTTCATTCGATATTTGTAATTTGCCTTCCGGTGTGATAAGTTTGTGTCCGAAAATCAATAAAAGGAGAAGATCGTTATGAAACGTTTATTGCTGCTCGCCGCATTGTCCCTCCTGTTCGGTGCCGGCTGCACAAGAGAAAATGAACCGGAACAAATCCACGATCACGGCTTGTTCCCCGGACAAGTCTCAATATCTGTCATCATTGATAAATTTCATGAATATATCGCCCAAAAAAATTTCACGCCCGCTGATTTCAAACAATACAGAAATCATTTCGGCAGCGACTTTGACTGGATCAGAGAAGGTAATATTTTTCCGGTCAGCCTGAAATTTCAACCGAATCAGGGGATCACTCATCCATGTACCTACACATTTTTTGTTCTGGAAAGCTCTCAGAAAGAAAATATCGTGGCGTCCCTGAATGCTGCCTATCCACTTTCCGGAGAATATCCGCAACTGAAAGTCGAACAGGGTATGGCTCTTTCGGCAGCCAAGATGAATTTTCTTCCTGCCGGAAAAAAACTGGAACAGATGCAGAATACGATCGGACAGGATATTCTTGCCGGAAAAATCAACTGGGAACTGCTCAATCTCCGGAAAGTTTCGGCAAAGAACTGGCGGACAGCCCGTTTCAGTGTGCTCCGGAAAAACCTTGAGCTGCACTTGAATGATTTTTCTCTTGCAGAAGTCATTGCCATGCCGGACGGAACTGTCCGTTTCACCTATTTCTTCGCGCCCCTGCTGGTCCGTTTCGGAGGAAACAGTTTCTGGCTGACCCTCGCACACTTTGATATGGACAGAACCGGCTTGCTGCAGGATTGTCATCTCAGTTCGGCAGTTCTGGATCTTGCCTTTTCTCCGATCAAAGATCAGCTCACAACGGATGACCATGACGAGATTTCCGAACTTGTTCTGCGCCGGCTCTTCACCGAAAAACTTGCGGAACCGGATATCCGTTTGAAAGAAAAATACCGTTTCTGCATGCCTGCATACGGAGCCGGTCCGGAGTTTGGAAAATGTCTCGACCGGAAAGCTGCGATCCCTGAACTGGAAGCAACCCGGGAAGATAAAACGATCCCGGTTCCTTTCATCAATGGCAGTTACCGGGGATTCAGCCACGGTGCATTCTATTATTATGCAGGGCTGATCCTGCCGATCGACAACAAAACAGTTCAAGTTATGGATGCGGCTGTGATCCATCCCGGGAAACGCACCCCGCATTATTCTTACAAACTGACACGGACTATTTCCGGTTGGGAGATCATCTCCCGCGAGGTCTATGCGGCTCCGGCAGTTTCTTCTCAAGTCAACGAATAAATTATGGAGAAATCTTCCTATGAACAATGATCTTCTGAAAATTTATGAAACATTTTCCAGTATTCAAGGCGAATCGACCTACGCCGGGATCCCCTGTTTTTTCATCCGGCTGGCTCAATGCAATCTGCGATGCAGTTATTGTGATACAGTCCGGGCGCAGGGATTGGAACATTATCGGGAAGTCCATGCCGATGAACTGGCGATCCAGGCTGCCGCCTCCGGCTTGAAACTGGTCGAAATCACCGGTGGAGAACCCATGCTGCAACGGGATGGAGTCTGCACTCTGGCGGAACGTCTGCTTTCCACAAAATCTCAGAAAGTCCTGATCGAAACAAACGGATCATGTGATTTAAGCTATCTGCCGGATGAGGTCATCCGGATCATTGACTGGAAAACACCCTCCAGCGGAGAAGCAAACAAAATGTATGAACCCAACTTCCGCCAACTCCGTCCGGTGGATGAAGTCAAATTCGTACTCTCCGATGAAAAAGATTACCGTTTCGCCCTGGAGAAAATCAGAACATTTCATCTGGATCTGCAAACATCCAATATCCTTTTCAGTCCGGTGTACGGCGCACTTCAGGGAGCAGATCTTGCCGCATGGATGGTCAGAGATAAAGTTCCGGCACGATTGAATCTCCAGATCCATAAATATATCTGGGATCCGAATAAAGAAGGGGTATGACACATAAACAGAAAAAAGCTGCGGAAGAACCCTACAGAGTTTTTCCGCAGCTTATAAATTTTCCGGAAAGATCAATTATTTTTTGATATACGGCTCAGCGGCTGTCAAAGCAGCAACTTCCGCAGCCGTCAGGGGTTTGTCAAAAATCATGACTTTGGCGATCATGCCATCCAAACACCACGGTCCGCCCCATCCTTTTCCAAGAGTAACAGGTTCCTTGCTGGGCGCAGCAAATGCAGTTCTGAAATCTTTGTTGAATACTTGTTTGCCATCCTGATAGATCACAACGTTATACAACTTTTCCGCTTTTTTTGTCAGAACCGCAGTCAGAGCGACCCAGGTCTTGAGCGGACAGTCTTCAACATAAGTTGTCATTTTCCACTGTGTTTTGTTCGGCTGTCCATCTCCGATATTGAAATAGATTTTGTTGCTCATACGACCGAAAAGGAAATCGCCGGGCTTGAAGAAAACCATATCCAGATTTCTGAACAGAGCTTCTTTTGTAGCGGGATTATCTTTGAAATTGACAACGCAATGCAGTGTGCCGCCATTTGCCAGAGAAAGAGCGGAACTGTCAGGAATCGTCAATTCATTTCTGCCATCCAGTACGATTGCAGCCTGGGGGGATGCGATTTTGACAGGACGCCGGGAAATGGGCTGTTTGAAACGTCCGCCTTTCACGATCACCGGAGCCGTGAAATCATAATCAAGAATCGGGGCGGGAGCTGCAAAAAGAGTTGCACTTGCAGCCAGAGCTGTAAAAAGAATCATTTTTTTAATCATTATGAAAACCTCTGTTTGTGTTTCTTTTCCTTTTTATAAAACAAAGCCATTCATTCAACTATACTTCGGAAGAACTTCTTTTTCAAGTTGTTTACATGTAAAAAATTGGCAGAAAATCACCCTTTTCCTTGCAGGAAAGCAATGGCCCGGGGCAGTTCACTGAAATGATAAATGATATAATCCGCTTCCACGCCATGCGAAGAGTGATCCCCCTGATTGGATCGGAAAAATACGGTTTTCATCCCGGCTTCATGCGCGCCGTACACATCCCGGTACATGTCATTCCCAACGAACAGAACTTCATCCGCATTCAAACCGATTTTCTGCAAAGCCATTTCATACATCCTTTTGTCCGGTTTGCGAAAACCATGATCTCCGGAAACGATCGTAAATGAAAAGAATTTTTCCAATCCCGCCGCCCGCAACTCCGGTACAGCCCACAAGGATTGACCGTCAGAAAGAGCTCCCATGCAATAATTTGCCTGTAATTGAGTCAACACTTCGCAGACATCCGGGTATGGAATCAACTGATGCCGGGAGGCAGAACGGAAAACGATCGCCGCAGTTGCAGCAAGATGTTCCGGACAGTCGGAAACTCCGCAACTCTTGAAAATATCGCGAAAAATCTTTTCCACATCAAATTCCGGAAACTCCTCCCCGCTTGTTTTGCGCTGCTGACGGTTCAACTCAAAAAACAACTCTTTCAGTCGATCCGGCGAAATCATGATCCCGTAATAACTCAAAAAGTTGGATGTAACACGGTACACATGATAATCATTTTCATCTGTAAGAATATCGATCACTGTCCCGTTCAAATCAAAAAGAAGTCCGCGAATCATTTTATTCAATCCTCTGCAAACAGATTTTTGCCTCTTCGATCAATTTCCGGCGGTACTCATGATCCAGATAATCATTCCGGGCGATCCGCAGAAAATTCATTCCCATATAAAATGGAACTCGTTTGGTGATGTGTGCAAACGCCCGGTCACGATCCGGAAAGTGACAGCTGTATTCCCACAAGAAATGACCGATAAACGGCTCAGCCGCATATTTATTCCCGGTCGTGCGGGCAAAAAAATGTTGAAGTTCCGCCGCGATCCTGCCAACATCAAACAAACGATCCGTGCGTCTGACACGTTCCATATCAAAAGAGATCACATGCAAATCATCCCCGAAAAAGAAATTTGCCGGAGTGGCATCCCCGTGCACCAGCACCTCCTGATCTTCCCACATCACTCCATTTTCATGCCATTTGCCGCACAAGGTCTCAAAATATCCCTTCTCTTCCGGAGAAAGAAGAGAAAGCAAATTGTTCAGCATCAAATGATAATAACGGCAGATCTCATCAAAATCAACTCCGGCAGGCCGCGCAGAACGGTTGTGTACTGTTGCCAGAAAATAAGCCAATGCTTTCAATTTATCAAATAACAATGCATCATTATGTTCATTGATCGAACGCAGGATCACACTGTCCAACCCCTCCCCGAAACAATATTCGACCACAAGCAGACGATTCAATTCATCGTTCCGCCCCAGGACACGGGCAACATAATGGATACTTTCATCAAGATAAGAACGGAACTCATTGATATTTCGATACTCACGATCAAGACGGCGTCCAGCCAGTTCCCAATCCTGCATCCGTTCAGAATAGAAAAATTTTCCGACAACACGCTGATTCGTCAGACGGTCTTCATACACATAAACCGCATTGGATCCAGTGGTTTTGAAAACCCGGATCCCCTCCCGGCAGTCACTCCCCAACTGAGGATAAATCTCTTTACTCAAATATTCAAATAAAGGATCATGAACCGGCAAATGTCCCAGATATTCTCCCGGCATAATACAAATCTCCTGTTTTTTGTTGTAACATAGGAGCATTGCAGAAAAATTCAAGGGGATAAAAGAAAAATTGCTCTGCAAACATGCAAAAAACTGATTTATTATCTCTGTTTACGAAATTCCATCGGCGAGGTACGGTAATATCTCCGGAAGTGACGGCAGATATCTACACTGCACCCGAAACCACTCTCCTCTGCAATCTCCTTCAGATTCATATCCGTATTCAGCAGCAACTGCCGGACATACGATAAACGCAACTCCGTCAGATACGCATAAACAGGTGTATCATTGTATTTTGCCCACTCCCGGCGGAATGTACGTTCAGACATACCGAGTTTCCGGAGCAGTTCGGGCATGATTTTATGATTTCTGAAATTCGCATGCAGATAATCCAGCGCACTCCGCATCTTTTCTGAAAGATGATTGTGCAGAGAGTGTTCCCTGTTATCCAGATAATGACTCATCAACAGGTTATAGAGAAGCACATCCAAACGGTCAGAAACGCCCTCCCGGTAGGATTGCCGGCAGACAGCCAGGATCTCATCGATCTGATGATTCAACAGAGAGTGGTCCAGAATCTTGATTGGCTGTTTATGTAAAACATCAAGATCCAATCCGAACTGTTTGAAAACCTCTTTATACTTCGCCTCGTAACAGAAATACAACTCATCCCACTGATACTTTGTTTCATACCAGAAAATGTCGCCGGGAAGGATACATTTGATCTCGCAGTGTTCCAATTTTCTGCGTTCCTCCGCGCCATCCTTCACAATATAATACATCTCATTGAATCTGAGATCGATAGAAAAGATGATATCAGAGCGTGTCCCTTTATCCGGGCCATGGTAATTACCGGGGACCCAGCCTACACTCCGCAACTTCAGAGGGAAGTCCAGCAGCCGGGGATAATCTTTTGTTGATATTGTTAATCGTTCTCTCATAAATATCAATATATATCCAAAGAAATCTTTTTCAAGCATATTTGGCAGAAAATGTAAATAAAATGACAGATAAAGTTATTGTCATAAAAGGAATCATGATGTATAATTGGTAAATATCAGAATCATGTATTTAATTGATAAAACAATAAATTTACAGAAAGAAAGGATTGACGTATGAAAAGAGAATCAAAAAAACAACGCAAGGCATTCAGTTTTACATTGATCGAGCTCCTTGTGGTGATTGCAATCATTGCCATTCTCGCAGGGATGCTGCTCCCTGCCCTGAACTCTGCCAGAGAAAAAGCAAGGAAAACAAGCTGTATCAGCAAAGTCAAACAAATCGGTCTCGCTGTCGGAATGTATGTTAATGACTGGAAAGACTTCATGCCCCGCGGATTTGCATGGGCACGCAATCTGGTTCCGGATTATATCCAGAATGCAGGAGGTTCCGGCGATGGCGGAACTCATTATTCAAAAGATCCTAACGTCGGTTCTCTGCTCTGCCCTTCATCTGTCAGAACAACCGACAATGGTAATGCATTATACTACACAAGCTATGGTCCGACCATGCGTTATGCAACCCCTCCGACTGCGACTGAAGCCAAAAGCGGAGCATGGATCCTGCATGGCGGCGGGAAGACTGAAGATGGTAATTACTGGCACGATCTCCACAGAAAAACCACAACGATCATGTCCGGAACGATCCTGATGGTTGAAAAATACATGACCGATGGATATAAATCATTCTACGGCTCCAATCCAATTGTATATACCGCTCATGATGAACAGGGAACTGCTCTGTATCTGAACAACCCGCAATACTGGATCCATAAATCCTATGCGCCGAATATGGATATTCATAAC
>JAGCNI010000118.1 GCA_017646015.1 Lentisphaeria bacterium
ATTCTGAAAGAACAGCGGGAACGTCTTGACAAACTGGCAGAAGCTCTTCTGGAAAAAGAAACTATGGATGCCGCAGAGATCCGCGAATTGCTGGATCTGCCTGTGCAGAATAAAGAAGAAACCGCAGTATGACTTCTGCTGAATTATCGGAAGCATTGAGTGCGGCAGACAGGGGAACAGTCATTTCCTGTCATGTTCAGCCCAATGCCTCCAAAACTTCTGTGGTGGGGATGTACGGTTCTGATTTGAAAGTTGCATTGAAATCACCGCCGGTGGACGGCAAAGCCAATAAAGAGCTTTGCCGTTTTTTCGCAGACACATTTGATCTTCCCAAAAGCTCTGTTGAACTGCTTTCCGGACAGACTTCCCGTAAAAAACGGATTTTTGTTCCCGTTGACCAATCCCGTATAATATCGGAATTTGCCTCATGAATGAAATCAAATATGACCCGTTTGCAGGAATTCCGCGAGGTTCCCGGATCATGATCGCTTTCAGCGGCGGCGTGGATTCTTCTGTCGCGGCATATTTATGTCAGAAAGCCGGCATGAAAGTGCTGGCTGTTTCGATGTCTCTGCTTGGAAAAGGAACTTTTGATTCTGCCAGGGCGGAAAAAACAGCATCCATGCTTGGGATCCCGCTGGAAATATTGGAACTTTCCGATGAATTTGAAGAACGGATCATGCGTTACAGCTGGAATGAATACAGTCGCGGGAGGACACCGAATCCCTGTGCGGTCTGCAATCCTGTTTTCAAATTCGGGAAACTGCAGGAGTTTGCCGAAAGCCGTGGTTGTCATGCTCTGGCAACAGGACACTATGTCCGTTTGATCCGGGGAAATGAAAACGCTGCTCCTGTTCTGATGAAAGGGGTTTCCACGGATAAAGATCAATCCTATTTCCTTTATGGTTTGAGTCGTGAACAGCTGCAATATTCCTGTTTTCCTCTGGGTGCATTGACAAAAGATGAAGTTCGTGCTATTGCCGCTGAGCTTGGTTTACCGACCGCACATGCACCGGAAAGTCAGGATGCCTGTTTTACGCCGAAAGATGGAACTTCTCTTGCGGAAATGTTGCGTTTGCGTTTTGATGGCAAAGCCGCAAAAGGAAATTTTGTGACTCCGCAGGGAAAAATTCTTGGCAGACATAATGGTATTCATGCTTATACCATCGGTCAGCGCAAAGGAACCGGAATTGCATTAGGCTGTCCTGCGTATGTGATGAAGATCGATGCCGCACAGCGTCAGGTGGTCATCACGACAGAGAATCAGGATCTGCTCAGCAGAAAAGTTCTTTTACAGAAAGCCAATCTTCTTCGTGACGGATACCGTTTTGATACACCCTTCCGTTGTGAAGTAAAGATCCGTTATCGCTCCAAAGCTGTTCCGGCTCTTGTGAGATGTTTTGCGGATTATTGTGAATTGGAATTTGATGAACCGCAGCGGGCAGTGACGCCCGGTCAGGCGGCTGTTTTTTATGATGGAGAAATATTGATCGGCGGAGCATGGATCGAATCTGCCGGGAAGGAATGAGAGGATGAAAGAACGTTTACAGGATCTATTGAACCGTAAATTATGGATGTCCCGCAGCAGTGAATTACCGCTGCTGCGCCGTTTTCTTTTGAATACTGCCCGGGTGATTCTGCTGACTGCGAAACGTTTTGTTCAAAATCAATGTACAGTCAAAGCCTCTTTTCTGACATTCTATACATTGTTTTCGATTGTGCCTGTTATTGCTTTGATCTTCGGGATCGGAAAAGGACTTGGCTTGACACAACTGATGACCGGTAAGATCCGTTCCATGACCTCTGCGTATCCGGAGGTGGGAGAGAAACTGATCACATTTGCCAATACGATGCTGGATAATACCAAAGGGGATCTTGTTGCAGGGATCGGCGTGTTGCTGTTGTTGTGGAGTGCTATCAAACTGTTGAGCAGTCTTGAGAATATATTGAATGGGATCTGGGGAATCAAAAGCGGACGACCGCTGTTGCGTAAGATCACGGATTATATTGCGATCCTGGTGATTTGTCCGATCCTGTTGCTTTCCATGGCAAGCGGCATGGTATTTGCTGCAAACCGGGCTGCAGGATTTGTGCAGGCTCTGCCTTTGCCGGAACAAGCCGGAACAATTTTGCGAATGGCAAATGGATTGTATCCGTTTTTGATGTTGTGTATTGTTTTCAGTTTTATTTTTATTGTGATCCCGAATACGAAAGTATCTCTTTTTGCCGCTATTCCAGCGGGCGTATTGACTGCTGTGGTGTTTCTGACTTTGCAATCTGTATATATTTTTGCACAGTACACGACAGCCAATCTGAATGCGATTTACGGCAGTCTGGCAGCGTTGCCGTTATTCCTGATCTGGCTGAATCTGAGTTGGATCGTAGTCCTTGCGGGAGCCCAGTTGACGTTTGCCATACAGAATGTAACAGAATATGAGATCCTGCCGGAAGACGGGATGTTGAGTCAGCAGCAACGATATATTTATTCCATGGAAATCATGGAGATGCTGTGTTGTTCTTATAGTGCGGAGCAGGGAGGTGTTTCGGAGGATAAACTTTCGGAAGATTTGAAACTGCCGATCCGTACAGTGCGTAAACTCCTGTTTGATCTTGCCAACGGCAAACTGGTTGCGGAGATCGCACCGGATCAGACGACCGGAAATCACCTGTATCAGCCGGCAATTCCGGTACATGCTGTTACTCCGGCAAGAATCATTGCAACACTTGAAGATCTCGGACGTTATGATTCCCTGATCCAGCCTGACAACAAGTATGTTATATTTTTGGAAAAGATGCGTAAACAGCTTGCCGATTCGGATGCGAATAAACCGTTGTGTTCTCTGAATAACGGAGGGGAAAAATGATTATTTTCAAACAGGGAAATCTGCTTGCCTATCATGGAAAACCTGCTATTTTGCAGTCTGTTTCTGACAATAAACTTGAAATCCGTATTGAAGGCGGTTCCAGTAAATCAGTGCGCCCCAAAGATATAGAATGGATCCACAACGGTCCTTGCAGTAATTATCCTGAACTTCTGCCGATGCCGGAGCCGATGGAGGAATATCTGGAATTGATCGGAGAGGAAAAACTTTCTTTTGCTGAATTTTGTGAACTGCTTTATTCCGCCAACACTGCGGCAGCAGCCTGGTCCGGTTATAAATTGCTGAAAGACGGTCTGTACTTTACCGGATCACCGGAAGAGGGGGTTATTGCCCGTCCTGCGGTAGAGATCAAGGCTGCATTGGATGCTGTTCAGGCAAAAGAAAATGCTAAAAAACAATATCAGGCTTTGTTGGAACGGATCCGTCAGAAAGCGATCCTTCCGGAAGATCGTTCTGCGATGTGTGAGATAGAAGAGTTTGCATTGGGACGCATTCCCAGTTGCCGGATTCTGAAAGATCTTGAGATCGAAGCGATCCCGGAAAAAGCGCATGCCCTGTTGATTCGATTGGGCGTATGGAGTGATCTTGTAAATCCATTTCCTGTCCGGGCTGGAATTGACATGCAGCCTCCAGATTTTGAACTGCCGTCTTTACCGGAAGAAGCTCGTGAAGATCTTACCGGAATGGTTTCTCTTGCGATTGATAATGCCGCCAGCAATGATCCGGATGATGCGATCGGTTATGATGCTGAAAACGGCTTATTGTGGGTTCATGTGGCAGATCCCTCTGTGGTGATCGAACAGGATTCGGAAGCGGATCTTTTTGCATCGAGAGCGGGCGAAAATCTGTATCTGCCGGATCAGGTGATCCCGATTTTGCCGCCGGAAGCAACCGAACGGTTCGGATTGGGGTTACAGGAGATTTCTCCGGCGTTGAGTTTTGGCATACACATTGATACAGATGGTGTTCCGACTCTTGAGAAAATCTGTGCCAGCAATGTCCGGGTGGAACGTCTCACCTATGAAGATGCCCGTTTGCGGATGGATGAATCCCACTTGAAAGAGATAGCTCCTTTATTGGAACGGTTCAAAGAATACCGCAGAAAGAATGGAGCGTTATTCATTCGTATGCCGGAAGTGCATATTGCTGTTCGGGATAATGATATTCATATTGAGCCGCTGGAGATCACTCCTGAGCGTGAACTGGTTGCCAATGCGATGCTTGCAGCGGGTGCGGCGGTTGCTGATTTTGCAGTAAAGAATGAGATTCCCATGCCGTTTGCCGCCCAGGATCCTGTGGATGAAGAGGTTTCTGCCGGAGAGACTTTAAGTGCGATGTATCAGTTGCGGAGAGCCTGCACCCCGGGGTATATTTCTGTTACAGCCGAGCCTCATGCCGGCTTGGGTTTGTCTGCTTATGTGCGGGTGACAAGTCCTTTGCGCCGTTATACAGATTTGCTGGCACACCGTCAGCTGCGCCGTTATCTTGCAGGAGAGGAATTGATGGATTCGGAAACATTGGAAAATTATTTTATTCCGGCAGAAAAAGAGAGTGTGATCCGACGGAAAGCGGAACGGACATCGAATGAATATTATACATTGGTCTGGCTGGCAAGGAATTCTGAGTGGAGCGGCGAGGCTTGTGTGGTGAACAGGATCAATGATTCGACGACTCTGTTGATCCGCGAGCTTGCGTATGAATTCAAAAGCCGGGGTTGTACCCATTCTCAGATGGAAGAGATCCTGCCGTTGAAACTCAATACCGTCGATCCGCCCAAGCTTCTTTCACGTTTTTCCA
>JAGCNI010000011.1 GCA_017646015.1 Lentisphaeria bacterium
CGGCTCTGAACAGTGCCCGTGAAAGTGCCCGATCGATTTCCTGCATCAACCAGCAGAAACAGATTTATAATGTCTGGTTCATGTATACCAATGATAATGCAGATCATATTCTGACAGTTTACGCTCCATACGGCGGGAAGATGGGCTGCTACTGGTTTGACCAGATCCTGATGAATACCTATGCCATCAACTCCAGTGCAGATGTGAAAGCGGGTCATACCAAACTGTTTGCCTGTCCGAGTGACTCCTCCGGGAACGGGATTCAGGAATACAGTACAATTCCGACGATGAGTTATGCTATGAATGTCGGATTCCAGAATCCTGCACTGGCATCTTCAACTTACCTTTCTCAGAAAGGCTGTACAGCGGCGGGTACTACATCTGTCTATAAACTGACTCAGCTGAAAGAACATATTGATAAATATATGATCACCGCAGATTACTGGAAACGTTACATGATGACAAATGGCAAAGAAGATCCGAAATGCGGAGTTAATAGTAAAACACATCTGGCAGGGAACTATGACTTGCAGCAATACAGGGCTCACAAAGGCGGGATGAATACGTCATATCTGAATGGTTCCGTGCAGACCACCTTTTCCAGATGGCGGCATGATAAATGCAACTGTAACGATTTGTGGAATGCAAGTGCCGCCGGAACAGTCAAGATCTCTTACAAAACTGCATGGTAATTTGTGGATGGGAGTATTTTTATGAATTTCTTGAAATATGTGATTTGCGGCAGTTTTTTTCTGAGCGGCACTCTTCTTTTTGCGGATCTGCAGCTGACAGAAAATGGAAAGACGGCGTATAAGATCGTTCTGCCCGCCAAAGCGTCCGACAATCTCAAGTATGCGGCACATGAGTTGAAAATCCATCTGGATCAGGCATCCGGAGCAAAATTTTCTGTTGTTGAAACAGGCGCATCCGGCGATGATCGCCAGATCATTTTGCAGGAACTTGATCCAAAGCTGAAAACAGGAGAATTTCAGATACGGACAGAAGGGAAAAACCTGCTGCTTTCCGGTGGCGGGGAATCCGGGATCCATCATGCAGTGCATGATTTTCTGGAAAGTGATTGCGGCTATATCTGGTACGATCCCCGTGGCGGGATGAAAATTCCTGATCTGAAGAATTTCAAATTGCCGGAAATCAACCGCAAAAAGAAATATTACTTTGCACTGCGTTCCATGAGCCCGGACTGGTTCTTTTACCGTCCGATCGCCCATTATTTTCTCTACCGGAGCGGGATGAATGAAAAAATCCGGCATTTCTCTTTGCCCGGAATCAAAGGGAAAGCCCCTGTCATTAAATTCGGAGTCAATGATATCCGCATAGCAAGTCCTGCATCGCATACATTTTTTGATTATATACCTGATGTACCCGGCAAATCACGGATAGCGGCATTCAAAAAGAAAGGATATTTCAAAGATCATCCGGATTATTTTTCCATGAGCAAAGCCGGGAAACGGTTTGTGCGTCAGCTCTGTTTCAGCAATCCGGAATTAAGAGCGGAATTCAAGAAAAATTTTTATGAACATATCCGTTCAGCTCCGGACATGAACATCTTTTCTGTTACAGCGTATGATTTTCCGGGAGAAATCTGCTGCTGCAAGGAGTGTCGTGCGTCAATCAAAAAATATAAAACTGCCGGAGCTCCGGTCTTCCTTTTTGTCAAGGAACTGGGGGAAGCCCTTGAAAAAGATTTCCCGTATGTCCGGATCTGGACTTATGCGTACCGGAAAGAACAGACAGAATGTCCGCCTATCGGGTTGAAACTGCCGGATAACGTCATTGTTAACTTCTGTCCCATTGATGACGATATGTCCAAAACCATTGCTTCTGCGGTCAATGCGGAAACCTATCAGCACTTGAAAGATTGGACAAAATGCTGTTCCAATGTCTGGATGGGCTTTTATACGAATCCCTATACGTTCAGCACCATGATGGCGCCGCCGATCGGCAATGTTTATCGTGTTGCGAAAGATATTGTGTTGTCGAAAAAAGCCGGAGCCAACGGATTCGGTGCGGATCATTGTCCCGGAACAGCCTCTATGACTGGATTTAATGAGCTGCAAGCCTATTTGATGGCAAGACTGCTCCGGGATCCTGATTTGGATATAGAGCCTCTTGTTCTGGATTTCATGAAATTTGAATATGGTCCGGCGGCTGGGCTGATGAAAAAATATCTTGATGAATTGGAAAAAACTACTGCAGAAACCAACTCTTTTATTTCCTGGTCTTCCAAGATCGGTGCATTTGCCCAATTCTTCAAGAGCCGTGATGTTGTCCGCTGGCAGGGCTATTTTGATGAGATGGAAAAACTGACTTCCGGTGATCCTGCACTCAATTTCAATGTCCGCCGTGTCAGAGCACCGCTGGATCTTGCGACACTGAATTTCTATCGCCGGATCAAAAAAGAGGTTCCGGATTATGGGATGGATGTAAAGAGCCTTGCCGACCGGATCCTGAAAACTTATCATGAAGCAACGGATGCCTTTTATCCGGAACAGATCGCGCAGATCAAAAATCACAAGAACAATCACAAGAAAAACATGGAAAATCTGGTTCGCAATCTGAGCATTCAGATGTCAGCGGAAGGCAAGGAATTGCCGAAAGAGATTTTCGGTAAATTCGATCCTGCGCTGGTCTATGAATTTTTCCCGCAGTCGATGGCAAAGACCACACAGATCAAAGATCCTCAGGCTGCATGGGGTCATGCCATGATCAATAAGGGTCCGGTTCAAGGTTGTCCTGTTCAGGTGTTGGAATATGAACCTGTGCAGGGGATCTGGGATATTTTTGCGAAAATCGAAGCACCGAAAGCCGGATCGGAAGGGAAATATGCTTTCTATAATGTTGGAAAAACGCTTATCACGCCCAATTATCAGCTGCGTTTCCTGTTCCCGGGTTACAAGAATCTTTTCATGATCAATCCTGGTGAAGTCTGGCTGCCGGGATCGGATGATACTGTTTACATCTATATTTCACTCAAGTTTACCGGGCCGAAATATTATCCCGGTTCCAAAGAAGAGAATTCCATTGCCTGTGACCGGATCGTTCTGGTCAGAAAAACTCCCGGCAATATCAACGAAAAAAAGGAGAAATGAGTCATGAACAGCAAGATCAGTTTTACAGTTATTCTGGCAGTTTTCAGCCTCGGTTTGCTGAATGCAGAAGAGTTTTTCAAAATCACAAAACCGGAGGATTTCAGAAAGCCTGCCGGAATCGTTCAGGAAAATGATATTTTGATTATCAAAGGCAAAAAAGAACTTCTTTCCAATCAGAAATTGGTTTTGGATCCGGCTAAAAAATATCGTTTGTCCGGACAATTCCGCCTTCAGAGCGGTTCCCCTGTCCGTGTCTGGATGGGCTACAATGCATTGGATTCAAAAGGCAGAACGATTTATCCGATCTATGTGCTTGCCCGTAGCGGTACAGAAACCGAGCTTGCCGAAGATGTCAAACCCGGCGATAAGGTCATCAAAATCAAAGATGGCTCCAAATGGAACGCCAATTCACCTTACACTCTGATTGCTTTTAACGCGAAGGATGATTTTTCTGATTTGCCGAACCGTGCAGTTGACCGGATCGTGAAAGATGGAGTCAAACAAAATGGCGGTGTTTGGGAGATCACTCTGAAATCTCCAACCAAACAGAAATTTGCGGCAGGAACGAAAGTGCGTCAGCATGCTGATGGAGCTACACATATCTGGAATGCGGGTCATGTTGATCTGAAAAATCAGTGGGTCACTGCCCGCGGGATTTTGCAGGGAAGTGTGAAAGTCGGCAATCCGAGACATAAACTCTGGCCCGGCACAAAAAATGTCAGACTTCTCATTCAAGTGAATGGCAAACCGGATTCTGTTACAGAGCTCCGCGGGATCAAAATCGAAGAAATCCAATAAAAAGATATAGCAGGAGTTTCTTGTGGATTCATTTCAGGAAATGCATACCTG
Source organism: Lentisphaeria bacterium (assembly GCA_017646015.1). GTDB lineage: Bacteria > Verrucomicrobiota > Lentisphaeria > Victivallales > UBA1829 > SIG94. The sequence continues at coordinate 3,960 of JAGCNI010000011.1, forward strand.
GCAGGAGATTCCTCTTGCCGGAGATGAAAATGTTGCGGGGAAGATCCGGATCTTGGCGGATTTTCCTGATCCGGACGCTTTGCTTGAGACAGCTTATGCGTTTCTCAAACGTTTGAAATCACCGGAAATGGTGTGCCGTACATCTCAGCGTGAAACAGATCAATATGAAGAATATTATCTGACTCTTGCGCCGGGAGAGTGTACTGTTTCTGCAAATGATACCGAGGGGATCCGGCGCGGGATCTATAAGCTTGCTGAGATTCTCCGGGAGAAAATCCCTGCTGAATTTCCGGTTCAGGAATTGAAATTCACGCCGCATTTGCGAACCCGGATCGGGCGTTACCGTTTTGGCAAAGAGTGTAACAAAGGAGCCATTGCGGAATTGGATGAAGGCGCAGAGGCTTATCCGGAACCGTTTCTTGACCGTTACGCTTCCGAGGGGATCAATGCGGTCTGGGTCAAGGCTTTGAAGTTGAACCGGATCTCTCTGACAGAATGGCATCCGGATGATGAGCTTGAAAAGAGACGTCGGTATGCCAGCATACAGGGGATCGTGGATCGCTGTCGCCGTTATGGGATCCGTGTCTTTTTGTATTTTGTTGTTCCTGAGGGGATCTATCCTGGTACATCTCTCTGGGAACAGGAGGACATGAAAGGTCCGGTCATTGCCGGCAGAGCGGATTTATGTCCTGCGTTTTCCGGTTGGAATTACCATTATGATTCATTCCGTCAGATTCTTTCTGCACTTCCGGGTTTGGGGGGCTTTCTTCTTATTGTCGAAGGTGAGGGGGCTGCGATTTGTTCCAATGTTCTGCGGAGTGGCGGAAAGATGTGTCAGGAACGGTGTCATCTCAGTGTCGGCGAAGTTTTTGTAAAGGAAATTGAAGCCATCTACCAGGGAATGCAGAGTGTTGATCCTTCGGCGGAATTGATCTGCTGGTTTTATCTGCCGTGGGACATTGAATGGAAAGCGTTTCATGAAGAGATCCTGCAAAAAGCTCCGGAAGGGGTTATCTTTCAATACAACGCTGAATCGGGCAGTTTCCCTCTTCAATTAGGGAAACCGCGTTTTATCGGTGACTACTGGCAATGTATTTCCGAACCTGCGCCGAATTATAAGATCTTTGCGGGATATTCCAAACGATATAAACGGCGTTGTTCTGCCAAAATCATGGTGGGAGCATCGCATGAAGTCGGTTCGATCCCCTATGTTCCTGTACCTGCATTGCTGTACCGGAAATATAAGAAACTGATCGAACTCGGCACAACCGATGTCATGCAGGTCTGGGGAACAGGCGGGACGCCCGGCATGATGAATTTTACAGCGGGCAGATTGGCTTTTACTGATTTTTCTGTCACAACGGAAGAAGATTTTCTCCGTTCCATGGCAAATACACTCTGGGCAAATATTCCTGCGGATGAGATCATTGAAGCATGGCGGTATTTTTCTGATTCGTATGAGAATTATTATCCCTATTCAAATATGATCCAATACTATGGTCCGGTGGCAGACGGGATCAACTGGCCGTTATATGCTTATCCGGTCGATAAAACCTTGCGGGCGACATGGACGATCAATCAGGAAATCAGCGGAGATAATGTGCGGGAATGTCTGAGCAATCACTCTCTGGATGAACTGGTCACACTTTTTGATCTTCTTTCGTCCGGCTGGGAAAAGGGGTTGGAGAAGTTCCGGAAGATTGTAGAAAATCATTCGCTGAATGAAGAACAGAAACGGGAAATCGTGAGAATGGAGGCGTTGGGGATCCAATTCCGGAACTCTTACCATATCATGCGTTTTTATCAACTCCGTTCGCAGATATTCAACTCGGAAGAGAACCTTTTGGAAAAGATCCGCAGCATGAGAAAGATCGCTGAGGAGGAGATTATTTTGAGAAAGCACCTGCTGGAATTGATCGTTCTTGATCCTGTTCTCGGTTACAATTCGGAGGCGGAGGGATATAAATACAATGCTGCAACGATCCAAAATGGATTGGATCATTTTCCGCAGACTTTTGCCGGATTGGACCGTTTGGAACAGGGCGATTTTTCCACATCGGCGATAAAAGGTTTTTATGTGCTGGACGGCTCTGTTGTGAAAATGGAAAACTTTCAGTGGCAGGCAGTAGTGGAGAATGACTCCATTCTGATCCACGTGGATTGTGATGGGAAAGACAGTGTTCTGGATGAGTTTTTCTTTGCGTTTGATAACAAAGAAAAGGCTTTTCCGGTTCATGCTCACTTTGATTCCAGAGGAAGAGTTTATATAAAACCCTCCGGAACGGAGATCCGGATCCATCCGGCGGAAGATTCCTGGTCGATCGATATAAAAATCCCAATTCAGGATCTGCCGGGGAAGGAACTCGCCGGACTCAGAATGAATTTAAGCCGTCAAATCAGAAATTACGAACAGCTTTGGTCATGGCCCTCCGGTTATAAAGGCGGAAAGCCATTGAATCATTTGGGACTCGCTTTCTATAATCCGCAGGATATGGGAGAACTCCGGGTAAAATGAATTCGCACGTTCAATTCAGAAATCACAGTCGGAAAAATAAAAAAAAGCAGAATGGATATGAAAAACAGCAAATCACTTTTTGAAGGACTTGAAATTGGTTGGTTGAGGCTTGATTCCTCCTGCCGGACAAGAATTTCTGTCGATGGTACAGAACTGGATCTGAACTGGGAATGCAAGGAGGAAAACTGTTTTTCCGCACGATTGGAGTTTGGATCCCTGAATTTGAAAATCATTCCTTTTGCCAATGGAATACGGATACATACTTCTCTTGAATTGCAGGGAACACTGCCGGAATCAGTGATTTTCACTCCGTTGATGATCCCGGAATGTCGGGCGGATCACCTGATTTTCTGCGGAGAGAAAATGGGACGGACCGTATCGGCAGAGTTGTCCGGCATGGAAAATCGTTCTTTTGAGGGGCGTTATTACAGCGCATTGTCATGTGCCGGAGCTTCTGTTATGATGACAACACCTCTTACACAACGGTATGACAATTATTTCAGGGGTACAGCTTTTGGCGGTCTGATGAAAGAGTGGCGGATCGATTTTGAATTGCTGCATCATGATCCGTCTCCGCAGATCGAATTTGATCCTGTTACGATCCAATGTGGAAACGGATTGGAGATCCTGGAAGAGTATGGCACGGAAAATGCGGAAGTAGAACGGGATTTTTCTGCTGCACCTGAGTGCGGTTGGAATTCCTGGGATTATTACCGCTGGACCATTACCGAAGATGAAGTCATGAAAAATGCGGAATTTATTGCTGCTGATCCTGTTCTGAAAAAATATGTGAAACGGATCATTATTGATGACGGCTGGCAATACTGTTATGGTGAGTGGGAGGCGAATCCGAATTTTCCGGGTGGAATGAAGAAACTTTCGGAAAGACTCCGTAAACTCGGATTCAAACCGGGTTTGTGGTTGGCTCCTTCCATCGTGGAACCGCACAGCCGGATCGCACAAATGGATTATGATATGCTCGCCTGTTCCGAGGGCGGACAACCTTGTTTGGGTTATAAGTGTATGGAACGCAGAGGTTTTCTGTTGGATCCGACGGTGCAGAAAAGTCAGGCGTTTCTGACATCTCTTTTTGATCGTTATGCCGGAATGGGGTATGAATATTTCAAACTGGATTTTCTTGCTTCTACAATGGCGGCAAAACGTTTTCATGACCGCACTGTACCACGCAGTCAGATTTTGCGGTATCTTATGGATGCCATTGATCGCGGAGTTGCCGGACGTGCTGAACTGCTTGGCTGCAATTACCATTTTTATAACGGTAACTCAATGGTGGATTCTGTTCGTGTCGGCGGAGATATCCATTCCCGTTGGGACAGTATAAAACACAATACCGTTTCTGTTGCGGGATTGTTCTGGGCAAACAAACGGCTTTGGTTCAATGATCCTGACTTTGCTCTGTGCAGAAGTCTGGAAACCTCAAATGATCCTGATATCCAACGATTGAAACCCAGTCTGGTTGATTGTCTTCCCGGTGCATCTTTTAATCCGGATTATGATTATATCCTGATGACCAATAATTTACAGGAACAACTGGTTCTTCTTTCTCTTGTTCTCATGACTGGAGGAATGGTCAATCTTTCAGACAATATGCCGCTTCTGAATGAGAAGGGAGTGGAGCTTGCCCGGAAAGTTGTTTCTGCCGAATCGGGTTATGCCGGACGGCCTCTGGATCTTTTTGAACATAGTTTGCCTGTTTACTGGACTCAGAAATTGAAAAAAGGCGGGCGTGTTCTGGTTATCAACTGGACAGATGAATTTCAGGAGGTTCCTGTTGATTGGCAAGTATTGGCTCCGGGAGTTTCTGAAGTGCGTAATTTCTGGGAATCCTGCGTTGAAACCTGTTCTGACCGGGTTGCATTGGAGCCGCACAGCTGTTGCTTGTGGGAATTCTGAGATTCGGCGTTTGACAAATTATTTCGTGAATGGTATATTGTCCACCTGAAATTTTAAATCGTATTTGGAGAATTGGTGACGATGCTCAAAGTGATTGCTTTTGATTTTGACGGAACATTGGCAGACAGTGTGGATTTTTGTCTTGAGGTTTTTGATATAGTTTTTGCCCGTTATGCTGGAGAAAAAGCACCATGCCGGGAAGATATATATCAGCATTTCGGCATGAATGAAGCCGGAGTTTTGCGTTATTTCTTCGGGAAACCGTTTCCGGAGGCGGAAAATGATTTTTATACTCTGCACCGGGAACTGCATCCGAAAATGTGTCCGGATGTGTTCCCCGGCTGCCGTGCATTATTGGATTTTCTCCGGGAAAAAGAGATCAAACTGGCGATTCTGACGGGTCGTTCTGAAACGACTTGCAATATTTCCATGGAAGTTCTGGGTTTATCCGATTATTTTGTATCATTCCAATATGGTTCTCCGGAAAAAAATGATAAAGCGGCGCAGTTGCGGAATCTGATGCAGCAGTATTCCCTGCAGCCTGATGAGATCGTTTATATCGGCGATGCCGTTTCTGATGCAGAATCGAGTCATGCCGCAGGCGTGAAATGTCTTTCTGCCGCATGGGCTAAATCTGCTCGTATTGCAGAATTGGAAAAAATCAATCCCGGTCTGGTTTTCACCAGTGTTACGGCCATGCAGGAATATCTTGCCGCTGAATTTCTGAAATGATCCGGCAGATTTGTATTTGTCCATCTCTCTCTGTAATCATCCGCAGTTATAAAAAAAATGACCGGAGTTTCAGGCTCCGGCCATTTTGAAAAAACATCAGAGAGAAATTCAAATTTCTTCATCATCATGTGCATCCAGCACCCGGCAGACGATCCGGCTTGCTTCTTCGAGAGTTGCAAGCTCTTTTTCATCGCAATCAGAGAAGAATTGAAAAATGTACTTATTGAGGCGTTCATCAATATCTTCAATGATTTTGGCAGATTCCGGAGTGAAACTGATGATGAGATTCCGACGGTCATCCGCATCTTCTTTTCTTTCCAGTGCACCGAGTTTGACCATTTTATCGACAAAGATCGATGCTCCTGCGGAAGTCATTCCAGTGATCTGCATGATCTTAGCCAGATTGCAGGGCATGGAATGACGTACCATCATCAGGTGGAGGAACTGTTGGCGCGGGATCAGTTTCTTGTAATGCTGCCAGTCATTTTCGATAAAACGTTTCCGTTTTACTTCGAGCATACGGCACATTTTTTTGAAGACTTCAACCCGCCCCAACTGATGTTCCGGTTTCCCGGTGAGGGGAGATAACGGAGTCTGATTTTTTTTCCTCTCTTTTTTCATGACAACTCAGCGGACGGTTTTGTATTCGTCGTTGAACTTGTTGCCGACATCTTTAAGACGTTTTTCGCGATCATCCATGTCATCATCCAGACCGTACTGACCGAAGAACATGTTTCCGACGCGGCTGGTCATACCCTTATTGACACCCTTGACGATTTTGCCGAGGTTTTCGCGGATTTCAGTACCGGCAAAGGAATCCGGATCGGAGTATTCCACTTTAGCGATCACAACCAGCTGAGACTGTTTGATGGATTCAGATTCGGTGGAGAAAACACGTCCGATGATGGGGAGATCTTTGATATAAGGAAGACCGGTATTTGCCCGGACAGATTCGGATTTACGGATACCGCCCAGGACGAATTCCTGATTTTTGAAGGGGAGCTGAACGGTGGTGGAGATGTTGGATTTGCTGCGGCGGACAGAACCGTCGGAGTTCCAACCGAGGAGAGAGTTACCGTTGAGGTCAAACTTCATGGAGGCGGCTTTTCCGGTGATCAGGGGAGAGATTTTCAGATTGAATTGGAAACCGTTTGTGACCATCGGGTACTGGAGCCAGCCGTGGATGATACCGGGAGCGGAATCCACATAGCCGTAGTTTTCACGGTAGTAGTTGCCGCTGTAACGGTTGCCTTCTGCATCCACATAACCTGTGAGGTATTTGGAAAGAGCACTGGTTTTGCTGTTGGCAATGATAGCGGCCTGTTCAGCGGTGACAGGCTGCATTTTTGCCTGGAAGCTTGCAAGAGCAGCCAGAGCGGCCTGGTCGCCGCGAGCGGCAGCTGTCTGCAGAACATTGAGGGATTTACCGGTGTTGGCGTCGATGTAGGATCCGTCTCCGCCAGTGACAGGCATACCTGCTGCGAGAAGCTGCTGATAGGTTTTGCGTGCGATTGCATCATAATAGGTGGCTGTACCGACCTGAGTACCCATGACACGCATGGTGTAACCGGATTTGGTCAGGAAGGAATCGACACCTGCATCGGCGAACATCTGATTGAGTTTTTCGATCGGAACGATTTTGCTGGTGGATTCACGCAGGATCGTGTCCGGATTAATGTCGGCGTATGTGAATTCAGTGCAGCCTTCTGCAATGGTTTTTGCTCCGGCGGTGTAATAGGTACGGTCATAGAAGAAACCGCTGTTGACCTGGATCATGGAAGACTGACGGTTCTGCACGACGATTTCGCCCTGAGCAAGGCATTTTGCTTTGCCGATCGAGGTCATGAAGTCGAGATAACGTGTGTTCCATTTCGGATTGAAGTTCCAATAGGAGGTGCGGTTGCTGCCGTTGTTTTCAATCGCACTGGAGAAGAATGTACCCCAGTTGCGGCGTGCGACAACACCTGTGGAGAAGAGGTCAACCCCTTCGTTGTTCTTCCAACTCTGGAAGTCCACACCGATACGGTCATCGTTTTCAGCATAGATTTCAATGACACGGTATGTGATTTTGAATTCCGGAATCGGGCGGTCATACTGTTTGAGCATGGTCAGCATGTCGTTCCAGTTCCATTTGTTGACTTTGATCACAAGAGCATTGAGTTCAGCGTCAACAGTGATGGTTCCGGGTGCGATTTCAAACTGGGGATCCAGTTCAGAAGAACCGACTTTCAGGAGCATATCGCGCAAGTTGGAAGCGCGGCTGATCCGGGGGAAATAAAGGTGGGCATCTGCATCCGGCAGATAGGTCAGACCGGGACGGTCCAGAGAAGCCACGATCCCGTCGATCCCTTTACCGTTTTC
>JAGCNI010000119.1 GCA_017646015.1 Lentisphaeria bacterium
GGAGGAGGGGATCATGTTTTCGAGGATACCACGACCGCCGCGCCAGTCTTTCTTGGAGGGACCGTCAACGGTTTTCTGGGTAGCAGTAGCTGCATGGATGGTGGTCATGAGACCGCGTTTGATACCGAATTTGTCGTTGAGGACTTTGGAGATCGGAGCCAGGCAGTTGGTTGTGCAGGAAGCGTTGGAGATGATGTCCTGACCGGCATAGGTGGTGTGGTTGACACCATAGACGAACATCGGGGTGCTGTCTTTGGAGGGAGCAGACATGATGACTTTCTTAGCGCCGGCTTCGATGTGTTTGCGAGCTTTCGAATCTTAGAGGAAGAGACCGGTGGATTCGACAACGACGTCAGCTGCGACTTCGTTCCATTTCAGGTTAGCCGGATCCATTTCTGCGGTAAGACGGATCTTTTTGCCATCGACGATGAGGTTGCTGCCGTCGATTTTGATGTCGTGGTTGAAGATGCCGTGGACGGAGTCATACTTCAGCATGTATGCGAGGTACTCCGGATCCAACAGGTCGTTGATTCCGACGATTTCGATGTCATTTGCGAAGTTTTCGAAAGCTGCACGGAAAACCATGCGGCCGATTCTTCCGAATCCGTTGATACCGACTTTAATAGCCATTTTGTCGTTCCTTTTTGTTAGTTGTTGATTGGTGTATTTTCATACCCTTTGATTTTTGTTAGTCATATAAGATAATGCTGAATCAACATTTTGTCAAGTTTTTTCTCGGAAAAATAGTTATTTTTTTATTTTTTTATTTTTCTTGCATTATTTACGGGTTACGGCTTGACAAATATTCTTTTGATTGTATATTAGGAAAATACGATCTTTTATCAGTGAACTCGGTGAGATTCCGGGACTGTCGCGCAACCGTGACGAAGTATTGAGTACTTCCAAGTCGGATCCTGATAACTGATTTATTTAAACAAACGGGATTTCAGCGAATCGCCGTTTATGTGCGCGTAACACAGGAGAAAAAAATGTATCCGCACAACAGAAATTTGTCGGTACGGCATTTTGAATTATGCCGTAAGTCTTTCACTCTCATCGAGTTGCTTGTAGTGATCTCCATTATTGCCATTCTTGCCGGAATGTTATTGCCAGCCCTGAGTCTGGCAAAACAGAAAGCGCAGGCAATCAGTTGTGCCGGAGGGATCAAGCAGATCGGTCTGGCTTTGCTGCAGTATGTCAATGACAACAATGAATATCTGATCTACGGTGTTGACACCTGGTATCCTGAAACACAGCAATGGTGTGGGATCTGGGATAATACCGAAAAGCGTTTCATTCCGCAAGGCGGCCTGATGGATTATCTTGCAAAGAGTAACTTCATCCGTCGTTGCCCGACCATGCCGAAATTTGTGGACAGCAAGTCAACATGGAACAATAGCGGTTGCGGGGGGTATGGTTATAATTCCTCTTATCTTGGTGGAAGAGGCATGATGGGCGAGGAAGTATATACCCGTCTTGGACAGATACGCAAGCCGACAGAAACGATTGCGTTTGCGGATTCTGTGCAGCATGGCAGCGGCGGCTTGATCGAAATGCACTATCTGACTCCGCCTTCGACCTGTTTTTCTGCCGGTTGGGGATGGCCGGATATGCACTTCCGTCATTCTTCTTATGCGAACATTGTCTGGGTGGATGGTCATGTTGCCCCGGAAAAATTCGGATATACGGCTGCTGCAGCAGTGGATGAGCAGGCGCAGAGACAATATTACCGTATTGGTTGGCCGGGTGTCAAAAAGAGCGGTGATGAGATCGATTATCTTTATGATTTAAAATGATGAAATAAGGAATTCCGATCATGATCCGCTTTTTCCTGATATTGTTTTTATTCTGTTCCGGAATTGTTTTTCTTCCGGCAGGAGAAAAAAAAGTTGTTTCGCTTTCTCCGGCTCTGACTGAATTGGTGTTTCATCTTGGAAAAGGCGGATCTCTGATTGGACGCAGTTCCGTATGTGACTATCCTGCGGAATCTGCGAAGATTGAAATTCTGGGAGATTTCGGGGAGCCGCATGTGGAAAAAATTCTGCGTTTGAAACCGGATCTTTTGATTTCCAATGATTTTGCCCGTCCGGAGGTGGAAAAGATCTTCACCAAAGCGGGGATCCGTGTGATCCGGAAACAATGCGGCAATCTGGATGAATATGCCAGCTGGGTCGAACTGCTCGGAAAAGAACTTGGTTGTATGGATCTCGCCGAAAAAGAATTGAAACGGATTGAGAAAAAGTTGACGGAATTTCAGAAGAATGCACAGAAGATCCGGAAAAAACAACGTGTGTGCTGGGTGATTTGGGATTCTCCACTGATGATTGCCGGGAAAGGATCTCTGCCGGACAGTGTGATCCGTTATGCCGGAGCAGAGAATATTGCCGGCTCGGTGACACCCGAATATATCAAAGCCTCTTTTGACTGGTTGATCCGGATGCAGCCGGATGTGATCATCTGGACTTGTACCCGCAAACTGGATCGTAAGCACCGTTTCTGGAAAGTCTTGAAAGCGGTTCAGCAGAACCGTGTGATTTTTGCGCCGGATTCTTCTCTGCTGCAACGATCCGGTCCCCGGATTTTTGACGGGATCGAACAATTGCGTCAACAACTGGAGGGATTGCGTTGAAACGTTTTTTACACATATTACCGTATCTGCTGCTGCCGTTGCTGTTTTTTCTTGGAGTGACAGTTGGTTCTTTTTATATTTCTCCGGAAAAAATATGGATTGACGGTTCACTGGATCCGATTGCCGGTTTGCGTATTGTCCGTATGTGTGCAGCTATGGTCATCGGTTCTTCACTTGCACTATCCGGGATGATCTTTCAAGCTGTGTTGCGGAATCCGCTTGCTGAACCGTTTATTCTCGGAGTGTCCGGAGGGGCGGGAACAGGTGCGGCTCTGGTGATTGTCTGCGGTTGGGGAGCTTCTTTTGTATTGTCTGTTCCATTGGGGGCACTTACGGGTGCGTTGGTTGCTCTGTCTGTTGCCTTGTTTGTGAGTCGTGGGGGCAGACGCGGGAGTGAAACACTTTTATTGAGCGGAGTGATCATCGGGACTGTTTCCGGCAGTATTCTGATGTATTTGATTTCGATTGCAAGAGTGGATGAACTGGCGGGGATCACTTGGTGGATGCTGGGAGATTTGCAGACAGCGGATTCTGTTTTATTGATTCCGGGAGGGCTCGTTCTTTTGATCCTGACTCCGTTACTATTTCTTTTTTCGCGTGAGATCAACGCTCTTTCCATCGGGGATTCCGAGGCTTGGAACTTTGGTGTTTCTACTGTAAAAATGCGTTTGTTTCTGATTCTTTCCGCCTCTCTGCTTGCTTCTTTTTCGGTGGCGATCGCGGGGATCATCGGATTTTGCGGATTGATCGTTCCGCATATTGTCCGGCGGATTTATGGATGCGACCACCGGAAAATCACATGGATGGTTTTTGTATGGGGGGCAGATTTCCTGATGATGTGCGATATTCTGACCCGTATTTTTTCTGAACAGAAAGAGATTCCGATCGGAGTGATTACCTCTTTGATAGGCGGGCCGTTTTTCCTTTGGATCATCAACCGGAGGCGCAGTCATGAGATTTGATATAGAGGATCTTCATTTTTCATACGGCAGGAACAACCTGCTTTCCGGATTGGATCTGCATCTTGAGCCTGGAAAATTCACTTTGCTGCTGGGGCCTAACGGATGTGGAAAAAGTACATTGCTGCGTTTGATGACAGGCGAGCTGATTCCTCAGCAGGGAAAAATATTGTTGAATGAAAAAAATATCCGGGATTATTCCGGACATGAACGGGCTGTTTCGCTGGGCGTTGTTCTTCAGAGTACAGCCCCGGCATTGGATTTTACTGTGTTGGAGTATGTGACAATGGGGCGTCATGCAAGACTTTCCCCTTTCCGTCCGCTTTCTGCTTCTGACCGCACTGCTGTACGGAATGCAATGGAGCTTTTGGAAGTATCCCATCTGGCGGAACGGCCCTGCAATACTCTTTCCGGAGGGGAAAGACAGCGTGTGATGCTTGCATCTGTTTTTGCGAATGAACCCGGCATTCTGCTGTTGGATGAGCCGACTTCCGCAACCGATCCGGCTCATACATATTCCATATTGGAACTGCTGCATGAACATGCCGCAGAAAAATGTGTTTTCATGATCACTCATGATTTACAGTTGGCGGGAAATTTTGCAGACAGGATCCTGTTATTGAAAGAGGGCAGGATCTTTGCCGATGGTTCTCCTGAAGAGGTATTGACTTCTGAAAATCTGCAAGCTGTTTATGATTTGAAAGTGCGTGTGGAACGCACATTTGATGGTTCTCTGATGATCCTGCCGGAACGTCGAAGTGGAAGAATGGAGTCGAAACGATGAATAAGATCATTTTGGTGACAGGCGGTGCACGGAGCGGGAAAAGTACATTTTCCGAATCATTGACCGATGCGTTCCGCACGAAACGTTTTTATATTGCAACGGCACATATTTTCGATGAAGAAATGCGAAGCCGTGTAGAACTGCATCAAGCCCGCCGGGCAGGACAGGGTTGGACAACTCTTGAAGAGGAATATGATCTTACTGCAGCACTTGCCAAGGCGGCAGATCAGGGGGCTGAGGCTGTCCTGGTGGATTGTTTGACAGTCTGGATCAATAATCTGCTTTTCCGTGATCCTGATTTTTCGGAGGGAAAAATGGCGGAGACTGCGGAAGATCTGATTGTTTCGTTAAAGAAATTTCCGGGAACTGTGATCCTTGTTTTGAATGAAGTCGGGATGGGGATCGTTCCTGAAAATCAGTTGGCACGTACATTCCGTGATTGTTCGGGACGTTGCGGACAGATGATCGCGGCGGTTGCCGATGAGGTCTGGCTGTGTGTCTGCGGGATCCCAATGAAAATAAAAGGTTGAATCATGGGACTTTTGCTTGAAACTATTGGAAAAATCGTACCTGTTTCAGAAGATTGGCGCAGGAAAGCTTCGGACTATATTCTGACTCTGACAATGCCACCGTGGGCGTTGGGCAGACTGTTGGATCTGGCGGTCGATCTTGCCGGAATGAGAGAAACATTGTATCCGGAGATCTCGCGGAAACGAATCCTTTTGTTTGCCGGGGATCACGGGATCACAGAGGAGAATGTGAGCCCCAGCCCGAAAGAGGTTACGGCACAGATGATCGGCAACTTTGTCAGCGGTCATGCCGGGATCAATGTTCTTGGCGGTAGAAACGGAGCAGAGATTTCTGTTATTGATATGGGGGTCGATGCAGATTTGAGCCACTACGGAGATCAGATCCTGCACCGGAAAATCCGGTATGGAACAGCCAATTTTGCCAAAGGTCCAGCCATGTCTTACAACGAGGCTCTTGCTTCGATCGAAATCGGAATCCGTACCGCTTTGGAGTTTGGTGATACAACCGATGTTTTCGGAACCGGAGATATGGGGATCGGGAATACATCTCCCAGCAGTGCGATCCTTTCGGTATTCCGGCATTGTTCGGTTGCTGAAACCGTTGGTATGGGAGCCGGGTTGGCGACGGAACGGATCGCTCATAAGATTGCAGTGATCGAACGCGGGATCGCACTCAATCAACCGGATTACAATGATCCGTTGGATGTTCTTTCCAAAGTTGGCGGATTGGAGATCGGCGGGATCGCCGGAGCGATCCTGGGGGCTGCCTCTTTGCGGAAACCGGTTCTTGTGGATGGTTTTATTTCCGGTGCGGGCGCATTGATCGCATCGAAACTGTGTCCTGTCTGTGTTGATTATATGATCTTTGCACATCGCAGTGCCGAGCCGGGTCATGTCTGGATGAGTGAACTTTTGCAGAAAGAGCCGTTGCTTGATTTGGGATTCCGTCTTGGAGAAGGAACAGGAGCGGCAATGGCGATGCCGCTGTTGGATGCCGCCGCTGCTGTATTGAAAGATATGGCGACATTTCAGTCTGCCGCAGTTACGCAGAGCGAGGTGCAGATATGAAAAGTTTGCTTGCCGCTTTTTCCATGCTGACCTGTATTCCTGTCGGAAAATATTTTTCTGCGGATGAGGATTCAATACGCAATGCCGCCTGCTGGTTTCCTTTTGCCGGGGTGTTGATCGGAATGATTCTCGGCTGTTTTTCATGGTTGATCCTGCGATATATTTCTTTATTGCCCGGGTTGGTTCTGCTGGTTTTTCTTTCAGAATTTTTGACAAAGGCATTTCATCTGGATGGTCTGGCTGATACTGCGGATGGTTTTTTCAGCAGCCGGAAACGGGAACGGATTTTAGAGATCATGCATGACAGTCGTGTTGGAACAATGGGCGTTCTTGCAATGTTGTTCTGGGGAATGATCAAATTTTCCGCTTTTGCGGAATTGGTCGTGAGCCGGAAAGCTGATCCGTTGACAGTTGCCTTTATTATTTTTCTGATGAGTTTCAACGGTCGTTGCGGTATGATTTTTCATTTGTTTTTCTGTCGGTATGCCCGGGAAGATGGATTGGGAAAACTGGTTTTTGAAAAGAAACCGTATTTATCCCTGCCTGTTATGATTTTCTGCGTATTTCTGATTGTACTGTTTCCGTCATTTATAACATGGAACATGTTGTATATTTTTCTGATTCCACCGGTTTTTGCTTTTTTCTGGAGTTTATGGTGTCGGAAAATGATTGGCGGAGGAACGGGGGATACGTTAGGCGGGTGTGAGGAGTTGACTGAAATTCTGACTCTTCTTTTCTTTGTTTGTTGATGAATCCGCTCTGTTCAAAGTTGGAGCCATTCATAATAATGAAGCATTTCATTGGTTGGTCCGCCGACTCCGGAATCCGCACATGTGAAAAACAGTCTGCGTGAGATCCTTCCTGATTTTTCCGGAGCTTCGATACGGATCGAAAAATATCCGGATTCATTCCATGAAAAACGGTTTTGCAGACGGCTCAGCAGAAGAGGATCCAGTTGTTCTGAGAATGGAGTTTTCTCTTTCAACCATGTTTCTCTTGCCTGTATGACTTCTTCGACTTCTTCATCTTCCAATCTTCCGATGACCTTGAGCATTTGGGGAGTTGCGGTCATGAACGCTGGTCTGTTTGAGCCTTGTATTCTCATTCCGACGGGAGGGATCAAACGGATGGATGAAAGTCTTCCGAACCGATCCGGCGGAAAGAGTTCTGCAATTCCCGGGATAAAGAAAAATTCTTCTCTGTAACGGATCGTTCCATTCCGGGGGAGGGGTGCAAGCCCTTCTGCTTCATATTCCGGAGCTTCCATGCCATCTGTGGAAACATTATCATTTGTGTCGATATAATCAGTGATCCGTGCGATGATTTCAGTGGTTTTATCCGTGATTTCAGAATCATCCAGTTCAAGAGAGGAAGCGATCGTCTGAAGTTGACTGCGGTAATTGTTCCCGCTCAGATTATATCCGGACACAGCATCTTCGATCACGACTTGAACTTCGGTTCCGTGATAATTTATGATGTGAGGGATCCCGTCTGCGGCAAAACGGTCATGATCGTATTCCGTATAATCCAGTTCTCCCAGCCGGGTGGATCCCGGATAAACGGTTCTGTCTGCCGCCAACAGCCAGAGAATGCGATTGGAAACACCTTCATTGATGTAGGCGGAACGCTGGAGTTCCACGTATGAACGGATGTCAAAGGTAGAGATCCTTGAGAGAGAAAGGATCACGGCGGTCAACATTCCTGCGATAAACAACAGGCTCAATGCGGCAATCAGAGCAGAGCCGCGACTTTTGTTTCTGCTTTTTTTCTGAAGCTGTCTGTATTGACGGAAATTTATTTTCATCTTGCACCTGTCAATCCTGTTCCGGAGCCGAGCCGGGAGTGTCCGGAAACACCGGAGGTTCTCCGCAGCCATACTTCTGATGAACCATCCATCCATTCCACTTTCATCTGAACAGCCAGCGGGATCATCAGAATATCGCGTGTATCATCCTGAATCGTATCCCTGTCATATTCTTCCCAATCCTCATCCCATTCGATCATTTCATCATTGATCCGTGCATAGAGGAATGATATGGAACGGACCTTTACAGCCAGAACTTCTTTGATGATCTCCAATTTATTTTCCTCGTCCCATTGAGTACGGGGCAGGGGATGATATTCTGCAATCAGATTTTCATTTTCCACTTTCAGACGGATGAAAGAGAATGCGCTTTTTTCTCCGGGCATGACTCTTCGCGGAGTTACAAAAAAGATGGTATCCGGTTCTCCCTCGAAAACAACGGTTTCTTCCTGATTTTCATTTTTCCATGTGAAAGGGATCATGTTGCGGATCCCGCTATCCATGATCCTGTCAATATTCTGATATACTTTCAGTTTGTCCGTGATTCTGACAGAACGTTTCCAGGCATTATAGAATGATGCGGAAGCCGTTGCTATGATCAGAGCGACAAAAAGCATGACCGCGGTTGCGGCGATCAATTCGACCAGTGTGAAAAGCCGGATTTCAGTTGGATATGGATGAGTTCGGCGAACTTTCATAGGATAACCTGTCGATCATGAATTTATCAATCGTCTTACCGTCTGATCTGCGCTGCAGTTCCAACACGAGAGTTTTCAGCGGGAGCTGTCCGGAGAGGTTGTTGAAATCTTCCGGCAGATCTTCCTCTTCCAGATCTTCAATCGTACGGATCACGGTATAATTTTCGTATGGGAAAAAATCTTCGGTGATTTCCGGCGGTTCCTCTTCTTCTTTCATCAGCAGATAATATTCAGCAGCTTGTGAAAGCATGTGAGTGTGCATCCACATTTCGTGGACTTTTGCGATTCGTTTCTGAGCGGCGGCGGAAAGCTGGAGCAGACCGGCGATCCCGATGGAGAGGATCGCCAGAGAAACGACGACTTCTATCAAAGTGAAATGAAAGCTATTTCTCATTTTTATTACTGCTTTTCCTGTTCTTTCCGGATCATTCTGCCGGTCAGCATGGAGATTTCAAACGTATTGCTCAGCCCTCCGATGGAGAGTTCCAATTTTCTTTTTCCGGAAGCACTGCCGTCGGAATAGAACCGGAACATTTCAAAAGAGCCGTCCTCTTCCGGATTTTCTGCTCCGTTCAGAAAATCGCCGCCGATTTCAAAATCTTTTGGAAGTTCCCATTTGATTTCTGCAACACGTTTTATTTCCTCCTCTTCTGAATCATGATTCTGCATATTTCCGGAGGGAACCTTC
Source organism: Lentisphaeria bacterium (assembly GCA_017646015.1). Lineage (GTDB taxonomy): Bacteria > Verrucomicrobiota > Lentisphaeria > Victivallales > UBA1829 > SIG94. The sequence goes on from JAGCNI010000119.1 coordinate 9,161, forward strand.
ATACTGAAACAACGTTTTTCCGGATCGAATATGATTTGACGTTCCTCTCCTGTTTCAAGAGATTGAAAACGGACTCTTGCACAGAACTCCTCCCATTGCAGAGAGGCATCTTCCAGACGTTTTGCCGGGGAATTGCCTTTGAAAACAGCGACCGCCATGGAGGTTGCCAGAGCCATGACCATGATGACTGCGACTAATTCCAGAAGCGTGAAAGGAGTTCGTTTCATAAAAATATCGATCCGGAGCAGGTGATTCTTTATTCTGCAGATTCGCCGCCCCAGCTGGTGATGTCTGCATTTTCACCTGTCCCGCCGGGCTGTCCGTCTGCACCGTAACTGACAAGATCAAAGTCACCATGTTCCCCGGGGATCGTGTAAATGTATTCATTCCCCCACGGATCTTTGGGTACGATCGCTGGTTGGAGATAAGGACCATCCCATTTTGCATTCTGGTCAATATTTTCGACCAGAGCCCGGAGTCCGTTGGAAGAATCCGGATAAGAACCGACATCCAGTTTATATCCGGTCAGAGCTTCCTGCAACAGTTTCAACTGAGTCTGTGCAGCTCCGGTGTTGGCTTTTTTGACATAGTTCAGATATACCGGTGTCGCTACGGATGCGAGCGTTACCAGAATGATCACGACGACCACAACTTCGATCAGTGTGAAATTGTGCTTGCTTCTTTTGTTTTGTTTTTTGTTCATATTTTGGGTCCTCCCTGGTTGATTGCATTCAATTCCATCATGGAAACAAAGATCGAAACGACAACGATCAGAACCATGGCGGCAAGAAAAACGATGACTGCCGGTTCAAAAAGACTCAGCAGACGTTTGATTTTTGTCCGGGTGTCACTTTCCAGATGCGTAGCGATCCTGTCCAGCATCTCTCCGACTGTTCCGGATTCCTCCCCGACTCTGAGCATGGGAACCATTCCGGACGGCAGATATTGATTGTCTTTCAGTGCGGCAGAAAGTTTTGCTCCGCCTTTCAGTTTTTTTCCGATATCTTCAAATGTGGCTGCAATGACCGGATTATTGATGATCTTGCCCGCAATTTTCATCGTGCGTATGATCTCCACATGATTGCCGATCAGAATTGCAAGAGTCCGGATGTATTTACACATCTCAAGATCCGCAATGATCTTACCGAGCAGAGGCAGTTTCAAAAGAAATGCTGCAATCATCCGGCGGAATCCGTCTTTCCCGAAATAACGGGTCAATCCCACCCAGGAGATAAACAGCAGAAGCGGGATCAGCCACCAAGCCCATGAAGCAAATGCACTGGCTCCCAGTAGAAATTCCATGGAGGGCGGCATTTCTCTGCCCATGTCGATAAAGATTTTGGCAAACCGGGGGACAAATACCGTAAACAGGAGAATTGTCACCAACAGGGTGATCGTGAGGATCGCCATGGGATAGATGGAGCTGGAAACAATAAAGTCTTTGAATTCTTTGCTTTGATCCATGAACTTGTAAAGCTGTCCCACCACTTCGGGGAGACATCCTGTTTCTTCCCCGCTTTCGATGAGGTTGGCATAATAGGAGGGGAAGACAGCACCATGAGAACGCACCAGTTCAGAGAATTTTTTTCCTTCATGCAGCCCCTGTCGCAAAGAGTTGACAAAATCTTTCTGTTCTTTTTCTTCGATTCCGTCGGCAATGATCGCCAGAGCCCGTTCCAACGGGATGAATGATTCCAGCAGCGGAGCCAGTTGACGTGTAAAGGAATAGGCATCAATCCTGCTGCGTTTCAAGGTGAAGGATTTCCCTTTTTCCGCTGAAACTTCCCCATAAGACCGCAGGGGTGTGAGATGACGGCTGCGGAGTTTGTTGACAGCTTCTTTTTCGGTGTCTGCTTCGATCAGGAGTTCCTGCGGAGCTTCTCCTTTGGATACTGCCAGAAATTTGAATAGTGCCATGATCTCTGATCCTTACAGTTCTGCCGTGGAACGCTGGAGTTCTTCTGCCGAGGTTATCCCGGCAGCCACTTTCGCCTGTCCATCCTGTTTCAAAGTGATCATGCCGTGACGTACTGCAATCGCTTCCAATTCAGAACTGGAAGCATTTTTATTGACTGCAGAACGGAGTTCATCATTCAGGATCAGCAGTTCAAAAATGCCGCTTCTGCCTTTGTATCCGCTGCCATTGCACAAACGGCATTTCGCACCGTCAACAGATCCTGTTCCATGACAATCCGGGCAGTATTTTCGCACGAGACGTTGGGAGAGAACTCCGAACAATGCCGAGGAGACAAGGAAATTTTCCAAGCCCATATCCAGCAGACGTGTGACTGCACCGACCGCATCATTGGTGTGCAATGTACTCAAAACAAGGTGTCCGGTCAGAGCCGCATTGATGGCAATGTCCGCTGTTTCCTTATCACGGATTTCCCCGACCAGAATGATATCCGGGTCCTGACGCACGATACTGCGGAGTCCTGCGGCAAAGGTCACTCCGATTTTGGGATTGACCTGAACCTGACACAGTCCTTCGGTTTTATATTCCACCGGATCCTCAATCGTGATGATCTTTTTCCGACGGTCATTCAACTGACTGATCACACTGTAAAGAGTTGTTGTTTTTCCGCTTCCTGTCGGTCCCACGACCAGAATGATTCCGTGCGGGATCCGGATCAATTTTTCAAATTGTTTGAGATGCTCCGGCGACATTCCCAGTGTTTTCAGGTCAAAGGTGATCGAATCCTGATTCAGCAGACGCAGAACGATACTTTCGCCTGTGAGGATCGGGATCGTACTGATACGCATATCCAATTCCAATTTTCCCAAGCGGACATTGGTTCTTCCATCCTGCGGCAGACGGCTTTCGGCAATATTCAATCCTCCGAGCAATTTGATGCGGGAGGCAATGGCGGGAAACTGATTCAGCGGACAATTCATGATCTCTGTCAATACGCCATCCACACGACAGCGGACAGAAACGAGATCTTCTCCCGGTTCGATATGGATATCGCTGGCACCGAGTTCGATCGCCTGTGTGAAAATATCATTGACCAACCGGACGATTCGCGCTTCACCCGCCATGGTGCGGAGTGTGTTTTCATCTTCTGCATCTGCGAATGCGGAGTCTTCTTCATTTTCTGCATTCATGACTTTTGTGAGCAGACGTTCCAACAGGGAACGGCGGACCAGTTTGAATTCCGTTTTCAGATTCCAATTTTTTCTGACCTGAAATGAAAGCTGGTGAATGGAATAGGGATCCGGTACGAGGAAAATGATTTTTTCTTCATCCCATTCAAAAGGCAGACAGAGATTTGCATTGAAGAAATCATATTTTCCGTCCGGGAATATTTCCGGAGCGGAAATATCTTCTTCATCAGCAATTTCCAGATGATATGCTTCAGCATAGAGCGCAAGCAGTTCATTGTCAGTAAGCTGTCCGCTCTGAACGAATGTACGATCCCGTTCTCTTGCTTTGAGAGGATCTGTTTCCTTTTGACAATCCGGGATCAACTTCTGCAAGGCGGAGAGGAGTTGATCAGCCGGAGAAATTCTTTTTTCATTCTGCAAAGATGGTTCCATCGGTCCAGAAATCCTTACTGCCTAAGAGTGATTTTTTTATAGCGGGGCGTTTTTCTCCGGTATTCTGATCGAATTCATTGATTGAATTCAGCGCATCATTATACCGTTTGAGCATTTCTTCCAACTGATTGCGTTCGCCGATGATGTGACCGGTGATGAGAACCAGCAGTTCGGTTCTTTCGATGGAGGCATCAGTACTGCCGAGCAGACGGTTGAGGATCGGGATCTGGTGGATGAGAGGAATGGATCCGAGCGTATCATTGATTTTTTCCTGAATCAATCCGCCGATGATCATGGTTCTTCCGTTTGCAATGGTCATGGCTGTATTGAGTTCACGTTCATTGATATACGGGTTTTCGATCGAGGGATTCGGGTTGGCTGTCACATCTGAAATGGTCTGTTTGACTTTCAGCGAGATCAGGTTTGTGCTTGTGACCTGAGGTGTGATCGTGAGAATGATTCCTGTATCTTCATACTGATAATTTTTATTCAGTTCGCCATTGGAGGATGTGGAAGTGATTGCATTGGAGATAATGGGGACTCTTGTTCCGACCGAGATCGAGGCTTCGGTATGGCTGGAAACCAGCAGTTGCGGACTGGAGACCAATTTGACTCTTCCGTTTCCTGCGAGGGCTTGAATATATCCGAAACGTGTTTGCGGATTATCCGGATCTTCGATCAGACCGCTGAGTCCGGTTCCTTCCAATGTTCCGTTTCCGGTTGCATCCGGTTTGATGATGTTGGAATAATTGGTTCCGAGCAGGATATTGTTGCTGGTTCCGTTTTTCGCCAGAGCTGAAAGTTCGAGTCCGAATTTTGTGGATTCTGTGAGGGTGACTTCCACGATCATGATCTGAAGCAGCACCTGCGCCGGAACTGCATCCATTCTGTTGAGAAGAGCTTTGATCGACGCATAGGTTCGGGGAGTTGTACGGATTACCAGACGGTTGAGAACTCCATCGGCAAAAACACGGACCGGTGTATTGAAAACATTGGATTTCTGATCGGTCATTGTGTTGTCACTGTTGATGGATGCCGCTGTTTGATTCCGGTTGTTGGTGCGTGTGTTGCGGTTGTTCCTGTTGGCTGCGGTGGAGTTGATCGTGTCTGTCCGGCTGTTGCCTGTATTGGTGTCAATGGTCAGACTGCTTCCCTGCATATCATAGATCATAGCAAGGGCATGGGTCAGATTGATTGCTTTTCCGTTACGGACCTTATAGACAAAGACCCGTTCCTGATCGAGAGAATCGGACATATCCAGAAGTTCGACCCACTGAGTGATTTCTTTGATTGCTTCATCGGTTGCGGCAGAGACAACGATCAGCTGAAGACGGTCGATTCCGGTAAGCTGTACGGAGCCGGGCTGTTCTGTACGGTCTGTTTTCTGATAGACATTGAAACCCAGAACCGGCAGGACAACAGCCAATTCTTCGGTGAGTTTGCTCGGCAGGATATTTTTACAGAGGAGCACCTGACGTTTCCATGAGGATTTACCAGCCATATCCAAATGTTCGAGGACCTGTTTGACTTTCGGCATGTTTGCCCGGTCATCTGCGATCATAAGGGCATTGGGACGGGTCAATTCAATACAGATCGCACCGAGTCCGAGGAAAGGACGGATCTGTTGTGCCGCTTCTTTGGCGACTGTATTTTTCAACGGGAAATAAAGCAGTTCACCGGATCCGTCTTTCGCAAAACGGGAATCTGTTGCCCGTGAGATTTTTGCCAGAGACATGATTCGCAGCAGTGTGCCGTCAACAACTACGCCTGCACCGGAAAGATTCAACATTCTGTCAAACGTATTCCAGAGATCTTTGCGTGTCATTTTCTGATCAATATTCAGCGTGACAGTTCCTTTCAAATCGCTGTCTGCCAGGAAATTGAATCCGAGAGCATCTGCAAAGGAGGGGAGGACATCCAGGAGCGGGGCATTATTGAAAGCCAGCGAGACTTCGATTTCCTCCTCCCCGTTGAGGATGATGAAATCATCATAGAAATGGAGAGGAGCTTTCGGTTTTTCCTTTTTGGGCTGAAGGGCATTCTTGGGGATATCTGTAAGTTTCTTTTCCAGTTTTGCTGTATCTGCGGAACGGTCAGACTGCACCAATTCCTGTTCGATGGATTCTTCCTGCTGATTTTCTTTTTCCTTTTCAGCGAGTCTTTTCTTTTCTTCATCCAGAAAAGCGAAGCGTTTTTTGCGTGCTTCCTCTTCTTTTTTTGCTTGATCTTCCGGAGTTTCATCTGTGGCACAGGAAACAATAAAGAGTCCGGCTGTTGCGATCAACAGGGAAGTGATGATTCCCCGCAAAAGTTTTGTTCTTGTTTTTTTCATTGAACACATCATCTGTTTTATCCTTGGATTTTTCTTTCTTATTATAATTAACTTATCTTCGTCTGGGAGCGGTTCCGGTATTTCTTCCGGAGTTTGAATTTTGTCTCATATTGCGCATCATCTGGAAATTCTGGAAAGACTGCATTCTCTGCATCTGGCGCATACTGTTCAGCATTTGCTGCATGATCTGAGTCTGATTTGGACGTCCGGCTCTGCGTGCAGTTTTGGGTGCATTTTGGGAGGCATCGATCAATTCCAGTTCCAACTTATCGCTGCCGCGAGTGAGGATCGCGCGATTCCGTTCCACGGAGACCAGTGTATAACCATTGGAAAGAGTTTCACCGACTCTTACATATTGTCTGTATGTATGTTGTTGATTCGCAGCTGTTGCGGTTGTTGAGCCCGGCTGGATCACACCTTGAGCATCCCGTTGGCTCTGGATCCGTGTTGCTCCTCCGGGACGTCTCCGTTCTGTTGTTATGGCTTGAGTGTTCTGACGAAAGTTGGCACTGGCGATTCCCTGTCTGCGTCCTGCCATATTCATTCCCGGCATCATGAATGGCGGGAAATTTCTGTTTTGATTTTTCTGCAGGATCACAGCCCCGCTGTGTTCACCGATTTTGAATGTTCCGACAAGAGTCAGTTCGACTCTTGCATTTCCGCCGAAAACAAACGAATTGGGGCATCTTTCCTGATTGAAGATGTTGGCAGAAATGATTTGTTCTGTTTTCTGCTGAATGGTCTGTTCCTGCTGATCTTTCGGGAGCGGGGCAGTTTTTTTGACTTCAGTTACAGCTTTCTTTTTGGCTGGGTCGCGTTTTTTGACTGTAAATCCGGCTTCCGGTTTAGCGGAGATATTCCGGAACATTGCTGTGCCTCCCACGAGGATGATCGTTGCAAGGATGATATTGATCAGGATCAAAATGATTTTCATTATTTCTGTCCTCCCTGCTGAATGTTATTTTTCTTTGGCAGTGCCGGAGTTCCCGCGTTATCTTTTTCCTGTTTTTCTGTTCCATTTTCCGGCTGGAAGACTAATACACGGAGGTTTGCACTGACAGTCAATGCGTTATCAGTATTACTGAAAACAGTTCTTCTGCGGTTGTTGGGCATAGGTCTTCTGAACGGTTGTGTGATGGAAAGGCGCCGCCATGCGATAGCTGGTTTCAGTTGTTGAATTTCCGAGATGAATTTGATCAGGGTATCCAATGGCAGATTGACAGAAATATCCATTTCGGCGAACGAGAATTCCTGATTGATTTTATTGATGCGTACTGTTCCGATATTATTGAGTTTGATTTCATGTTTTTTTGCGGCGTTTTCGATTTTCTGCCGCAGGAGCAGTTCCGGATCACCATCATTTACAGGATTCCATGCAGATTTTTTCATTTCCTGCCAACGTTTTCTGGTGAGCTGGATTTTAGCGATTTTTTCTTCCAGTGTCTGCAATTCAGCTTTTTTCTTCCGGATATCCTGTTTCAGTTTTGTTTTTTTCTGTTCTCCGGGAAGAGTAAGTCCGAGAGAGTCGCTGAAATTGAAGAGGAGGAAGACCCAACTGAGGAGCATTGCAGCCAGTGCGACAGTGAGTTTTCCTTTTGGAGTTTTGATGAAATCCTTGAATTTTGTATTCATTATTCCACCTCCGTATTTTCTGCCGGAACCAATTTGATCGTGATCGTGCTGGAGGTTTCATTGGGACGGCGTCTTTGCTGAAGCTGTGCGATTTTCCAATAATTGAGAGGGCGGATGATATTGGGCAGACTGAGATTTTCTGCATCACTGCGGAGAGTCATGTCCAGAGAGCTGTCACTCCAACGGAGATTCTGTACCATAACGTTTTGCGGCAGGATGCGTGAAAGATCCGCCATTTTTCCGATAATATTATATTCCCCGGGTTTCTGATTGATGACACGAATATGTTCTTTCTGTTCTTTTTCCATGGTTTTCAATCTTTTTTTCAGGGAGCTCAACTGACGAGTCAATCTTGCATTTTCATTTGCGAGTCTGGAGATTTCCCGACTTTCCCGAATCCATTTTGCACCGTAATTCCAAATGATTCCGGCAGCCAGGAGAATGAGGAGAGTGGTCATGATCCGCAACTGATTCCGTAAACGTCCGGGTTTGAGTCTTGCCGGAAGGATCTGCAATCCTTTCCGTCCGGCGGGAAATTCATTGGCAATGACCATACGTCCGATGAGGAGGCATCCCAGATATTTATTGACAGAAAATCCCGGATCATCCGGCATGATAAAGAGTTCTGTCATGATCTGTTTCCATTCATCATTCCATTCATCATTCCATTCTGAGACGGGGAGCCATTGTCTATCCTGAAAGAAGAATTCTTTTTCGATTTCCGGAATAAATGCCGGCGGATCCTGTTTACGGAGAGCGAGGAGTGGATAGATGAAGAAATCAATTTTTTTCAAGCTCTGGGAGACCAGTGCCGAGATTTTATTCAGAGCCGCCGGATCGAAAGCGTAGAAATTGACATCTGCTTCGTTATTCACCTGTGAAGATTTTGTACTGAAAAACTGGATTTGTTTTCCGGCTGTATCGCCCAACATAAACTGCGGCAGTTCAAAAAGCAACGCTTCCTTCATTGCTTTTGCTGGCAAATCAGGAAGAGTTGTCTGATAGTAATACGCATTTTCCAAAGATCCTGCGAGGATCAGCGGACATTCTTTTCCGCATCCGATCTCTTTACGTACTTTTTTCCAAGCTGCGGGAGGATCCTGCGGATCGACAGCAGCGGCGGCAAAGGCGCGGATTTCAAAGCGCCCGGCTTTTCTCCTGAAAAGACATCCTTTGACATCTTCCTGAGAGAAAAGCATGACTGCAAATTCATGATACAGAGGGCGCTGCATTAGAATATGATTCCTTATTTAGAGGTTTTCTGTTCCTGTTCCATGCGTTTGATCAAAGCCCGGAGTTCTGTCTGATATTTTGCACGGTCAGTTTCACGGTATGCTTCGATTTTTTTCATTTCTTCCGGATATTTTTTTCTTGCCTGTCTGATTTTCTCAAAAGGAGAATCATTGCGTCTGCGCGGCGGATCTTTCTGTACAGCCTGCGGCGGTCTGTTGCCTGAGAATTGCGGCATATTGATTCCTTCTTTTGCGAAGATATCCTTCATTTTTTCTCTTGCCAGGACGGGATCGGTGCGCCAGAGCTGCTGGATCTCTTCAAATTCCTTTTTATATTTTTCGCGGACAGCCTGCATTTTTTTCATCATGACTTCCGGAGTATCGGGCAGAGAGATATTGGCTTTTTTTGCCAGTTCCTGCAATTTTGTTTCAACATCGGCTTGCATTTTTTCGATTTGAGCGAATTCTGCGGGATAGGCTGCTTTGATTTTTTCCAATGCTTCTGTTCTGGGATTGGATCTTGTGAAAGAGCCCTGAGGACGGTTTGTTCTGCCGGGCATCATGCCATTGGGACCTTGCGGACGGCGGAAATTGCCTCTGGGACTGAAACGTCTTTCAGTCGGCAGTTCCAGTTTTGCTGTTTTTGCCAGTTGAACAAGTTTTTCCTGAGCTTCCTGAAAATTGGATTCTGCCAGTTTCATGATCTCCTGATATTTTTCGGGGTATTTTTGTTTCAGTTGTTTCTGAACCGATTCCCACTGTTTTTTCCGTTCCTGCGGGGAGATCCGGTTCTGGGGTCGTCTGTTTCTGAAATTCTGCGGGGCATCCTGCGCTGAAAGCATACATGCTGTGCTCAGGATCATTGCGGACAATATCCATGTCAACATCTTTTTCATACTTGCATCTCCGATTTTTTGTTTTTCTGAATACATACGGCAGATATCTGTTTATGGCAGATAACGCTGTATTTTTGTTTTTATTGTATGGGAAGCTGAAAGAAAATAAAAAAAATTGATCACTGCCAATTTCCCAAACTGTTATGTCGTTTTTTTGAAAAACAATGCCATGAAGAGTACTATTACAATGTTTTTCTGTGATTTCAAATCAGAAAATATCATCTTTTAGCAGAAAAAGCGTTTCCCGGTGATTGATTTCATGGAAAAGGGGAGTATATTTATATCAGTATTTGGAAAAAACAACATTATTAACATGTAAGGAAACGGATTATGGCAAACAAAAAACATAAACTTGATGCAGTGAAAGACAACCAATTGCTGGCACCGAAAAAAGAAGCTCCTCCTGCAGGTGCAAATGACAATCTTGTTGATGAGATCAGTGAAAACTTTGACCGTTTTGAAACATGGGTCATTGAAAACGGTAAATATATTCTCGGAGCCTGTATTGCAGTTATCGTGATCGTTGCGATCGTGTTTATCGGACTTCAGATTTCTGAAAAGTCCAAACAGACCGCTATGATGAAGCTTGCACAGGCTGAAAAAATTGCCGATCTTGAAAAAATACTGGGTGAAGTTTCTGCATCAGCTCCGGGTTACGATGCCGCATTGATCCGTCTTGCCGGACTTTATAAAGCGGAAAAGAAATATGACAAGGCTTTTGATTGCTATCAGAAAGTTGCTGCCGGAAAAACAGATGCGTATCTCAGCTGTCGTGCTTTGCTGGATTCTGCTTATATGCAGGAACTTGCCGGTAAAAAAGAACAGGCTGCAGCGATTTTTGCTTCGGTTGCTGATTCTGCCGGTTCTCCTGTTGATCTGCGTGCGGAAGGGGCTTATGCCGCCGGGCGTATTTTCTATGCTCTTAAAAATACGGCTCAGGCAAAGAAATATCTCGGTATGATGGATCCGGTCAAAGCCACCACACAGCAGTCTGCTCAGTGGGCTTCTCTTGCAAAAGCTCTCCTGAACCGGATCGCAAAATAAGATAGATCAATTATCAAATTATAAAACAGTGGGGGCTGGAGATAATGGCAGTTCTTACCCGTAATCAGGAAGCATTGATCCGTTCTCTTGCCACAAGACATGGCAGAAAAGAGAGCCAATACTGTCTTTGTGACGGTCCCCGTGCTTCTCATGAAATCCTGACTCTCCGTCCGGACTTGGTTGAACAGGTGATCCTGCGGGATGATTTCATCCTGCGGGAATCTCTGCCGGTGGATCCGGTGGTTCTCAGTGCAAAAGAGTTTGACCGTATCCGTAATACGGTCCATTCGCAGGGGATCCTGTTGCTTGTCCGGCGTCCGGAGGAAATTCCTGTTCAGGAAAAGATCGATGCTCCCTTTGTATTTCTGTTGGATCGTATTGCAGATCCCGGCAATTTCGGAACCATGGTACGGACAGCCCGTGCTGTCGGTCTGTGTGAAATGTGGTTGACAGATGGGACCGTTGATCCTTATTCAGATAAATCGATCCGTTCTGCTTCGGGGGCACAGTTTTCGCTCCGAATCCGCAAACACGGGGATCTGACAGCCACGCTGGGACTATTGAAAGACAAAGGTTTTACCAATGTATTCCGAACCTCTCCTGCTTGCGGATGCAATGTATTCACCGAAGAAAAACTTTTTGAAAACAGTGTGATCATTCTCGGCAATGAAGGTGGCGGGGTAGGGGATGCCCCCGGCTCAAAAGATTTGAATATTCCCATGCCGGGCGATGCAGAATCTCTGAATGTTGCACAGGCTGCAACTGTGATCCTTTTTGAATATGTACGCCGTTTGGGATCGAATGTATAAAAACATGAGACTGCAGTTCTGATGGAGTATAAAAATCAAAAAATAGCACCTTCCACCAACCGGTCGGAACGTCTTGATAAACACCGGAAAAACAGTTTTCGTTCTGCTTCTGTCCCGGTGATGGATTCTTTTCATACTGTCCAAATCGGGGGGAGCCGTTCAGAAAATATCCTGAATGATTCTGTAATTGATATCAAATCCCGTGATGACGGCAGCAAGTACCGTTACAAGAAAACGATCGGCAGGGGCGGGATGAAAATGGTATTGCAGGTTCATGACAATGATACTTTGCGTGATGTTGCCATGGCATTGCTTCCGGATGTATCGACCCGTTCCAAACTGGAGATCGGTCAATTCCTGCGGGAAGCCCGGATCACGGCAGGATTGGAACATCCGAATATTGTTCCTGTTCATGATATTGGAATGGATTCGGCAGGTTCTCCTTATTTCACGATGAAATTGTTGCGGGGGGAAACGCTTGCCTCCGTTTTGAAGAAACTGAATGCCGGTGATCCTGAAATGATTCGTATTTATACATTTAATCATTTGATACGTATTTATTTACGGATTTGCAACGCTATTACGTTTGCCCATTCCAAAGGGGTGCTGCATCTGGATCTCAAAC
>JAGCNI010000120.1 GCA_017646015.1 Lentisphaeria bacterium
AACTCCACCGAAAGATTGGAGCGAATAATGAAAAAGCAAACCTTTGAAATATTGCCATTGCAGGGCGTGTATTGGAAAGATAAGAGCATGATTTTACAGACTCTTACGGACTTGTACGGACAGATACGGACAAATACTGACGTCCGTTAGAGTCCGTTAGTGTCCGTAGTTGTCTGTTGCAAGAGAATAAACATAAAATTTTCGGAATCAAGCTAACGGAATCAAATCATAATACACTAAAGCCAATCCTGCTAATACCATGAACAAATATTCGATCATCAGCAAACCGACAGCTTCAAGCATTACACGCCATACTTTTACTTTACTGATATGAAATGCGAAGAAGAACTTATTCGTTGCGGAGCCGACCTGAAAGAGCGATTGCTTTATGACTTCAACGATATGAAATTTGAAGCCTTGACTGCGCCGTATTGAAAGAGAAGTTGAAACTATATCTTAATACTTTTTGAATGATCTCTATTCTTTTTATTGCTCTATTTCCTGTTTCGGGATTGCACATAGAGCAAAACGGGGTTATATTAATATCTATTATCATTTAAAAAGAAACAGGAGTGACTGCAATGAAACAGATGATCTTATTGGTCAGATTTTTATTATTTTTATTTATTATCTCTCTGCTTGCAGGGTGTCATTATGACCGGACAGAGGAGGCAGTTGAGAAAGCTCGTGAGTTCGCATTGGAACATACCCGTTCATTGCCGGAAACTGTACGGGATTATATCCGTTTTACTGCGCCGGAACTGCAATACAGGAATATGTTTGCACATACCGGTATGCCTTTAACGGAATATGCTCATATCGGACGGAATATGGACTACAAACGTCGGCGCGATGCGGGTCTGGATTATATTGAAGCCAATTATGTGTGGACTCCGCCCAAGTTCGGTTATTCTGTGATCGTGCTTGGTTCCGGCAGACGCAATATGGAATACTGGACTCCGCTCAAACTGATTTTGAAAGATCCTGTGCCGTACCGGAATCTTTATGAATCCGCCCGGAACAAAGCGGTTTCTTATGTAACAAATAATATGTTGTATCTTTCTGATTCTGAACGTGATCGAGTTCGTTTTTCTGAAGCGGAACTGTATGAAACAGCTTTCGATCTTTCATTCCTGACCGAACCGAAAATCGGAAATGATCCGGATGATTGGAAAAAATTTGTGGGAACGCTTGGCAAAAAGGAAAAAAGACGTCAATTCTCTCTTGTTTGGCGTTGTGATGATCCGGAAAAACGGATCGTTATTGCCGGATTTGGTAATGTTGCGGGATTTAAATCCTGGAATCCCGGATCGGGAATGGTCATCGGCAAGAGTAAGTTGGAGGAATATGTGATTGCTCCTTATGATGACCGCAAGGAGGAAAAAGAGGAAAAACTCAAACAGCAGCGCAAAGCCAAAGCAAACGCAAAGGCAAAGGCAAAAGCAAAGCCGCAGCTGCAGATCCATACAGGCAGGGGGGATGACCGATGAAAAGTATGACCGGATTCGGACGCGGAGAGGCTCTTACGGCGGATGGAAAAATCTCTTTCCGTGTGGAGATCTCTTCTGTAAACCGGAAACAGTTTGAATTGAAGTTGTCTCTGCCCAAAGAGATGCTTTCTCAGGATATGGAAATACGCCGTCTGGTTTCTTCCCGGATCAGCCGCGGCTCCTTGTCCATGCGTGTGGAGGCTGTTTCCTGCGGTTTGGAACAGGATGCTCTGACAATCAATCGTGCCAAAGCGTTGTCTCTGCTTCGTGAATTGCAATCCCTTTCTGCGGAATGCGGGATAAGTGGAGAGCTTCAGAGTGCTCAGTTGCTTCAGGTTCCCGGGATCATCGAACAGAAAAATGTTGATTATACCGATCCGGCTTTGGTGGAACCTCTGAAAGCCGCCTGTGAAACTGCGTTGGATAATTTGATCCGTATGCGGGAGACCGAAGGGGAGAATTTGCGGGTCGTGTTGACTGAAAAAATCAAATTTCTGGCGGAGACAGTTGACCGGATTGAGCCGTTGGCGGTAAAAATCCCTCTGATGCAGAAGGAAAAATTATTGAAGCGATTGCAGGATAATGACTTACCGCTTGATCCCTCTGATGACCGTATTCTGCGTGAACTGGTGATTTATTCTGACCGCAGTGATGTTTCGGAGGAGCTGACAAGACTGAGAAGTCATTTCAGTCATTTTCTTTCTTTCCTCAATAATGCGGATGAGGCATTGGGGCGCAACATGGATTTTCTGTCACAGGAAATTTTCCGGGAATTGAATACTTTGGGGAATAAAGCACCGACAACGGAGATTTCACCGTTGATCGTACAGCTGAAAACTGAAGTGGAAAAGATTCGGGAACAGATACAGAATATTGAATAAAATTTATCGGAGCAACAGTCTTATGAAAGCAACAGATTGTGTAAAACATCATTGGTATAATGATTCACAGACACAGATCGATGATCTGGTCACACGGATTTGTGAAACCTATTCAGACGGGAACGGAGTCAATCACAATGAGGGCTGCAATCTGCCCCGTGAACAGGAGATCCTACGGATCCTTCAGGACTTGCTGGAAATCATTTTTCCGGGATTCGGGGATCGCCTGCCCCAGTCTGCCGGAAATCTGAAATATATGGTGGGTGAACTTCTTTCCCGCTGCCGTGTGGCATTGTATGATGCGATCGGACGTTCTTTCCGTTATAACTGCAAGATTTACAGTGCCGGCTGCGATGCCTGCGGCGATCATGCAGGAGATGCTGTGAATTATTTGTTGGAATCTCTGCCGGAGATCCGTCTGGCTGTGAAACAGGATGTTCAGGCTGCATTTGACGGCGATCCTGCGGCGAAGACTCTGGATGAGATCGTATTGAGTTATCCGGGAGTCAAAGCATTGACCATTCACCGTATCGCCCATTGTCTTTACGAAAAGAAAGTTCCGTTGATTCCGCGTATGATGAGTGAATATGCCCACCGGATCACGGGGATCGATATTCATCCGGGAGCTACGATCGGACGTGGTGTTTTCATTGACCACGGGACTGGAGTTGTGATCGGTGAAACTGCAACACTCGGATCCGGAGTCAAGATTTATCAGGGGGTGACGCTGGGAGCGTTGTCTTTCCCGAAAGATGCCTGTGGCAAGATTATCAAAGGAGCGAAACGGCATCCGACGATCGAAGATGATGTTACCATTTATGCCGGAGCTACGATCCTGGGGGCGATCGTAATCGGAAAAGGTTCAGTGATCGGGGGGAATGTCTGGATCACTGAAAGTGTTGAACCCGGTACAAAGATTTCCATTGCTCCGCCGCAGCTGACGATTTTCAAGCCGGGCAAAAAAGCCCCGTCCGGTTGGGATGCGTTGCCGGAGAATAAAAAAAATGATATGCTTTCTTCCGCAGAAAGAGTGCTTTCCAAAGCTCTCTGTGTGAAAAAGAGTGAAACAACGCTTCTGATTTATGATAAACCCACGTCCAATGTCGGCAGGGCATTTATTCTTGCTGCTGAACAGCTTGGACTTTCTCTGACTCCCCGTATGATCGATGTTACCGCCAACAACGGAGCGGATCCCGATCCTGAAACAATCGGTATGATGCTCAAACATAATGTTGTGATCGGAGCAACGTATCACTCTCTGACCCATTGTGATGCCATGGTGAATGCACGCAACAATGGAGTCCGTGGCTGTACTCTTCCGGGAATCACAGATGATATGTTCACCCGTGCGATGAAAGCGGATCCTGCTCAACTGCGGGCAGATGGTTTCCGCTGGCGGGATATTTTGAAAGGTGCTTCCCGGCGTATCCGGATCAAAACAGAAAAGGGAACGGATCTTTCTTTTATGATCGGCAATTATCCTGTTGATGTGGATGATGCCAATTACAATGAACCGGGAATTATCGGAAATATTCCAGCCGGGGAAACCTATCTTGCTCCGGATCCGGGAACTGCCAACGGCAGAATCGTGGTAGATGCTTCGATCGGTTCTCTGCCGTGGAAAGAGGGCGATCCGGATTGTTCGATCGAACTCAAAAACGGGGTGGCTGTCGGGTTTGAAGGAGAACGTGCCGTACAGCTTCGTGATCTTCTGACATCGGTCGGTGAAAAGGCTTTTGTCCTTGCCGAATTCGGGATCGGGACAAATCCGTATTTGAAACTGACCGGTCAGCTTCTGGAGGATGAGAAAGTCAAAGGAACGGTTCATCTGGCATTCGGTAACAATTGTGCCATGGGTGGAGATAACCGGGTTCCGATCCATATTGATTGTATGGTCTGTGCTCCGGATGTTTTTGTGGATGATGTGCAGTTTATGGAAAAAGGGACATGGAAGGTATGAATATGAATCCTTTGATCCGGAATTATGAAATCGTACGCGAACAGGTTGCAGAAGCGGCTCTGAATGCCGGCAGAAAAGTGGAAGAAGTGCGTTTGCTGGCAGTGTCCAAAACATTTCCTGCGGAGGATATCCGGACTGTATTTGATGCCGGACAACTCTGTTTCGGGGAAAACCGTGTGCAGGAATTGATGTCCAAAGTTCCGGTTCTTCCCCCTGAAGTGGAATGGCATCTGATCGGACATCTTCAATCGAACAAAGCTGCGAAAGCGGTTGAATATGCCAGTTGGATCCACTCGGTTGATTCTGCTGAATTGGCTCAGAAGATCGTCAATGCTGCCGAAAAGACCGGCAAAACGATCCGTATTCTGATTGAAGCGAATATGTCCGGGGAAGAAAGTAAATTCGGATTGCATTCTTTTGAGGATGCAGCGCGGATCGCAGAAGTGGTTCTGCCGCATCCGGCAGTTCAGTTGAAAGGGTTGATGACCATGGCTGAACCGGGTGTTTCTGAAAGCCGTCTGCGTGAAACTTTCAGTGGATTGCGCCAGATGCGTGATCATCTTGAGAGTGAATTCGGGATTTCTCTGCCGGAACTTTCCATGGGGATGAGTTCCGATTATGAGGCGGCGATCCGGGAAGGTTCCACGATGGTCCGGATCGGGACCGCAATTTTCGGTGGACGTACCTACGCATAAGGACTGACTGATTTATGGAACAGAATTCTTTTCTGCTGCAGATTTCCGGTTTGAGTAAATCTTATTCCGGCGTGACTGTTTTGAAAGATGTATCTCTCTGTTTCGGCAAGGCATCGATCCACGGTCTGATTGGGGAAAACGGCGCAGGAAAATCAACATTGATCAAGTGTCTGAACGGGATCACCCGTCCGGATCGCGGAACATTTTTATTTGACGGACAACCTTATCATCCATCTGTGCGGCGGGCATTATCGTTGGGGATCGTAACGATCCCGCAGGAGTTCAATCTTGCTTCCAGCCTGAGTATCCGGGACAATATTTTTCTTGGTTGTGAATTGAGACGGGCAGGTTTTCTGGATCATGGAGCGATGCGCCGCCGCTGCAATGAACTGTTGGAATCTCTGCAATGTGATCTTTGTGCGGATACAGAAGTGTCTTCTCTTTCCATCGCACAGAAACAGCTGGTCGAGATCGCCCGTGCGTTGAACCGTGACTGTCGATTATTGATCATGGATGAGCCGACAACGGTTTTGAATCCTCCGGAGGTGAATAATCTTTTCCGGATCATGCGGGGGATGCGTGAACGCGGGATCAGTATGATCTATGTTTCTCACAAACTTGGTGAAGTCAAAGAGATATGCGATAATGTGACTGTTCTCCGGGATGGCGAATTGATTTGTCAGACTCCGATTTCCGAAGTGGATGTGAAAGAGATGGCGAATCGTATGGTCGGGAGAGAATTGAAAGGGATCTTTCCGGAAAAACGGAAAGTTTCAGCGGATGCGGAAATTCTGTTGGACGTCGATCAGTTGAGCCAGTCTGACCGTGTGAAAGATGTATCTTTTACACTCCGCAAAGGGGAGATTCTCGGACTTGCCGGTCTTGGCGGGGCGGGGCGGACAGAGTTGGCTGAGACATTGTACGGAGTCCGTCGTAAAAAGAGCGGGCGTATTTTTGTGGCGGGTAAAGAGGTTCGCTTGAACTCTCCGTCACAAGCTGTCCGTTGCGGGATCGCATATTTGTCTGAAGACCGTCAGAAGAGCGGGATCATTCAGGATTTCGGCTTGGACATGAATATATCGTTGATTTCGTTGTTGAAATATTGCCGCTGCGGTTTCATCAATAAGAGTGTCGAATTGAAACAGGCTGGGATGTACCGGGAACGTTTCCGGATCAAATCGCCTTCGTTGACATCTCCGATCCGGGAATTGAGCGGGGGGAATCAGCAGAAAGGAGCGATTGCGAAGAGTCTGGATGCGGAGCCGCGAATTTTTATTTTTGATGAACCTACCCGCGGGATCGATATTCAGTCGCGCGGAGAGATCTATCAGTTTATTCATTCTCTGGCGTCGGAGGGGATGGCGTGTATCGTGATTTCCTCGGATCTGGAGGAATTGATCGGTTTATGTCCGAAAGTGGCAGTGATGCGGGAAGGATCATTTGCCGGTTTTCTGGAAGATGAACATATTAATGAAAAAGAGATCATGTATCTTGCCACAGGTGTGAAATGAGTGAAAAATCATCAGGAATCGTGCCGTTGAAGAAAACGGATTGGAAAACATTTATAGCTGCGGGGCGTCCTTTTATTGCGCTTGTACTTCTTCTGCTGGTGTGTATGATCTCCAGCGAACATTTCCGGAGTCCGCAGAATCTGATCAACATTACCCGTCAGGTCGCCTGTACGGGGATCGTTGCATTGGGGATGACTATGGTGATCATTGCGGGAGGGATCGACCTTTCGATCGGTTCACTGATGGCATTGGCGGGAGTTTCTGCGGTGATGGTCATGGGACAGATTTCCGATCCCTGTCTGGCTGTATGCCTGGCGATGCTGGTTTCTCTGAGTGTGGGTTTTTTCGGCGGGGTGATCAATGGGATGATCGTGACACTCGGGAAAGTGCCCTCTTTCATTGCGACACTCGGAACGTTATCCATATTCCGTTCACTTGCGTTATGGATGGCGGATGCGGGGACATTGAGCAGCAACAATGATATTTTCCGTGCTGCGGGGAATTTTTATATATTCGGACTTCCCCTTGCGACAGTTTGTTTTATTCTTCTTGCGCTGGTGTTCGGAGTTTTGCTGAAACAAACTTCTTTCGGGCGTCATGTCTGTGCGACCGGATCGAATCCGAAAGCTGCACAATATGCAGCGATCCGGATAGATCGAGTCCGTTTCGGGACGTATGCGCTTGCGGGTCTGACAGCCGGGATCGCAGCATTTTTATTCAGCAGCCGCTTGAATTCGATCAGTTCGACAGATGCGGGTTTATCGTATGAGTTGGATGCGATAGCCGGAGCGATCATCGGCGGGACGGCGATGAATGGGGGGAGAGGCTCAATAGCCGGAACCGTTGCGGGTGTATTGATCCTGGGGATCATTTCCAATGCGTTGGATATGTGGGGCGCACCAGTCAATCTTCAGGGAGCGGTCAAGGGATTGATCATTATTATTGCTGTATTTGTACAACGACAAAATAACGAATAAGAAAGGGAAAAAGTATGAAAAAAGTATTGGGATTTATTTTCAGTGCGATGTTGGCAGTGGTCATGGTATTTGTTACCGGCTGCGGGAAGAAAGATGCAGACAAAATCCGCATTGGAGTTTCCATTCCGAGTGCAGACCATGGCTGGACAGGCGGTGTGGTCTGGTGGGCGGAACAGGCAAAGAAAGAGCTTGAAAGTAAAGATCCGAAACTGGAGATCGTTCTTTCCACTGCGGAAAATTCATCTGTGCAGGTGAATAAGATCGAAAATCTGATGATGCAGGGCGTGAAAGCTCTGGTCGTTCTGCCGCATGAACCGGCTCCGTTGACCGGAATTTGCGAACAGGCAAAACAGAAAGGACTGTATCTGGTTGTGGTTGACCGCGGGCTTCAGAAAGATGTTCAGGATCTGACCGTTGCCGGAGACAATCGTGAGTTCGGACGTCGCTGCGGTGAAGAAATGGCATCCCGTCTGAAAGGAAAAGGAGAGATCCTGATCATGGAGGGGATCCCCTGTGAAGTCAATACTCAGCGTGTGGAAGCATTCCGTGAAGTTATGAAAAAATTTCCGGGAATCAAAATTCTGGAATCCCAGTCAGCCTATTGGAGTCAGGAAAAAGGTTTGAAACTGATGGAAAACTTTTTGCAGAAATACAAAAAGATCGATGCTGTCTGGACCGGGGATGATGATGTGTTGATCGGAGCTCTTAAAGCCTATGAAGAATCCAAACGCAAAGATGTGAAATTCTTTATCGGCGGCGGTGGTTCCAAACAGATCGTGAAAAAAGTTCTTGACAAGGATCCGCTGGTTCCGGTGAACGTGACTTATCCGCCCCGCATGATCGCTCACGGGATCGAATATGCTGTTGAGGCTGCAAAAGGAAAACCGACTGATAAAGCTGTGAACAAACGGATCGTGATCCCGGCGGATATCATTACTCCGCGCAATGCAAAATATTTCTATTATCCGAACTCAAAATATTGATTTGTTTTCGGCAGATAAAAAAAATCCGGCATGGGAAAAATTTTCTCAGCCGGATTTTTTTTGATTCAAGGGATTCTTTTTCAATCCACCAGAAATTCTTTTTCCCGCTGCATAGCTTCTTTGAGTTTTGCAGCACATTCGGGAGTCAGTTTGTAATTGATGATGCACTTGTTGGTTGTGAAAATTCCGAGTTCGACCAGAAGCTGTTTCTGACCGGCGAGCCAGCAGGAGATATTTTTGCCGCCGAACGTATCATACATGAGATTATTCAAACGTTCCTGAAGAGCCTGTGCTTCTTCGACTTTTCCATCTTTCGCCATTTCAAAGATCGTTTTGACCATACGGGCATTGAAGCAGCCGCCGCCGACCATCATGCCGTCATATCCTTTGAGAGCGGGAGTAATGCAATCGAATTCATTTCCGTAGTAGGCATAGAAATCTTTGTGGGATCGGACAGCATCGCGTGCGGCGATCAGGCATTCTGAATCTTCTGCAGTACAAACGCTGTCTTTCAAAGTCAGGACTTTGGGCAGTTCAGCGAGTTTTGCGATGGTTGCCGCTTCGATTTTCGGATTGCCGGGGCGGTGATAGATCCCGACGGGCAGGGGGCTTGCTTCAATCACTTTTGCATACATGTCATAGATGTAATCCTGCGTGAGGTTGAGAGAGAAGAACGGGGGAGCGATCACGACCATATCAATTCCGGTATCGACGAGCTTTCCGATATTTTCGATCATGCGTTCCGCAGAATTGTCGGTGATCTGGAAAGAGGTTGCGATTCTGCCGTTATTGGCGGCGACAGTGGCTTTTGCCAGTTCGATCCGTTTTGTATCCGGGAGGAAAGGACCTTCACCGGAAGTTCCGCCGATGAAAACACCGCGGACACCCATATTGTAATGGTGTTCAGCAAGACGTTTGATTGAATCAGTATCGATTTCCCAGTTTTCTGTATAAGGGGTCGGAGCTGCCGACCAGACAGAACTCATAAATTTTTTGTCCATCATAAGATTTTTCCTTTATTTTATTAAAAGTCTCAAATTGGTTCCATTTTGACAACAGATTTTTTCCCGGAGGATGCCGGATAGATCCGGATGCTGCATTTCGGGATTTTTCGATCTACCAGATTGTATTCGACAACATATCCGGCTTTTTCGATCAGGGGGACGACCCAGCCGGGACAGTGTTCGCAATATTTTTCACATGGTCCTGCATCGTTGTCCGTGACTTTGGAAAGGCTGGGACAATGGTTCATGATCAGTTCCATATATTCATCTGTCAGATTGAGAGTCATATCGCAGTTTTCCTCGATCCGGATGTGATCCCAATATTCATACATTCCGCGGAGACCTTTTTTGCGGAAGAGTTCGAGACAATGGAATTCCTGGAGTTTGGAGATTTCCAGATAATAGTCCTGCAATCCTTTTTTTTCATCGAGGAATTTGAAGACTTCATTATAGAAACGCACAAAGTGGTCGCTGGGGATCATTCTGCACACTCCTTTCTGAAGATCTGGATACATTTCCCTTCGCCGGTAAGTTTGACTTCGCTTTTCCAGGGAGTTCCCTCACACATTCCTGCATTGACTTCACTGGTTTGCAGACAGAAGTGTTCAGAGATCGGCAACCCCAATTTTTTCATGTGGCGGACAGCCGGGCATTCATGGACTTCAAAGATGATTTCATTTTCATCGACTTTGAGAGTATATTTTCCCTGTTCTCTGTAAAAGAACCAGTTGAGATGTTCGATCAATTCCGAAGCATCACCTTTCTGCAGTTTTTCCCGGATGGAACGATACACGTCGTGCCCTGTTTTGCGGAGGATCATTTTCAGAGCCT
This sequence comes from Lentisphaeria bacterium, assembly GCA_017646015.1. Classification (GTDB taxonomy): domain Bacteria; phylum Verrucomicrobiota; class Lentisphaeria; order Victivallales; family UBA1829; genus SIG94. Next base: position 10,333 of record JAGCNI010000120.1, read on the forward strand.
CCACACCGTAATGTTTTGAGATATAGTCGATCGAGAGATTCGTGCAGCCGTGAAAATCCCGGTGCAGTTCATTGTCTTCCTGATAACGTAACATTTAAGAACCTCAAATGGTTATGCTTTTTTCCAAAGTCCGGGACGGATCAATTCCTCCTGCAGCAGGGGAACCGTTTCAGAAACCGCTTTCATCAAATCTTCCGGCAGCGGACCGAGCGCGGCGATCCGTGCATTTTCCGCCAGTTGTTCCGGGGTATCCACACCGGTCAGAACGCTTTTTCTGCCGGGGAGGGAGAAGAGATAACGCATGCAGAGTTCGTTCATCGGCAGACCGAACGCTTCCAGTTTTCTGCGCCACTGAACAAGTCCGGGGAGGATTTTTTCTTCCGGCATGAGCAACATTCCCTGCAGATAGACACTGCGGATGAAAATATGACCTTCCTTATGGTTGCGGATCGCACCGTCAAAACGGTGATCCATCACGTTACAGGGAACTTGCACATAGGGGACAGTATCTGCCACTCCGGCGTAGGGGAGAGAATCGAGGGAGACCCCTGCGCCCAGGATCATACCCTTATCGATCAGGGTACGCAACAGCGGCAGATAACGGTGATTTTCTTCTCTGTGGAAGAGGATGACCGGGATGACCGGGATCTGAAGGCGTTCCAGAGAGTTGCGTACAGATGTTTCTATAAATTCCAGCGGATCAACATTTTCCGGAATCGGGGGAATCTTGCTGACAATACTCATTTTGTCCTGCAAGCCCAACTCTTTGAGCGCTTTGCCCAAAACGATTTCGCTGTCACCGTAAGCGGCAGCAGTATCCAGTGCTGTGATTCCTGCATCTGCTGCTGTTTTCAGAATTTTTTTGACTGTTTCAAAGGAGGGTTTCCCGTGTGTGTTTGCCACACCATAGTTCAACCCGAATTGAACTGTTCCCAACATCAAAGATGAAAAATTCATAATTTATCTTGCTCCATAAATGGTTTTGTAAAAAGTCTTCTTTCATGATAATATATTATGAAAAGATTTGTTTTAAAAGTGTTTTTTCAGTAAAGAGGTATGATTATTTCACATTGGATATAAAAAATTCACATGATATTTTGTTTAATACTGAGGAAAATGGATATTTTTACAGTATTTTGCAGGAATCCGGCTCAGAATGACCTGATTATGTGAGAAAAATTATATCTCGTCAGAGGGGAAATAGCCGTAGAACTTGCAGTATGTATTGGAAAAATAATGAGAACAGTTCCAACCGCACATCTGTGCGACTTCCTTGATAAGATATTTATGTTGTTTCAGGAGAATGCGTGCTGCATTGAGGCGGACACGGAGGAGATATTCTTTCGGGGTGCAGTTCATTTCTTTGTAGAAGATGCGCTGGAGATAATTCGGGGAAAGGTTGACCGCGTTGGCCACTTCCACGATCGTGAGATTGCCGCGTGAATAGTTCTGCATGATATAGTGACAGATCTTTGCGGCGGTTTCGTTGCAGAGACGGAGTTTTCCTGCGGAGATGATTTTATAGAGTGCGGAAATCAGGCTGCATAGAATGATCCGGAGATGATCCAGATCACCATCCGGATTACGGCAGAATGTTTCAAGATAGCCGGCAATATTTTTAATATCAAGTCCATATTCCGTGAATTCACTTTGTAGAGGTGTTTCAATGGAACATCCCCGGCGGGTATAGAAGACAGTTCCCTGATTGAAGCCCATGGAGAAATAAGGAGTGTGCTGTCTTGTGAATGCGGCATGTCTTATTCCTGCGGGAGTCAGGCGGAGACGTGAGAGTTTTTCGATTTCTCCGGTCAGGTGATTATTGGTGAAACAGAATACGATTTCAGTAGAGTCGTGGGCATGAAGGATCTGTTCTTTCCGGAAAGATGTATTTTCATCATAAATGACCAGCGACTGAGAGAGGTCTGCATTCAGGAGGATCGGACGGACTTTCCGCAGCCATTCTGCTTCTTCTTTGATATCATAAACCGGATTCATAATCTGTGAAACTGCCTTTTCTGAGAGATATTGAAAAATCCGGGTAATTATAGTTGCTGAAATCTGATTTTACAAGCGTAGATTCAATGAAAAGTGAAAAAATATATTGAGATCGAGAGATACAGTAAACTTTCATACTGGCGGGTATGTTTTTATGAAATCGCTGTTTTTTCTGTATTGCGAAGTTATATTCCGGGAAAAAGAATTATTTTTATTTACAGAAAAAACAATATAGCAATATTTTCAGCAAGATTGCAATATTGTCAAAATTTATTTTTGCAGTATAGTTTTATATAACTTTAATTTCAGAAAATCATTCAAGGAGGATCTATTGATGAAAAAATCAGTATTGATGTTGTGTTTTGCTGCGATATTTGCAGCTTGTGTTGTTTCCGCTGGACCCAAACAGGAAAAACAGGTATGGCGCAAAGGTGCGATTCACACGCACACTCTCTGGTCGGATGGCAGATCACTGCCGGAGGTTGCAGTTCAAACCTATAAAGATTTGAAATATGATTTCATGTGTATCACCGAACACAATGTTTTTCCGAATGAAGAATATTGGTTCCCTGTTGCAAAAGAAGAAGGAAAATGGCCGCCGAATCTTTCCACAAAAGCCTACAACCATGCACAGAAACTGCTGCCCGGCAAATTGATCAGCAAAATCATGGGTGTTCGTATTTTTGTCAAACTCCGTACATTCAAAGAGTTACAGGAAATGTTCAACGAGAAAGATAAATTTGTGCTGATTCCGGGAGAAGAGATCACCAATAATACGAAAGATACCAAAACCGGACAAGGCTATTCTCCCCATTTCAACACTTTCAATCTTGCTGAATATATCCCGGCAGTCAGAACCAGAAATCCGCAAGAGTGTCTGGATACATGTTTTGAACAATATCAGGCAAAGAGTAAAAATGCGCCGGAAAAATCTTTTTTCATGGTGAACCATCCCCACGCATTTTTTTGGGATATTGACCCTGTATTGCTGGTGAAAAATCCGCAAATCACCCACTTTGAGATTTGTAACGGCGCACTTTCTCCGACGGCATTGAAAGTGTGTTCCATTGAAAAATTCTGGGATTTTATTCTTGCACACCGTCTTGTGAAAGGAGACAAGGTTCTTTATGCCACGGCTTCCGATGATACACATTTCTATTTGAATGCTGTTGGCAAAGTTTGCGGTCCCGATACCGCCTGGGTCATGGTCAATACGCCTGACCTGACTCCGGAGAGTATTACAAAGGCGATGATCCGCGGTGATTTCTATGCTTCCTGCGGTGTGGAATTGGAAAAAGTCATCCGTGATGATGCCGCAAAAACTCTTACTGTGAAAGTCAAACCTGAAAAGGGAGTCAAATATACGATTTCTTTCATTGTCACCAAAAAGAATTTTGACCGGACCATTGTCACCCGGAAATTTATTCATCCGGAAAAAAAGGCTTATAATCGGGATTTTACTGTTGTTCCGGAGAATATCGGTATTACTGCATTGACCATCGACGGGACGGAAGGCTCTTACACACTCAAAGATGATGATCTGTATGTCCGTGCGATTGTGAGTTCCGATCAGAAGATCACTTTCTCGAAGACTCCCGGAAATTATCCGGGTACCAAACGGGCATGGACTCAGCCGCTTTGTCAGAAAATCAAAAAATAATGAATCCTGAAGAGGAATAAAATTCACGCAGAATTTGTTGGGCAATGCTGTTTTCTATGAGATAAATTTCCGGCTTGTAAAAAGGAAATTTTGAAGTATAGTAAGTGCTTTTCAAAAAACAGCAATGATTTTCTGAAAGGTGGTTTTATTCCTATGTTTTTTCACACAGTTTTCTCTGATCATGTTTTCAACCGGAAATTGTTGACACTTGCTTTTCCGATTACATTACAGAGTCTGATGCTTGCGCTGGTTGCGGCAGCGGATGCTGTGATGTTGGGAAAACTCAATCAGGATGCCATGGCAGCGGTTTCGCTTGCCACGCAGATCCAGTTTGTGCAGAATATGCTTCTTGGAGCGATCACTGCCGGAGTGGGGGTGCTTGGCGCGCAGTATTGGGGAAAAAAGGATCGTCGGGTTCTGGAAGACATCTTCGGGATCAGTGTAAGAGAATCCATTTTTATTTCCCTTGCTTTTTTTGCCGGTTGCTGCTTTGTTCCTGAGAAGTTGATGCTGTTGTTTGCGCATGACCGTATTCTGGTGGAGTTGGGAGCGGAATATCTGAAGATCGCGAGCTGGTCTTATCTTCTGACCGGTGTTTCTCAATGTTATTTGGCTGTGATGCGTGTGACAGATCATGCTTCGCGTTCGGCATGGATCAGTTCGGGAGCGGTGATCCTGAATATTATTTTGAATCTGATTTTCATTTTCGGTTTATTCGGTCTTCCGGCAATGGGGATCCGCGGTGCTGCATTGGCAACAGTTTTGGCCCGTCTGATTGAATTGCTCTGGTGTATCGGTTCCAGTTTCAGTGCGGATTTTATTGCATTGAAATTCCGTGCGGTGGTTGTATTCAACAAAGTCCTTGTGGCGGATTTCTGGCGTTATACTCTGCCGATTCTGGCAAGTTATCTGCTGTGGGGGATCGGTTTTACTGCTTATACAGCGATCATGGGACACATGGGACGGGATGCTGCGGCTGCAAATTCGATTGCCGCGGTGGTGCGGGATCTGATGTGTTGTCTCTGCAACGGTATTGCTGTCGGGAGCGGCATCATGATCGGCAATGAGCTTGGAGCGGGAAAACTGGAAATGGGCAGAGAATATGGCAAGCGTGCAATGGTGCTTTCTTTCCTGATCGGAGGATTTTCATCCTGTGTGATCCTTGCGTCGATCCCGTTGGTTTCGAGCTATATGAAACTGACACCGCTGGCACATGAATATATGGTCGGGATGTTTTTGATCCTTTCGGTTTACATGATCGGACGCTGTGTTTGTACGGTCGTGATCAATGGTGTTTTTTCTGCCGGAGGAGATACCATGTTCGACATGTACAGTCTGATTGTCTGCATGTGGGGGATCGCCTTGCCCTGTGCTTTCATTGGAGCTTTCTGGCTTCAGCTGCCGGTGCTGGTGATCTATGGTTGCACCTGTCTGGATGAAGTCGGAAAGATCCCGTGGGTCCTGCACCATTTCAAAAAATACAAATGGGTGAAAGACATCACCCGTGACTCTTGAGTTTTGTATTTGCAGACGATTTGACTTTTTTCAATCTTCTCCGGGGATCAGTTCCGGCTGAATAAAGGATGCCACATTGTCCGGACGCGGATTTTTTCCTTCGATCCGGTTGATCAGTTCATCGATCGCCAGTTTCACCTGAGTCTCCGGATGCAGGTCGATGGAGGCAGGGCGCGGATAGAGTCCTCTCAGATATCCCGGTGTGTAATTGCAGGAGATCACACGGGGATATTTCCGTATTTTTTTCTGTTGAAAAACCCGGTACAGATAAGGGGTCAGGGCTTCTTCCGGTGAGAAGATCCCATCGGGAAATTCTTTGGGCGGGATCAGATCCAGAGCTTTTTTGATTTTTGTTTCGATATCCGCACCTTCACCCGGGATCGGATCGGAATATGATTTTTCTTTGGCAAGATCCAATTCGATTTTGCGGGCCTGCCGTTTGTGGATGAAACAGTTGACTTCAAATCCGGAGATCCGGTCAAGCAAGCCAATGTGAAGTGTCTGAAATGAGAGAACCGCCGGACGTTTGCAGTTGTGTTCGATCAGATAATTGGCTGCGATCTTTCCGGCAAATTCATTTCCCATCAGCGAAACAGCCTTTTCTCCCTCCAGCTGATGACTGTTCAGCCAGACATGCGGGATCCGGTTCAGAAGAAAAGTGAAAAAACGGTCTTCCGCATTGTGTCCGATCAGAAACAGACCATCCAGTTCGCCCCGCAGAAAGTTTGATTCCACCTGATGAGCATTAAATGAGGGAGAATAAATATGAAAATCATACCCTTGCGGCAGATGGTTGGCAATATTGAGCACTTTGATTCCGAGTGTGCGGAAATCAAATTCACTGCCGGAGAGAAAAAGAAGTCCGATGTGACGGACTCTGCGTTTTTTGCGTTGGTCCACACTCCGGTTTTTCCCGGCTTCTCTCGTGATGATCTGAAGTACTTTTTCCCGTTTGTCTGAAGCCACGATCCCGTTGCCATTGATGATTCTGGAAACAGTCGCCGCAGAAACTCCGGCTTCTTTTGCCACTTCCTGCATGGTAAGTTTCATCTCAATTTTCCTCCTCGTAATAATATATTTCAGAAATAAATATAATTTTGTTTCGTAATATTTCAAGAAAAATAAAAGTTTTTTCTCTGCTTTTCTATTGTATTTTATATCCTGCTACAATATATTTTGTGAAAAACATAGAATAACGATTTGTTTTCAAGAAAGAGGAGAGAACATTATGAAATATTTGTCCAGCGATGAAAAAGTGCTGTATCATTCTCCAGCTCCGGAGGGAATCTATTGTTATACTCCGTGGATCTGTCACGGTCTTAACGGAAGAATTTTTGTTTCATTCGATCTCTCCGGTCCTCAGCTTTCTGAATTGGACGGTCCCAAATCCGATTCCGGTGACTTTGGTTCCAATCAGTGTCATGTGATGTATTCCGATGACCGCGGGGAAACATGGACTCCCTGCGCCAAACTGCCGATGCTTCATGCACGTGTCTTTACCGCCGGAAAAAATGTGTACGTCCTCGGTCATTCCGGACGTATGAGTATCGTTGTCAGTAAAGATAATGGTCTTACCTGGAGCGATGTTTCTGTGTTGGACAGCGATATGGTCTGGCATCAGAGCGGTTGCGCGATTGATTACCGTCATGGAAAGATTTATCTTACCATGGAACGCGAACCTTATGCCGACCACTGGGCAGGCGGAGATCCAGTCCTGATGTCAGCAGATGTCAATGCCGATCTTACAAAACGTTCATCATGGACTTTTTCCAATCTGATGAAATTTCAGGAACACGGCGCATTTGTCAATACCTCGCCGGTCAGTATCTCTGCGGAATGTTGGCTGGAATCCAATGTTGTTCGTATTCACGATCCCGCCCATTGTTTTTATGACCCGGAAGACCGGACAGTATTGTTGTTCATGCGTGTGCACGGATGTGCTCAATATACAGCCGTCCTTGCCGGAAAAGAGAAGCCCGACGGTTCTCTGCAGTTGGAAACATTGAAACGGGAAGACGGTTCTTCCATGATTTTCTTTCCGTTCCCCGGCGGACACATGAAATTCCATATTATTTACGATGAAAAAGATTCTCTCTACTGGATGGTGGCTTCTCATGTGGAAACACTTTCCACAGCTCCCTGCAGTGAACGCCGTGTATTGGGTTTGTATGCCTCCCGGAATCTGTTTGATTGGCAGTTGACCGGAATCGTTTCTGCCGGAGAGGAACGGATCTGTTCCCGTCATTATGCTTCGCTTATGATCGACGGAGATGATATCCTGGTTGCCAGCCGTTCCGGGGATAAAGAAGCAAAGAATGTGCATGATACAGATATGATTACTCTGCACAGAGTCAGAGATTTCCGTTCTCTGGCTTTGAAATGGGTTGATTGAAATAGAGATACAGGAAAGGATCACAATGAAAAAGATTGAAGGGATTGTTGTTCCCATGGTCACACCGTTGACCCCGGAACAGCAGTTGGATTTTGCCGGGTTGGAACGTCTGGTTGAATATTTGATCGCAGGGGGATGCGCTGCATTGTTCCCGCTTGGAACTACCGGTGGCGGCCCCTTTTTCTCCATGGAAAAACAAGTTGCATTGAACAAAGCGGTCTGTTCTCTGGCTGGCGGACGGATTCCAGTGATCACTGGGATCGCCATGGCTTCTCCGGAAGATACGATTCGTCTGGGACATGCCGCTGCTGAAGCCGGATCCGCTGCTGTGGTCGTGGCTCCGCCGTGTTATTTAAATTTGAAAGATAACGAACTGATTGAATTTTACAGTGTGATCACATCCGAAGTCAAACTGCCGGTATTTGTATATAACATGCCTGCCATGACCAAAATTTACCTGAAACCGGAAGTGGTGATCCGCCTTGCTGAAATCCCGGGAATCGTTGGTTATAAGGACAGCTCCAACGATATGAATGCTTTGCATGAAGTTCTGCTGGAACTGAAAAACCGGGATGATTTTTCGATTTTCATGGGCCCGGAAAGTCTGATGGCGGAAACAGTGATGCTTGGCGGTGTCGGTGGTGTTGCCGCCGGGGCGAACCTGTATCCGGAAATTTTTGTAAATTGCTGGAAAGAAATGCGTAACGGTAATTTGCAGGAAATGATGTATTGGCAGGAAAAAATCGATCTTCTGCAAAAAATCTACAAGGTTTATCCCTGCTTCAATGCAGTCGCAACAGGGGTCAAGACCGGATTGAAACTCAAAGGAATCTGCGGAAACACCATGCTTTCCCCATTGACTCAGCCCGATCCGGAATCTGAAAAGAAGATCGCCGCAATCATGGCGGAAGTGGAAAAAGCATGATTCCCGCTTGAAAATACGTCGATCCTGTCCTATATTGTTCTGCGATATGGAAATAATGGAGTGGATGCGATGGGTAAAGTAGTTGTGATCGGGAGCAGTAACACGGATATGGTGGTCAGATCCCGCCGTATTCCTGTTCCGGGCGAAACGATTCCCTGAGAAAATTTTTATAATCACAAATAAAAAAGTGCCGTTGCTTTTCCTTTTGATGAGGTTCAGCAACGGCTCTTTTTTTATTGAAGCAAACGAAAAATCAGATGCGTTTGAGCTGGACTGTTTTTTCGTAAGATTCGATTTCGTTCATAAATGAGTAGCCTACCGGGACATTCTGTTTCATGCAGAAATAATCATAAACAGCCCCGAAAGGCATGGATTTCAATTCTTCCAGCAGAGCCAGTTTTGCTGTATTCTGAGATGCAGCTTCCATGTCGGCGAGTGTTTTCTGCGGCTGGAGCAGGGCGGCAAGCAGAGCTTTCTGCATATTCCTGGTTCCGATCGTCCAGGCTGCCAGACGGTTGATCGTGGCATCGAAATAGTCGAGCCCGATATGGACACGTTCTGCTCCGTTACGAATGATTTCAGCAGCGATCGCCTGAAGTTCATCGTCATAGATCACCACATGATCGGAGTCCCAACGAACCGGACGGCTGACATGGAGGAGGATTTCATCAAGGAAGAGCAGTGCGGAGCTGATTTTGTCGCTGATGACTTCTGTCGGATGAAAATGACCGGAGTCAAGACAGAGCAGGAGGTTGTTTTTGAGAGCGTATCCCATGTAGAACTCATTGGAGCCGACAGTGCATGATTCCACGCCGATGCCGAAGAGTTTGGATTCAACGGCATCACGCATGTGATCTTTGGAAATTTTTTCTGCGAAAACAGTATCCAGAGATTCGATCAGTCTGCGTCGTGCAGCGGCACGGTCAACAGTGATATCTTTGAATCCATCGGGGATCCATGTATTCATGATACAGGGGGAACCGAGTGCTTTTCCCATTTCTTCGGCGATTTTACGGCAGGCGATCCCGTGTTCGATCCAGAAATTCCGGATCCCGCTGTCCGGACTGGACAGTGTCAGATTGGTGGCTGCCATGGGATGACCGAAATAGGAGGGATTGAAATCCAGAGCTGTTTTCTTTTCTTTTGCCCAGTCGATCCAGCTCTGGAAGTGTTCCGGACGGATTTCATTGCGTTCGACCGGCTGATCTGTATCGAGATAGATGGCATGGAGATTCAGACGTTTTGTACCGGGGATGAGCTGGAATGCTTTATCAAGATCGGCGCGCAGTTCAGCCGCATTGCGTGCTCTGCCCGGATAATTTCCTGTGGAAAGGATCCCGCCGGAAGTACCGCCTGCATCTTTTTCAAATCCACTGACATCATCACCCTGCCAGCAATGGAGGGAAACAGGGATCCCTGCCAATTTTTCCAAAGCCTGATCTGTATCAATTCCCAATTCTGCATAAGTCTCTTTTGCAATGAGATACAGCTTTTCAATTTTTTCGCTGTTTGCCATAAGTGTCTCCTTTGTATGTTATTTGATAAGTTGGTTCAACATTTTTTCTGTTGCCACGATCGCCGCCGCTGTCTGGTCTGAATCCAACCCGGTGGTTGTCAGTCTTTTTCCTGCAGCCATTTCCCAGACGATCGTGGTTTCCACCAGTGCGTCGGTTTTACCTCCCGGAGGAATACGGACTTCGTAATCTGCCAGTTTCGGCAGACGGATCCCGTGTTTCAGTAATTGTTTTCGCAGAACTTTCACAAACGCATCGTAACCTCCGTCACCGGAAGCGGATGAGCAATATTCACTCCCGTCGATCCGCAATTTTACAGTTGCTTTCGGGAGAGCGTTCATTTTCGATTCGATCTGATAATCCAGAATTTGGATCCGTCCGGAGGTGGGGGTACGCAGCACGCTGGCAATGATAAAAGGCAGGTCGGCAGGAGTGACCTGTTTTTTTCTGTCACCGAGACGCACGATTTCCTGAAGGACTTTTTCTCTCTGTTCCGAGGGGAGTTCTTCGATCCCGGCTTCCTGAAGATTCTGATCGATCGATGCTTTTCCGGAGAGTTTTCCCAACGCATAATTCCGGTTTCTGCCGAAACGTTCGGGGAGAAGCCGGTTGACATAGAGGTTGCCTTTTTTATCGCCATCTGCATGGACTCCGCATGTTTGTGTAAAAACATCTGTTCCGACAACAGGCATATTCCAACTGAAACGTTTTCCGGAAAGAGCCTGTACCATTTCTGAGGCGTGCTGTATTTCCTTTTCGGCGATCCGGGTTGTGCGTTCGGTCATATCATGAATGGAAACAATCAGTTGAGCCAGCGGTTGATTTCCTGTCCGTTCACCCAATCCATTGATCGTTGTATGAATACCGCTGACCCCCGCCCGGACAGCTGCCATGCTGTTGGCTGTGACCAGACCGTAATCATTGTGACCGTGGAAATCCAATCTTACATTTGGGAATGCCGCATAGAGCCAGTCCAGATAACGGGTCACTTTTTCCGGAGAAAGAATCCCCAGTGTATCCGGGAGCATGATTCTTGCAACCGGTTGTTCAATAAGAACTTTCATAAAATCATACACATAAGGGAAAGAGAGTTCCATCCCATTGGACCAATCTTCGAGATAGACATTCACGGTCAATCCGAGTTTATCAGCTTTTTCGATTTCCGCACAGACATCCGCCATGTGTTTTGCCGGATCTTTTTTCAGCTGGACACGGCAATGACGCTCAGATCCTTTTGCGAGCAGATTGATGACCTGTCCGCCGGCATTGTGGATCCATTGAGAAGATTTTCCATTATCGATGAATCCGAGGATTTCCATTCTTTCGCGGCATCCTCTATGATCTGCCCATGCAAGGATATTGCGGATCGCTTCCTGTTCCCCTTCGGAAACTCTGGCAGATCCGATTTCGAGACGGTCCAGATGCAAATGAGAAATGAGCAGGCGTGCAATACTGAGCTTTTCCTCTGGAGTAAAGGCAACACCCGGAGTCTGTTCTCCGTCACGGAGCGTAGTATCGAGCAGCTCCACATAACGATCATTTCTTGTTTTCGTTTTCATCTTTCTGTCTTTCTTTTATTATAGAAAATTCATGAATATGTTAATATACGTTGAAAAAAAATCATTTGCAAGTTGATTTTTTAAAGATATATGCAAGAAATTTTTGTTTTGCGCTGCTCCTCAGGTTGACTGCTCGGAAAAGTGTGATAGATTACAGTATCAAGATTTATTCTACTGGAAAGGAGTATTTATGGCTATTCATCCCACAGCAGTGGTTTCTCCGAATGCGGAGATTGGAAAAAATGTTGAGATCGGTCCTTATGCCGTGATTGAAGATGATGTGAAAATCGGAGATGATTGTTATATTGATGCCCATGTGAAAGTCGGGCAATATACTACGATCGGTCCGCGTTGCCGCATTTATTACGGAACGTATATCGGCGAACCGCAGGATCACCGTTTTTACCGGGGGATCCAGTCTTATGTTGAAATCGGTTCCGATACCGTGATCCGGGAATATGTTACAATTCACCGTCCGCCTTTTGAATTCCAGAAAACTGTGATCGGGAATCATGTGCTGCTGATGGGTTTTGTTCATGTGGCACACGATGTGGTGATCGGAGATAATGTGACAGTTGCCAATCAGACTGCTATTTCCGGACATGTTCAGATCGGCCGCGGAGCCGTGTTGAGCGGTTATATCCTGATCCATCAGTTTGTCCGTATCGGTGCGCTTGCCATGGTTGGAGCAAGAGCCATGCTCCTGCAGGATGTACCGCCATTCTGCCTGCTGCATGAAAATGTGATTTCCGGTCCCAATATCATTGGCTTGCGTCGTGCCGGAATGAGCAATCAGAGCCGTCTTGCCATCCGCAAGGCGATCCGTAAAGTTTACTTTGAAGGCTTGAATCTGAAAAATGCGATCGAACAGATCGAAGCTGGAACCATGACCCCTGAAACAACGCATCTTGTCAACTTCCTGAAAGAAGCACATCGCGGGATCATGCCGGGAAATCCGAAATTCAGCGGCGGGAATGACGATTCCGACAGTGCTGAAGGTTGATTCCCCCAGTCTATGATTTTTATGCCGCTGTATCTGAAAACGGATACAGCGTTTTTTTTATAAAAAAATCTTTTTAAGAACTGGATTTTTTATCAGAATGGAGTAAAGTATATTCTTATCCAGTAACAGAGAAATTGACTTCATTTCTGTTTTTGTATTTCCCAACAAATCCTGAAAGGTTTTATCATGACAACGCTTACTGCTGACACGCTTCATTGGAAACGGAATCTATTTTTGATGTGGTTTTCACAACTGCTCGTGTTGACTGGATTTGCAGCTGTGATGCCTTTTATTCCGCTGTTTTTGAAAGAGTCATTCCATATTACAAATGATGGTGAACGAGGAACCTATGTGGCAATGTTTTCAATCGCCGGAGTTTTGGGATATGCTATTTTCAACCCGATCTGGGGGGCATTGTCCGACCGCTTCGGGGTGCGTCCGATGTTGTTGCGGGGAACGTTCGTGACGGGGATTTTTTTCCCGTTGATGGGATTTGTTCATCAGGTTTGGCTGTTGGTTCTTCTGCGTTTTATTTCCGCTGCCTGTGCGGGGACTACTGCGGCATCGCAGACGCTGCTGGTCAAGAATACGCCGGAAGATAAACAGGGATTTGCGCTTGGAACTCTCAGCACTGCAGTGTTCGGTGGTTCAGCATTGGGAAATATGTTGGGGGGGATGATGGTTCATTATTATGGCTATACAAGTACATTTGTACTTTGCGGCGCTTTGTACTTTGTTGCCGGATTTGTGGTTCTGTTTGCCAAAGATGATTTCAAGCCGGAATGGAAGAAGAAAACAGAGGAATCTATGTATGTGAAAAAAATCCGTCGTTACCGGAATTCTCCGCTGCCGGGATTTACGATCGGTGTGTGGCTGCTGCTTCTGTTGTTCCTGGCTGCCGGATTTGTTCGGACCTTTGATGTTCCCTACTTCCCCATGCTGGTGGAATTGATCACGGAACCGAAAGAAACTGTGCTCTGGATCACGATCATCAGTACCTGTGTGACTGTCGGAGCATTGGTTTCCGGAGCAATTCTCGGGTATGTGGCAGATAGAGTCAAGCCGTTTTATCTGATTATTCCGGTAATGCTGATCACGGTTGTGATGTTGGTGATCCAGGGAATGACAGAGAGCCGCTGGGTCTGCTGCATCAGCCGGACGTTACTCTATATTTTTGCCGGCGGTCTTTACCCCGTATTGCAAAAACTTCTTTCCTGTACAACTCCGAAACGGAAACGCGGTTCCGTGTTCGGTTGGAGTTCAACCGCCAGTAATGTCGGAAATATATGTTCAACTGTTGTTGCCAGTTGGGTACTTCTCGGTTTCGGTGTCCGCGGGGTTTTCTATGCGGCAGCAGTCGCTTCTATTCTGTTTATTCCGTTGGCGATCTGGATTATCCGGAAAGCAATGAGCCAGCCGTTTTATCAGGCACACAGTCCCTGGAAATAAAAAATTCCATCAAAAAAGCATAAAAAAAACTGTCACTTGGATTTGATTTCCAGTGACAGTTTTTTTATGCAGTCAGGGAAAAATTATTCCCATTCAATCGTTCCCGGCGGCTTGGGTGTGATGTCATAGACAACACGATTGACACCATCGACTTCTGCAATGATTCTGTCTGCCATTTTATCAAGGAGTTCCCACGGCAGACGGACGACCTGAGCTGTCACGGCATCCACGCTGTTGATGGAGCGGATGGCGATGACATAGTCATAGGTACGTTTGTGATTTTTCATGCCGACAGTTTTGACGGGAACAAAGATGGCAAATGTCTGCCAGGTTTTGTGATACCAGCCGGACGCGAGGAGTTCTTCCGTAACGATTGCATCAGCTTCGCGGAGGATTTTAAGAGTATCACGTTCGATTGCGCCCAGATGGCGGACACCGAGAGAGGGACCGGGGAAGGGGTGTCGATCGATCATTTCGGAGGGCAGTCCGAGAAGACGTCCGACTTTGCGGACTTCATCTTTGAAAAGACGTTCAACCGGTTCAACCAGTTTGAACTTCATATCTTCCGGCAGACCGCCGACATTGTGGTGACTCTTGATCACCCCTGCCGGATTTCCATCCAGCGGAATACTTTCGAGGATATCGGGATAAATCGTACCCTGTCCGAGGAAGGGAGCGTTGATTTTTCCGGCAGCATCAGCAAAGACTTCAATGAATTCTTTTCCGATGATCTTGCGTTTCTGTTCCGGATCGGAAACACCTTTGAGTTTATCAAGGAAACGGTCAGAAGCATCGACATAGCAGAGATTCATATCAAAGTTGCGTGCGAAGATTTCCTGAACCAGTTCCGGTTCATTTTTGCGGAGCAGACCGTGGTTGACAAAGACGCATGTGAGCTGTTTGCCGATTGCTTTGTGGATCAGAGCCGCCACGACAGAAGAATCGACACCACCGGAGAGTCCGAGCACGACTTTTTCATTGCCGACTTGAGCCCGGATATCTGCAACTGCTTCTTCAATAAAGGTTTCCATTTTCCAGGAACCGGTGCATCCACAGGTGTTCATGCAGAAATCAATTGCTTTTTCTGCCTGATCTGCGAGATTTTCCTTGGTGATTTCCAATTCCATCAATGGAATATTGAGAGTTTTAAAACGGGCAAGTTCTGCTTCATGAGCAGGTGCGCCTGCATCGGCACAGACAATCAATCCTACCGGTTTTTCTGCCATAACACGTTCATTGGGAACCGTGTAGGGCATCACCATGGTGTAGATGTTCTTGTCACGGATCATCCGTGCGAACTTCTGAATATCATCACAGACAAAGTTCAGAAGAACAACTGTTTCAGGGGTTTGTTTCATTGTTTTCTCCCAGATTAAAATTTGAAAACTATTTCATGTAAAATACACTCAAATCGCTTTGATTTCAATACAGAAAAAAATTTTTTTTCAAAAAATCATCAGCCCGGCTGATCACTGAAAGAATCTGGATCACCGGCTGAACCGATGGTTTGCACAAAAACAGTAAAAAAGGTGCAGCAGCCCCTTGGGATATGCGCGGCACGCGCACTGATTTGACGGTGAAAGTCCGTTACAGACCTTGCCTGCAGGACTGTAAGCGAAAGCCAAGGTGTCCATCGCGAGCCGGAATCTGGAAGTAAGACGGGAGTGCGGAACATATCTTTGCGGGAAACTTGCAGGAATGACGGTGCAGATTTTTCTGCACACAAGTTACTGAACCGCCGTATGCCGAACTGAACGTACGGTGGTGTGAGAGGACGGGAAAATCAAGAGAGTATCTTAATTTTCCCTCCTGCTTGATTACAGCATTCTATTGTTTTTACAAAGGAAGCAATTACTCCACTGCAGGGTAATACATGAAAAGGTGACTCATACGATCCATCTCTCCAAGATAGAGGGTTCCGTTGTTCCCTTTGACCATGGCTCCGAAACGGTAGCCGTTCCAGGGACGCTCGGAACGGGCAAGGAGACATCCCAAATCCCGCAACTGCCGGTCGGAAGGATCGAACACGGTCAAATGGCAGCAGTCTTCTGGCATTCCTACAAGACCATAAATCTTTCCGGAGCTGACAGCCAGCGCGCAGGTATAACACTGGTCGGTGGCTTTCCCGTAGGTCAAAACTTTCTCTTCC
>JAGCNI010000121.1 GCA_017646015.1 Lentisphaeria bacterium
GTTGTTTTGTTACAGCTTCATGTTTGCCTGTTCCGATATTGCCTCGTCCTGTGAGATGATGGCGTTGGCAACACCGGGGAATACCGTGGTAGCCATGGCATTTTTCAATGCGTTCAACTATTCCGGCAGAGGTCTTTCCCGTCTGTTGACTTCATTGATCCTCGGTTCCGGAGCATTGGCAGCTCATTGGATGTTGGGGGATATTCCTGTAACACATTATCAGACACTTTTTCTGCTTTATGCGGTCTGCGTTCTGTTTGCCGCATCTCTGTTGGTGATCGTGCCGGCGATTTTCCCGAAAGGGGAGTATCACTATTCCATTCATGGCGTGAAGTGAATCAGACGGGGCGGAATACGGCTCTGCCCCGGATGAAATCCAGAGAATCGAGCACAACAAAGATCACATCACCGCATTTGTATTGATTATGACCGCGTTCGGCTTTGAGACGTTTTGTATTTTTATGATACCGTACATTCCCGGCGATTTTTTCTGTCGGGATGAATCCGTAGATCCCCATTTCATGAATATCACACAACATTCCGGCGGGCATAGTCTTGGCGATGACAGCCTCATAAATCACCGGATAGTCCGCATCGGGATCATCCTGCAAATGGAGATAATGGAGTTTCAATCTGTCATTGGCGGCAAATCCGGCATTATCAATGATTTCTTCCTGTTCCGAGCAGCGTTTGGCTGCCTCTTTCAGAAAATGTTTGGACATCAATCTTGTATTGGTATCGATCGCCCATAATTGTCTGTGTGTCAGAAGATCAGTATATCTCCGGATCGGGCTGGTGAAATGAGAGTAACGGTATTTACCCAACCCGTAATGGAGGGCGGGTTCTGCATCATAGCAGGCGCGGGGAAGGGAGCGCAGAAAGGCGGATATAATGACTGGTTTCCGTTCATCATCAGGCAGATTTTCAAGGAAATGTTCACAGTTTGCACGTTCGGTCAGATCGCCTGTTTTGACACGGAAATCGCGATCGAGCTGTTCGCTGAAATTCATCAGCTTTTCCGGATCCGGCTCCTGATGAACACGGTAAAGACCTGCGACCTGGCGTTGTATCATTTCCGTAGCGACGGCTGAATTTGCAGCCAGCATACATTCTTCGACAAGCTGTTCTGATTCCCTGCTGATATTTTTCCGCAGTCCTGTGATCTCCATTGTGGTACTGTCACACAAAACTCTGATATCTGTGGTTTCAATGTGGAGAAAATGTTCTTCTTTTTTCCGGTTTTTCCGGAGTTTCCGGATTAGCGGGATCAGTTTATGCAAGGCATTTTTGAGTTGATCGCTCCATTCTTTCCGCTGTCTGCGGGGATGTTCGATATATTCTTGAAGTTCATCATAATCCAGCCGTTGATCGACTTGTATGATCGAGTGGACCCTGCGTGCGTTGAGGATTTTACCATCTTTTTCCCGGACGGTGAAGAGGATAGAATGTGCCCTGGAATCCACACCCTGTCGGAGACTGATCAAAGAGGTCAATGCACCCGGCAGCATGGGCAGAAACATTCCGGGCAGATATGCAGAAAATCCCCGTTCAGCTGCATTCCTGTCTGTTTTTGTATCAGGGTGGACCCATGCAGCCACATCGGCGATATGGACACCGAGGAGGAGAGTTCCTTTTTCTGAACCGGGAGTGATCGAAATCGCATCATCAAAATCTTTGGCATCTGCCGGATCGACAGTAATGGTATAATGTTTCCGCAAATCTTCTCTGTGGATGGGAGTTGGTTTCAGTCGTGCGGCAGCCCTGTTCTGGGCTTCGGAGTAGGGGGGCGGCAGCTCAAATTCAGACGCAACGGCTTTCAAATCGGCGGCGATCGAGCCTGCCGGACCATAATTTTCGACGACTGAACCACGGAGTTTTTCAATGAATTTTGTACCTGGATCCAGCAATCTGACCTTGATCCAATCGCCGTTTCTGACACCCCGGATCGAGCCTGTTACTTTGATTTCTGCGTGGAAATGTTCATCCAGCGGACGCAATATTCTGCCTTCACGGAGTTCGCCTACGATAAATTTCCGACTCCGTTCGAGGATCGCATTGATCTCACCTGCCGGGCCGAGAGCATTTTGCGGATCTGTGATCGTGACAGAAACTTTATCTCCATGGATCGCATTTCCGGTGAATTTGGCGGGGATGAAGATATCCGGTTTCCCATTTCCGCATGCCACAAAACCGAAGCCGCCGGCAGCCGCAGAAAAAATCCCTTCTGTAATCTGTTTCTGCTTCTGTTTTTTTTCTTTGATGCAATTCTTTTTATGTTTCTTCATATCCGGCAAATCTCCATGGTTGATTTCTGTTGGGAAAACTGTAATGCATTATCCGGAAAAATACAAATCCGGAAGAGAAAAAATCTGTTATTTTTCACCCTTTGGCTTGTGTTCCTTTGAAGCGGACGACCATGAACAGTTCGCTTTTCTGATCGGCGAGATTTTCGATGGAATGTTCAATATCACATTGAACAATGATGAAATCGCCCTGTTCCAAAGTGGTTGTATTTTCTCCTGCAGTGACTTTGATTTTCCCGGAAAGGACATTCAGAAATTCCTCGGTTCCGCTGGTGTGAGGCTGAGAGTGATGTTTGCAGCCGGGTTCGAGAGTCATGCGGTAGAGTTCCAGATCTTCCGCCATGGTCGGAGGTGTGAGCACGCTGAATTTCGTGTCGGAATGATCTGTGGCAAAGGTGATGATATTTTCTTTGCGGATGACTTCAAATCTTTTTTTATTCTGTTTTTCTCCGGAGATGAGAGATTCAAGATCCACGTGCAGTGCATGAGCAATTTTCCAGAGTGTGGCAATGGTCGGATTGACTTTATCCGATTCGATTTGAGAGAGCATCGCTTTGGAGATCCCGCTCGCTGCTGCCAGATCTGTCATGGAGAGCTGCTGCCTTTTCCGTTCCCGGTGCAAATTCTCTCCAATCGCTGGTAATTCCGGTATATTGTTCATTATATTAACCTTTTTGTTGAATATATTTTATTTTTCGGCTTGACATTTTCATTTTATGGTGTAATATAATGAACATTGTTTATAATATCAAACTGAAAACGCATAAAAAAGAAGAAAAAAGAGGAGAAAATAGATCATGGAGCAGTTTTTTGTAACCGCTGTGAAGATTTTGATTCTGCTGAATCCGTTTGCTGTATTGTCCACCTTTCTGTCATTGACTGCGGAACATACACCTATGGAACGTTTCTGGATCAGCATCAAAAGCGGTGTGGCTGTTATGGCAGCAGGAATCATTCTTTTCTTCTGCGGACAGGCTGTTTTTTCACTGCTCGGGATCGATATTTATCTTTTCAAAGTTGGCGGGGGAGTGATCCTGATGATCTGTTCCGTGATGCTTGTCTGGGGGGATAACCGGAAAAACAAACGAGCGGTACGGAGTGGAGAAAGCGGGGGGATAGCAGTTGTTCCCATTGCCATACCGATGGCTGTCGGACCGGGAACTGCCGCCGGTTTGATCGTGATCGGATTGGAACGCAGTAATTTTGTGATGACTTGTTCCAATCTGCTTGCGCTTCTTCTTTCAACGATTCTGCTGACTGCGTTGCTGGCATTGAGTACACAGGCGGAACGTGTTTTCAAGAAAGAGGGGATCCAGATCATAACCAAGCTCAGCGGATTGTTTCTTTCTGCGATTGCCGCCAAAATGATCATTGAGGGCGTGCGTTATTCGCTGAACCTGGCATGAGAGCTGAATAATCATCTTTATTTCTGCAGCGGAGGGACATCACCTTTCAGTTCAAATTCATAGAACCGGTTGATCCCTTCGCAGGCGGTGATCCCGACAAAATAGGTTTCCGGCCAATCTGTTTCCAACTGATGCTGAATTGCAGGGAAACCGGGACATTCTATATTCAGGAACCAGCCTTCCTCTGTTTTGTAAAATGCTACGTTCATGCGGTATCTCTGTTTGGCATTGAGAGGGAATTTTCCGGCAGCGATCAGTTACCATGAGGGGGTGTTGTCTTTAAAGAAATGGTGCCATACATTGATTCCCTCGTTGTAAAGAACGATTTCCAGATGATCGTGATAGATCGGACCGTTTTCCTGAGAAAGCACCAGCAGAGGGGCTGCAATATGGTCGAATGAGCATACGGTGGAGAAGAATGCAGAGGCCTTGACCGGTTGTTTCAGAAGCATGCTGACATAACATTCCGAAGCTGGAAATTTTTCCTGAATGATCTCTTCTTCTGTCAGATTTTCCGGCAGATGATTGACAATATGATCTTCATTCTGGAGCCAGTAACTGGTTCCATTCCAGCGGGGACTTCCGACATGCTGCCAGTCATTTTTATTCCAGCCGTTTGGTGTGAATTTGCAGAAATAATTTTTGTTCATGAAAAATTCCTTTTCTGTTGCTGTATGTTTATAATAAAATAGATAACAAAAAAACATCCGGGAAACGGTGATGATCTGTTTCCCGGATGAGTTGAACGATCCAGTTTCAATCAATAAAAAGATCGCGGCTTGCGAAGACCGGATCACAGGTCAGATTGATTCCCAGTTTCCGCAATCCGGCTTCATCGCCCGGTGTCGGCATGTGCGAACAATGCATTTCGCAGCCGGAGAGTGCAGAGAGCTGATTAACAGCTTTTTTGACTGTTTCATTATTGGTGACACCGACACTCAATGCGATAAGCATTTCATCCAGAGCGAGGCTGACACGTTTGCTTTTCAGGATCTCTTTTTTCAGAGATGTGACAGATTTTACGACATCCGGAGAAATCAGATGTTGATCATCCGGTATTTCAGCCAGAACTTTGACTGCATTTATTACACAGCTTGCCACGGCATGCATGAGCGGAGAATTTTTTCCTGTTACGATTCTTCCATCCGGCAACTGGATCGCCGCACCGCAGAAGAAACCATCATTTCCTTTATTCTGACTCTTGGATGCCGCTGCCGCCGCTTCCCGTGCAGGCAATACGACCGGACGATCCTCTTCATGCAGCCCCAGATTATCCATCAGGACTTTCAAACGATCCACACTTTTTCTGTCAGCTGCCCCGATCGCATATTCGCAACGGTAGCGGAAGTTTCTGCGTATGATCTCCTGACAGGATGCTTTCCGGACGATTTCATCATCGGTGATTGCAAATCCAACACGGTTGACCCCCATATCTGTGGGGGACTGATACGCATTTTCTTTTCCCATGATCCGTTCACAGATACGGCGGACCACGGGGAAGATTTCAATATCCCGGTTGTAATTGATCGTTGTCGTTCCATAGTGTTCCAAATGGAAAGGATCGACCATATTGACATCCCCGATATCTGCTGTTGCCGCTTCGTATGCGATATTGACCGGATGATTGAGCGGCAGACTCCATACGGGGAATGTTTCAAACTTTGCATATCCGGCAGAGATGCCGCGTTTATATTCGTGATAGACTTGTGAGAGGCACGTTGCCATTTTTCCACTGCTCGGACCGGGACCTGTGACGATTACGATCGGCTTGTCACTTTCAATATATTCATTGGCACCGTATCCGGCATCACTGACGATCAGATCCACATCTGCCGGATATCCTTTGATCGCTTTGTGACGATAAACCCGTACTCCCCGGCGTTCGAGTTTGTTGATGAAGTTGTTGACTGCCGGATGATCTTCGTAACGCGTTACAACAACCGATTTTACACTGATTCCCCATTCTCTGAGATTATCAATGATCCGGAGAGTGTCTGCATCATAAGCGATCCCGAAATCTGCGCGGATCTTTTTTCGTTCGATATCACCGGAGTAGATACAGATCACCACATCGATCTGATCTTTAAGACGGCTCAACAGCTGCAGTTTGACATTCGGATCAAACCCCGGCAGAATCCGTGCCGCATGAAAGTCATACGCCAGCTTGCCGCCGAATTCAAGATACAGTTTATTGTCAAATTTTCGCGCCCTGTCAAGGATTTCCGCCGTTTGCTCTTTCAAATAAAGAGCATTGTCAAAACCATGTGCAATCATAATGTCCATCATATTCCGGTAATTTATCTGTTTCTTTCTAACCTGAAAATATAGGTCTCAAATGGGCAGTTGTCAAGGCGTTTTATTGTTTTTTCGCAAATTTTTGAGAGTGACAGATTTTTTTTCTAAAATCGAAAATTTTTTTGATCTTGCCTTGTATTCCCGCTAAAGCTGTATTATATTTATTGATACGTGTTGAAAAATGGTATATTTTGTAATGAGGAGAAGAAAATGAAGATGAATTTTATGCGTATTACGCTCTTGTTCGGCTTGATGTTCACCGGAGGAATGCTCCATGCGGAAGACAAGGAATTGGAACATGAGTGCACCAGCTGGATGATCTTTTCCGATTTGACAAAAAACAATACCAACATCCTTCACAAAAACCGGGATGCGAAATACCGTACTGTCGTGGCAATGCAGAATTACCCGAATGCGTCCCGTAAATGGATCGGGCTCGGAAACGATGGTTCTCTCTGTATGGGAATCAACGTTTCCGGTCTTGCCGCAATTGTGAACAGCGGAGAAAAATGTGTTGATCCTTCCAAAGATGACATTACCAAAAAATCGACTCCTGGAATTCTCTTCCATGTACTTGGAAAATGTGATACTGCATCGCAGGCTGTGAAGGCTCTGCAGGAATTGCTCCGTCAGGGGGATTACCGCCATGGAACAGTAAGCGGTTCAACATTCCTTTTTATGGATGCCAATGAAGGATATGTTTGTGAAATGACCGCCAAGTATTGCTCTGTTCAGCGTTATGACAGAGGTTATACTTATCGGGCGAATATCTGGAGAAATCCGGGGATGGCACAGTTGACGCAGTCCACCCTGAAAGCCTTTATGAACAGTTGCGGTCGTGAATATTCAGTCCGCACGGTGCTGAACAAAGCTCTTCATAAAAATAATATTCTTACACTCGGGGATGTTCTCGAGGTTTCCCGTACATGCAATGTGCCGGAAGGAACACCGCAGGATCGTTCTGTCTGCTTCGCCAAAACCAATTCCGCTTCCTCTCTGGTGATCCATCGCGAGTTTCCCGGTGTCCTTTCCACAGCATATTGTCTGATTGGACATCCCCGCCACACCATTTATATTCCGATCCCGGTCTGTGCGGAAAAAATTCATCCTCTTCTTACCGGCACAGCATGCTCCGCAGCTTCATGGAAACGTTTCGATAAACTGGGGTTGAAAGCTGACATCCCTTCTGAATGGCTGGCGTTTGAAAAAAATATGATCGTCCGTTACGAAAAAGCAACCGCTGAAGCATTGGTGCTGCTCCGTAAGAATAAAAAGAAAGAGGCTATCGCTTTGATGAACAGAACTGCATCCGGTATCTGGACAGAAGCTGTGGCTCTGATGGGCTTGAAATAAGTTTTGCTGCTCTGACCATAAAAAAAACAGACAGCGTTTCGGAAATGATTATGATTCCGGGCTGTCTGTTTTTTGTGTCGTTGGATTGATTGAATCAGTATTTCCGGAAATGCGGGGAGTCGCCCCAGGTGTTGAAGAGAATTGTTTCTCCGATGGCATCCAGTCTTTTTTTCAGATCGGTCATGCCCGATTCCGGTGCATCATTGACCCCCGGTTTCCCCTGATAAAGTTGATACGAAGAACGGAATGAAGTATCTGTGACATTGGGCATGATCACATTGGCTCCTGCCTGTATTCCCAGTTCCCTGCCGTCATCCCGCAACGCCTGGAGTGCTGTGGTGGAGGCAATATTGACATCTTTCAGAAAGAGCCTTGTAACTGCGATCATCTTCAGTGCAGCTGTCAGTTGAAATTCTGTTTTTTGTTGAAAATCAGGAAATTGCACAGCCAGCGGCGTATCTTTATGAATGATATACGGGCCCATGCCGATCATATCCAGATCCAGTTCCCGGAAAAACAGAAGATCTGTAACCAGATGATCAACGGTCTGCCCCGGTAAACCGATCATGACCCCGGATCCTGTCTGATAGCCGCATCGTTTCAATGTTTTCAGACATTGTTTCCGGTCATGATAGGAATGATCCGCAGGATGTAACGTTGTATAAAATTCCGGATCCCCGGCTTCGATCCTGAGCAAATAACGGTGTGCTCCTGCTTCAAACCATCTCCGGTAAACTTCTTCACTCTGTTCGCCGCAGGAGAGTGTGATCCCCAGTTCTCCATTGGAAATCCTTTTGATCTCCCGGACGATCTGTTCCACGAAATCAGTAAAATCCCGGTCGGAACGCTCTCCACTTTGAAGTACGACTGAGCCGAGTCCCCATTTCCATGCCGTTTCCGCTTCTGCCAGAATTTCATCCGGAGTCATACAGTAACGCTGTACCGCATGATTTCCTTTCCGGATCCCGCAGTAATAACAGTTCTTGGTACAGATATTGCTGAACTCGATCAGTCCTCTTAAACTGACTTTATTCCCGATATGACGCAGTTTCATCTTATAGGCAGCCTGATACAATATCTGTAAATCTTCCTGATTTTCCAAAAGAAGAAGTCGTTTCAAATCTGCCGGACAGAGCTCATCCCCGTTTTCGATTTTTTTGCGTAACAGTGAATCCATGGAACAGTTGTCCCCCCCGCAATGCTCTCAACTTTCCGCACGGGCGAGGATTTCAAGACACGCTTCTGCATCTTTGGCTGCGAGAAATGCGACTTTGAGTCTGCCGTCATAAAAAAGAGAACCGATTTTAGAAAGAATTTTGAGATGAGATGTTTTCTGATGATTTTTTCCGGAGATCAACATAAATACCATCCGGATCATGACTGTATCGGTGGATTGATAATCGGGAATACCATCCGGACAGAGAGCCAGTGCCATACCGGGTGTTTCCACATTGGGCAGCAGCACATGAGGAATTGCAATTCCGTTTCCGATACCGGTGGACATCAAATCTTCTCTGTGCATGATTCCCCACTTGATATCATCATAGGAACCATATTCTCCGCTGTCTGCAATGACTTTGATCAAAGCCTCAAGGACATCCTGTTTCTGTTGTTTTCCTTTCAGCAACAACACCCGATCCGTGCTCAGGAGTGATCCCAGCGTGATTGTTTTTGCATTGTTTTCATCTTTGCTCATGTTATCTCCTCCTGAAATTTGAAAACATTGACAAGTTACCACAATAAAGTCATTTTTTCAAGTGAGATTATTTCATTTCGGGAATTTTTTCAAAAAAATCCTCCATAGAAATATAAAATCAGAAAAAAGAGGTGTCGGAAGGGGCGTGAGATCTCTGGAAAGCGGGAAAAATAAAAATATCTTGAAAAA
>JAGCNI010000122.1 GCA_017646015.1 Lentisphaeria bacterium
ATGAACGGACATTATCACCGCAGCGGTCTGGATATTGTCGGCGGTGTCGCCAGATTGGATGTCAATTCTGCAACATTCAACTGGATTCCCAATCCGCATGATCTTTTCCCGGAAAAAGAGTGGTATAAAGAATATGAATGTATCGGCAATATGGTGATGTATGAAGATCCTATCTCCTCCGTGATCACGATTGATACCGATGCCGGATTCATCGATATCGAGGGAACCGAAAGCCGTTTCCTGCATGGCGTGACTACTGAACTCAGCGGAAATGTTTCCGGGATCCGCGCCTGTCTGCCCGGTGCTCTTTCCGGCAGAGTGTTGATCTGAACTCTTTCCTGAAATCAGAAAAGAAGCCCACAGTTTTTATTTCAACTGCGGGCTTTTTTCATGCCGGGAGATTTTTCTCTGCGATTTATTTCAAACCTTTGAGAATTTCCCGGAGTTTGGGACATTCTTCTCTTGATTTATAAAATTCATCCAGCGGATAGCATCCGGAGACCATGCCGTTGCGCGGCGCATTGGTGCAATCGCCGAATGTACGGCAGATATGACGGCGGTCAAGCGGTTTCCCTTGCAATACGTCCGCACAGATTTCCGGATAGGAGAGAACCATACGCCCGATCCCCACAAAATCTGTTTCATCGTGTGCTACTGCATATTCCGCAGCATTGGGCAGATATTCCTGGAGACAGGTATAACCGGAGCCGACAACTTTGATGCCCGGACAGAGTTCGCGGATCCGTTTGACTGCTTTCAGATGGCGGGATACATTATAGAGCGGATTTTCCGGCGGCGGATAGCCATCGCAGACCGGATAATAGGCGGGTCGCTGCATGTGTACGTTGTAGTACGGACTGCCGATTGTGGCACAGATCAGATCCACGCCGTATTTCTGCAAAAGACGGATGAATTCAGCTGTCTCTTTCAAATCCGGATCCATATTCATGCCGTCACCCGCACCTCCGAACGCATAGGGATAAGCTCCCTGCCATGTCATCGGGACACCTTCGCCGTTTTCATTTTTGATAAACGGGAAGATATCGAAAAGACTGACCCGTGATGAGATTGCCAGATCCGGGCATTTTTCTTTGATCCCCCCCGCGATCTCGCAGAAGAAACGGGTTCTGTTTTCAAAGGAGCCGCCGTATTTCCCTTTCCGGTCATAGGCGGTCAGAAATTCATGTCCCAGATAACCGTGTGCATGTTTGATATCTACAAAATCAAATCCGGCATTCCGGGCGATTTCTGCTGCTTTAATAAAATGTTTTACGATATTTTCCACTTCAGCATCACTGACAACGTGTTCCGGTCCGCAATGGAATTTCTGATCCAGCAGCGGATGTGCATATGCCGTGACCGGTTCCAGTACTGCTGATTGATTCGGATGCGAATACCGTCCGGAATGAGTCAGCTGTAAACCTATGACAAGATCATCCGCTGTTCCGAATTTTTCTTTGTGCGCCTGCCGCATATCAACAACGATCTTTTTCAGTGCGTCTGCGGTATGATCGGCAACCATCAGCTGATAGGGATTGCTTCTGCCGCTGTGCATGACTGCTGCGGCTTCTGTTCCATACAATAATTTTGCACCGCTTGTGGCAAAACGGAGCCAGCGGCGGCGTGTCAGTTCACTGGGTGCACCATCCGCCTGACAATCCCATCCTTCCATCGGAAGAATACTCCAACGGTTGCCGACAGTTCTGCCGCAACATTCTGCTTTCTGTGCCAGTG
>JAGCNI010000123.1 GCA_017646015.1 Lentisphaeria bacterium
CTTGAGAATTTGTAAAATAAGCCATGATTTTCTCCTATCATGACTTATTATACCTCCAACTTTCTGCTCAAACAATAGAAAAAGGCTGTTGCTCACCTTTTTTGAGGTTTTGCAACAGCCCCTTTTATGAATAGAATTTCAAGTTGGTAAAAACAGTCTCTTGTTTGCTTTCGGTGCTGCTTTTTTCAATTCCATGGCGGAACAGTTAAAAAATGATAAAAAATCTATTTTTGAGTTTGACAAATAAAAAAGGTGTGTTTATACTATAAGCAGTATGACAAACTCAAAAAAAGGAAGAAAACAACATGGATGAAAATTGCAAAATATTGATTATTGAAGATGATGAGTCCATACGCAACCTGACCCGTATGCACTTGCGTATGAATGGTTTTTCAAGTGTTTTCGGTGCATCAGACGGTGAAGAGGGCTTGGAACTTGCCAAAACGCTTCATCCGGATATGATTTTGCTGGATATCATGTTGCCGGGGATCGACGGATTGACTGTACTCAATGAATTGCGGAGCGATGCGGTTCTTGCAGATACTCCGGTGATCCTGTTGACAGCCAAAGGAGAAGAACAGGATATCGTGACAGGGTTGGAACTTGGTGCGGATGATTATATTACAAAACCATTCAGCAGAAATATTCTGCTTGCCCGTATCCGTGTACTTCTCCGAAAACGGGTTCCTGCCACAAACAGGGAAGCGATCACTCTCGGAGCACTTTTTCTTGATGCGTCCACAAGAATCGCAAAACTTGATGATAAGAAATTGGCATTGACGGCGGATGAGTTCGACACACTCCTGCTGCTGGCTCGTTCCCCGGAAAAAGTCTTTACACGCAGACAGATCATTGAAAGTGTCAAGGGCGGAGATTATCCCGTCACAGACCGTGTGGTTGATATCCGCATGATGAAACTCCGGAAGAAGCTGGAACCTTGGACAGAACATCTTGAAACAGTTCGCGGTGTGGGTTACAAAATTACCGGATTCTGAAAAATATGTTTCAAAAAACATTATTCTTCTGGGTGGTTCCTCTGCTGATTCTGATCACAGTCTCTGCGGCTGTGATCCTTATGATGCTGCAAATCGATTCGTTCCGGGAATCCTATTTTACAGAATTGAAACTGGAGATCCGGAAAAGCAACCGTCTGACAGCCGAGGTTTGTAAGACTCTTCTGGCGGAGAATGAACAGGGAAAGCTGGCACAGTTTTTTGAAAAAAATGCAGGCAATCCCATGATTCTCCAAATCAAAGTTCATCATGGTCCGATCATTTTTGAATCGCAGAATTCCTCCCGCAGACTTCAGGCAATGCTTGAAAATCCGCAGATCAGAACACTGTTTCAGGATCCGATCCGGGAAGATGTCAAAATCGTTTATGACAACCGGTTTGCGACCTGGGTGGCATATCATGCGATCCGTTTTGAAGCTGGCGAACGGGAATATGTGCTGATCATGGCTGAGCTGTGCAACAGTGTGTCCCGCCTGATCAAACTTTCTGAATTTTCCATGATCGCTTTGATCTTTCTGGGATTCATTATTATCACAGGACTGACAATCTACTTCTTTGCACAGATCCGTTCTCCGCTGAATCAACTCCGCATCAGTACTGGAAAGATTGCCGAAGGAGATCTGGATTATCCTGTTTATGTGCCGAAGTCAGGAGTTGTCAGGGAGATTGCTTTGTGTGTGCAGAATATGGCGACCCATTTGAAAGGACAGATTCTTGAATTGCGGAAACTGGAAAACTGCCGCGGCGAATTTGTCACCGCTATTTCGCATGCCATGAAAACGCCGGTCACGGGGATTCTTTCTGCGGTTGAAGGAATCGAACACGGAGCGTTGGATGATCCGGAATTCCGGAATGAATGTACCCGGGCTCTCACCTTGCAGTCACAACGGCTTGCCGGATTGCTTCATGACTTTCTGAGTCTGACTGCATTAGAGCTGCAAGAAATCAGACCTGATCGTGATTTTATTCCGATCCAGCCCGGAGAGTTTTTGCAGAAAACGTTGGATTCTTTCCGGAATACCAATCCGGATGTAAAAATAGAACTCACGGTGGATGAAGAATGTACGATCAATGCCGACCCGAATATGTTGGGACAGGCTTTCGGAAATCTGCTCAACAATGCCGTTGCACACGGCGGAACAGACCGGATCACGGTTTCGATGACCCATGAAGATAAAAAGGTTCTGATCCATTTACAGGATTACGGTTGCGGAATTGACGCGCAGCATCTGGATAAGATCTTCAACCGTTTCTACCGGGCCGGTGGCAAGAAAAAGCATGCTGTTCAGGGAAATGGCCTCGGCTTGGCAATCGTTAAACATATCATCCAGTTCCATGGCGGAACAATCTCTGTGACCTCGGAGAGCGGAAAAGGAACAACATTTCATATCACGCTGCCGGAAGCGGAAAATACCGAAAAATAAAAACAGTTGCAAATCCTCAGCGTCGGGGGGCTTTCTTCAGAAGAGCCCCGACGGCAGGACGTTGTCTTTCCTTGCGCTTTTCCCGGGTCATCCATTTGGAATTGCGAACAGTGCAGAACGCATAAAGGTAAATCCAGATCAAGCCGATCTGTGCAAATACACCGAAAATAAACGCCCAGACCATCTTCCGGGGTTTCCGGATCCTCCCATAGATCACTGCAGGAACAAGGCTCCATGCGGTTGAAGAGATCAGCGGCAATGGCAGAAATATCATTTGATCCAACGCAAAAATGATCAGAACCACCAATCCCGGCAGATAAAGCACCGGCAGGATCATTCCACCGGAAAGAATCAGCCAGTGAAAAAGCATCATCACACCACGGAATTTTTTGGAGATGAGATTCCTGAGAAGAAAGCGGCTCATCAGAATATTTTCACGCACATCGCTCCGCATCCAACGGATCAGCATACGGCATAACTTCCAATAGGTATCCGGCAGACAGGTTTCCACAACTGCATTCTGCTGATGAACATTGTAATACCCGGATCGAAGCAGCAAAGTGGCGATCGCACGGTCTTCGCCAATCGTGGAGGGGACTCCCATAAATGTCTGATGCATCCACTCATCCAACAGGGGCATGACCGCAGATTTCCGGTATGCACTCAACGCTCCCGGCGTACAGAAAACAGTTCCGAATGCACTCTGAAGCGGACGCATGAATTCGCAACTGTATGTCATTGCCACATCCATCATCAATACAAAAAAGTTGCGGGCATCCTTTTTGCCGCGGATGTTTCCCGCCACAGCTCCGACTCGTTCATCCTGAAACGGTGCAATAATGTTTCGTACTGCACGACGCTCCACCAGAGAATCACTGTCAACGGTTACAATAAAATCAAAAGTCGCCGCCTTGATCCCGGTATAAAGTGCATGTTTCTTTCCGCCGTTCCGGGGCAGATTGATCGTCCGGATCCGCCCGTTTGCGCGGTTGGCAGAATAGGTGATCCATTCCCAGGTGTCATCCTGAGAACCGTCATTGACCGCAATGATTTCCAGTTTTTCTGCCGGATAATCTGAGGCAAGAATACTGGATAATGTATCGGAAACATGTTTGCCTTCATTATAAGCAGGCACGATCACAGTCACTCCGGGCAGCTCCTCTTCTTTCCGGTCATCTTTGAATGGACGGTACAATATAGCTGCCAAAGCAAGGAAAAAGATGTAAATGAGAGCGATTGCAAGACAGCAGATGGAAACTTTCACCATTGGATACGGCAAAAGTTGAATGCCATTCAATCTGTCCGGATTGTTATATGCAAACCAGATCAGTTGCCCCGCACCAGCAGCAAACAGAAGCCACAGAAACCATTCTGTGATTTTGAGCCAATCAAAAACATTGTGTTCATCCGGCTTTTTCATATTTCGCTTGTTCTATTTTCCTTTAAATATTTTAAGGGCAATTAATATACACCCTTTTCTCATAAAATCAATCTCTCCTTTCACAACTTCCCGTTTTTTTTGATTTCATAGTATTTTTTATTCAATTTTCTTTCTGAAACAACTTGAAATAAATTTTTTCAGGAGTATTTTTCCATTGTTTGATTATTTTGATCGCTATTATTTTTTAGAGAAAGGATTTTCAATGTTGAAAAAATGTTGCAGTGTGGTGTTGGCTTGTTCCGCTATTCTTCTGTCGGGATGCGCCATGTTTTGTCAGAATGAACAACAGACAGTAAAAGCTGTTTATACTTCGGTTCCGCCGAAAATGAATGGTGTTCTGGATGATCCCGTGTGGCAGAAAGCACCGGAATATACGCTTGTTTTCTCTGAAAGAGAATTTAAGAATGCCCGTCCGGAAGTTGCTGAATTTTTCAAAAATGGAATTACAGATCAGGGAACATTCCGTTTGCTGTGGGATGAAAATTATCTCTATGTCGGCATAAATTGCAAGGATTTGGATATTGTTGCCGAAGGGGTTGAAGATCAGCAGCCGCACGACAAGATCGGGGATGCAGCAGGGATCATGCTCAAGCCGGTCGATGATACTTATTTCTGGCATATCTATGTTTCACCCCGCAACGGCAAAAAGGTCAGTTTCTACAAGGCAAGAGGTCTGGTCGGACTTCCCTCGACACATCCGAAAGAATTGCCGTTCAAAATGCTCTCTTCCGCTCACATCAAAGGAACTCTGAACAGTTCTTTTGACAAAGATACCGGCTGGACTGCGATCATGGCTATTCCGATCAAAGATCTCAACAGCAAAGGCGTCAAGCTCGAACCGGGTGTCCGCTGGAAAGTCCTGCTCTACCGTATCAACAGATCCCGTTATCTGCCGGTTTCCGAAACAGGAATTTACCCGAAAACTCCCTCCTCAAGCCAGACCGCTTATGAAGATTTCGGGAATCTGGAACTGGTCAGATAAAATTCTGTAACCAGCGTTGCAATCAAAATATCCTGACGGATGATTTTCATGAAAATCGTCCGTCTTTTTTTGGGTATGCGCGGCACGCACATTGACTTGTCGGTGAAAGTCCGATACTGACTGAACTATGCGGCAGATATATGGGAGGAAAGTCGCTGCACTTATCCGCAGATGATGCTCTATGTGAAATTTCGTCTGACAAAAGAGCCGAACCCCCTGCGAATGGAATCTGTCGGAACCATGGAGATCGACGTGAAAGAATAAAAACACTCAAACATTTTGAACTCTGCAAGCCGTCATCTGTACCGGGTGATGGCTTTTTTTATGTCCCTTTTTCCGGAGGACTTGACCGACAAAAAACGATGTTAGATATAACATTTTTTTTAGATAATTTATAAAATATTATTTGAATTGTGCGGAATACGTGCTATCTTAGATAACTGTAAAAATGATTTTGCACTATAGACTATAATAAAGAAAGGTTGTTTATTCTATGAGTATTCTCTGGAATGAAAAAAATCTGAAACGTCTTCTGGTTGATATGCATATCCCAGATTGGAACAGCGAATTCATGAGTCAATATTCCGCAGAAAAAATGGCAGAACTGATGAAACTTTCCGGAACCGATGTGGCTCAGTTTTCTGCCTCGTCCTGTCTCGGTTTATGCTTCTGGCCAACAAAAGTTGGATATCCGCATCAATGTTTGAATGGACGTGATCTTCTGGGGGATACACTTCGCGCATATCGTGAAAAAGGGATGAAAACACAGGTTTTTCTGAACACCTGGAGCCGTCGTGCTTATGATCTTCATCCGGAGTGGCGGATGATCATGCCCAATGGCAAAGGAACGGTTCACAATCATTACTGGGAAAGCGGCAGATATGGTTTGTGCTGTCCCAATACCGGTTATGGAGATTTTTTCATTGAACTGGTGAAAGAGGTTGTTTCCACGTATGAAACCGACGGTTACTGGTTTGATATGGTCGGCTGCTGGGATGTGATCTGCTGCTGTCCTGTATGTCGTGCAAAATTTGCGGAACAGAACAATGGTGCGCAGATCCCGGAAAAAATTGATTGGAATGATCCGCTTTGGAATGCCTTTGCCAAGTTCCGTGAAGAGAGCGTAAACGATTTTGTGCAGCGGATTCGTGATACTGTCAAAACTCTGACCCCGGATCGCACTGTTGCATTTCAGACTGGAGCACTCCATGCAGGTTGGAACGGGGCAGGCAATCAGCCTGATTTTTACCGTTGCGGCGACTATCTTGCCCATGACCTGACCGGAGAAAAGTTTGAACAGATCTACTGTTCCAAAATGTACACCGCTCTGACCAAGACTCATCCGGTGGAATTCATGGTTTCCCGCTGTATTCACCTGAGTCATCACACCACCAGCCGTTCACAGGAAGAGATCTCCACCATTGCGTATGCCGCGATCGCCAATCAGACAAGTTTCACACTGATCGATGCGTTGGATCCGATCGGTACAGTGGATGATCAATTCTATCACAATGCCGCAGTTATTTTCAAAAAATACGGACAGTATGGCAAATATATCCATGCGGCAACCCGTCCTGTTGCGGATTGTGCGATTTATTACAGCCGCGATTCCCAGCTGGATGTACGGAACAAAGGCGATATTTTCAATATCGAAAAATCCTTGTCTCCCAATGCAAAACGTTATGCGAATATCGCAAAAACATTATCTGAAAAACATATTCTTTTCTCGTTTGCCGACAGTGAAAGCGATCTGAGTCGTTTCCCTGCATTGATCCTGAGTGACTGTTCCAGAATGAGCGAAGAAGAATGTAATAAGATCCGGGAATATGTTGCCGCCGGAGGTTCTCTCTATGTCTCTGCGGATACCTCTCTTTTTGATCCGGCAAAAGGTATGAGAAAAGATTTTGCGCTTGCCGATCTTCTCGGTGTCCATACCAATGGAGAGATCACGCAGAAAGTCACTTACATTGCACCGCGCGAAAATACTCTTCCGGCAGAATATTGTTCTTACAAATATCCCGTGATGCTGGAAGGCGCACAGACAAAGATCTCACAAGACACTGCGGAAGTGCTCGGCACTTTGACTCTGCCCTGTTCTGATGCATTGGAATCCGACCGTTTCGGTTCTGCCATTTCCAATCCGCCGTGGGTCTGGACCGATGCTCCGGCTCTGACGATCAACCGTTACGGGAAAGGAAAAGTCATTTACTGTGCCGGAAAACTGGAAGAGAATATCTATCCGGTCCACCGCGATCTCTTTGCCGGGCTGGTCACATCTCTCTCCGGACAGATGATCCGCACCAATGCCGCACCGTGGGTGGAATGTACGCTCTTTGAGTACAGCGAAGAAAAATGTTTCTATCTTTCTCTGCTGAACCGTCCGGCAGATCTGCCGCCGCCGGCTCTCTATGAGATCAAAGTGGAACTGACTCTGCCGCAAGACAAAAAAGTTGTCAGTGTCCTGCTCGGTCCTGATGATAAAGAGATCCCGTTTAAGGTTGTCGGAACAACCCTTTCCATCACACTGGAAAAACTCGAAGAATTTGCTGTTGTAATTATCAAATATCAATAAAATAAAAGGAGATGAACATGAGTCATTGGCAAAGTAAAAATCGTTTTTTCACCCTTATAGAGCTCCTCGTGGTTATTGCTATTATTGCAATTCTCGCCGGAATGCTGCTTCCTGCATTGAACGCTGCAAGAGAGCGTGCAAGAGGGTCCAACTGTATGGGGAATATCAAACAGTGCATGATGGCGATCCTGATGTATATGGACAGTAATGACGAACAATTCCTGAACACCAAGACCGCGGATCCGCGTCCTGCTGCGCCTTCCTGGGCACAACTCCTTTCTCTTGAAGGATATTTGGCCCCGCTGGGAGCAAACAATGAGCCTCCGAAAGTGACATTCTGTCCTTCTATGAAACGGGAAGTGGATGTTACCGGGGTTGAAAAAGCAAGAGATTGTTATGGGGCAGTCTTCAAAACAGATCAGGCAAATCCGGTTGGATATCCTTCTCATGTGTTGAAGCTGAAAGGCAACTTCTATCGCACAACTCCGAGCAAAGGGATTCCGCTTTCTGCCTCTAAGATTCTGTTGATGGCAGATTCCTGTGTTTATCTTTCCACTCCGGATATGGGTGCGAAATATTCCAATTCCCGCTTGATCACATGGGAAGCATCCGGGGCGGGTTATTCCACATTCTCTTATATCTATCCGGCTCATTCCAAACGGGCAAACATCGGTTTTCTGGATGGACACGTGGGCGGTGCCGGGGTTGCAGAGTTTTCCAAAGAATATTATGGTCTGAATGGCTATGCCGGTGCGAAACAAATCCGATCCTATATCGCCGGTCCCGGTGTAGATCCGACCATTCTGCCGTGGGAATCAAGATAAACAGGAAACGGAGGCTATATGAAGATTGTTAAATATCTGATAGCATTCTGTCTCACAGGTGTCCTTTCGCTTTCTGCTCTGGAAATTGATAAAACCTCCAAACTTTGTATTGTTCTGCCCGATCATGTAAAACCGGAAGATGGCGGAAATATCCTGAAACATACAGCTTACAAGATCCGTAAATCGCTTCAGAACACTGTCGGGGCTGATTTATGGGTGTTGAATGAATCCAAGCTGCCCAAGGGGCGGAAAGGGATTTTTCTCGGTGATACACTTGCAGCCCGGCAAGCAGGGATTGATCTTTCCGGATTACAGAAGTTTGACAGTATCATGCAGGAAAAGGACGGCAATCTTTTTCTGATTGGAAAAGATGCTCCGAATTTCGGAAAACTTCCTCCGAAAACAAGCACATGGACCTATTATCATTTCCGTGTTCCCTCCCTGAAAGCGGCAGTCTATTTTCTCGAAGAATTTTGTGATGTCCGTTTTCTTCTTCCCGGTGACGCCGGAACAGAATATGGCAAAAAGAAAAAGATCGTGATCCCGGCGGGATTCAAAAAAGTGATCCAGCCGGAAATCATCAGTTTCCACGGATACTGGGGCGATCAGTATTATGCATACAGTCAGAATTTTTTCGGTGCGGGAGATGTAAAATATTTCTCCGGCGGACACACTTACTATCAAGCGGTTCCGGCAAAGCAGTATTTTGCCAAACATCCGGAATATTTTGCCATGTTCAACGGGATCCGTTCCGGAAATGGAAATCATCTCTGCATTTCCAATCCGCAGGTTCAGGATCTGATCTATCAGCAAATGCTGCGCTCCCTTGATTCCGGTGCGGATATCACCACTCTGGCACAGACCGATGCATACCGTCCGTGCGAATGTGAAGCCTGCAAAAAATATGGAAATACTACCGATCCCGGTGAAAAATTGTGGATCCTGCATCGCCAACTGGCTGAACGTCTTCAGAAAGAACGTCCCGGAAAAAAGGTGTTGATCCTCTCCTATCAGGCAACCGTCTATCCGCCCGTAACATTTGATTCTTTCCCGGATAACACAATCATTCAACTGACCCGTTATACAGAAAAACATTTTCAGCTCTGGAGCAAGGTCAAACTCAAAAATCCTTTCTTCGTCTATGTTTACAACTGGGGCGCATATCATCATCCGGGCAACACTCCCATGCGAACACCTGAATATTGTGCGGAACAGATCCGGACTTTCAAAAAATATGGTGTCAACGGATATTTCCAGTGCGGAATCGGACAGCTCTGGGGATTGAACGGTCCGGTATTCTATATCTATGGTAAATTGTTGAACAAGCCGGAACGGAATGAAAGAGAACTTCTGGATGAGTTCTGCAAACATACATACGGTCCTGCTGCAAGACCGATGAAACAGTTCTTCACTGCTCTCTACCGCCGTATTGCCTTGTTCGATCAGCTCCAGAAAACAGATACTGCGATCGAAGGAATCACAACCGGTGTCCCGGAAGATCCCAAACCGGTGATCGCATTTCTCTACCCGCCTGCCGCTCTGAAAGAGTTGGAAAATAATCTTGTGCAGGCTGAAAAACTCTGTAAGGAAAAGAAATATAAAGACAGACTTCTGTTGACAAGAGTTGAGTTCGATTATGTGAAAAATCTGGCTGAAACCGTGCACTATTATTACACGTATCAGCTTGCCCCGACAGATAATAATTTCACTCAGTTGGCTGAATCCCTGAAACGGCGTGAGATCCTGTTCGATCAGTGGTTTGATGCAAAAGGAACAAAAAAGAAACTCAAGGAATGGCCGTCACTTCAGATCCTCGGCGGAGCCAGCCGTTTGATCCTTCAGAATAACGGATGGTGGCGCGCTGCGATCGGTGCTCCCTTCAACTGGAATGCGGATCAAATCGCTCAAATCCGGAAAATGCCCCGGAAAAATATGAATATTGCTACTGTCGATACCGTGAAAGATGCAAATGATCCGGCATGGTCAAAGGCAGAGTGGCAGACACTTGTCCCGCTGAATCTTTCAGTCAATAAAGCTGAAACACGCTTCAAAGTTGTGGCAGACACGGCAAATTTGCATATTCTGATCGAAACAACTCTCCAGGATTCCAAACGCTTCACTCCTGCCGGAAGAGATAACGGACATTGTCATGGAAGTGATTGCATTGAAATTTTTGTGGTTCCCTCGCAGGAAATCAAAGATTATCTGCAAATCGCATTCAACCCCGTGGCAAATTCCTTTGCAGATTACAAGGGCGTATTCAAAGGAACACAAATCCATTCCGACCGTTCATGGAATCCGGATTGGAAATATACCGTGCAGCGGAAAAATAACATGTGGATCTCCCATGTGACGATTCCTTTTGCCGCCATTGGAAAGAAACCGCAGAAAAATACTCTCTGGCGTTTCAATCTTTCCCGTTCTTCCTATCCGGCAAAACGTTCTGCTTTCGGTGAAGAGCCGGGGGCGGAAAATAAAAAGACCAGCGATTCACGTCCGGAATTATCCAGTTGGGCGCCGAGTATGGAAAGCCGTTTCAATGATGTCGATACGTTCGGAGAACTCCGTTTCCGCTGACAGTATCTGATAAATCATTTGTTTGAACAGAGATACAGAATTTGAAATAAGAATTCATGTATCTCTGTTTTTTTTAATCGTCTGCACAGATTTTCAGCTGTCTGTGGATCGGTGAAAGTGCAGCAGAGAAGATATCCATTCAGAGAACTTCGGAATTTTACTGCGACTTTTATACTGAAAAATCAGGAGATCCTTGGAATATTTTCCAGTCCAACCAGTTCGATATTGATTTTTTCCTGTATGACCAGTTCCGGATCAGCGATTTTCCGCATCAACCCCTGAAATATTCTTATTCCGATATGATACGGATGATTGTCCACCGAGGCAATCGGCAACAGGTCGCTGATTCCGGGAACATTGCCGAATCCGGTCAATGCCATACGCCCATGCCACGGAATATATTTTTTTTCCAATAGGGAAATAAAGTGAAAAATATTATTGTCACTGGTTGACGCCACCGCTGTGAAGCCGGGGTGATCTGTCTTCATTTTTTCATATAATTCACTCATATCATATCTGGATCTTTGAATAGAGGTATAGACTCTTTTTTCGGGATCGGGTATTCCCTCCTCCCGCATGGCATCCAAAAATCCGGAAATTCTCTGGCGGTTATCGAACATGTGGGTGAGAATCACGATTTCGCGATGTCCGTATTCAATCAGTTTTTTCATCATTTCATACCCGCCCTGATAGGAATTGCACACCACATAGTCCGGAAAATATATCCCGCAGGAATCTTCTTCCAGATACATGATCGGTATCCTGTCTGCATGGATCATGCCGCATCCGTAGGTAATGATCCCCTTGATATCAGAATTTTTGATTTTTTCCATGACAATGCCGTGTTGTTCCCCGGGCATACTGAACACGTCAACCAGACAGTTTTCTGCAAGTGCCGCCTGTTCAATACCATGCAGGATTTGTGCATAATACGAATGATAAAACGGTCCGATAAAAGCAATACGCAGCCGGGGAAAGGCATCATAGGCTTTCACATGCGTGCCGCTGCCGCGGATACCACGTTTCAATAAACCTTCCGATACCAGCAGAGAGACCGCCTTGTTGATTGTTTTTACGTTGACTTCAAAACGATCCCCTAAATCCATTTCGGAAGGAAATCGGCTTCCGTATTCATATTTCCGTTCCTGAATTTCCCGGCGCAATACGTCGGCGATGTATTCATATTTTCTCATTTTTTACCTCAAATATTGTTTTCTGATTTTCTGAAAGGTAATATAGCACCTGAAAGCAAGTGGTTCAAGTTTCTTAAAAAGTTTTTTTAAAAATACCTTGAAATCATATTATTTCAACCTATATTATGATTGCAGATAGAGAAAAAGGTGGTTTACTTTATACCAATAATAATTCAAAATAAAAAAGGAGATGAACTTATGAGTTGTCATGAAGCATCGTGTATTGAAAGCTCAAATCAAACAACATTTCACCCGAAGCATGAGAATCTCTTTGGCGTGAAAAAAGAAATAAAATCTTTTACATTGATCGAGCTCCTTGTCGTGATTGCCATCATCGCAATTTTGGCGGGAATGCTGCTTCCGGCACTGAATCAGGCACGGGAATCAGCCAGAAAAACTCTCTGTTTATCTAATTTGAAACAAATCGGAGT
Source organism: Lentisphaeria bacterium (assembly GCA_017646015.1). Classification (GTDB taxonomy): domain Bacteria; phylum Verrucomicrobiota; class Lentisphaeria; order Victivallales; family UBA1829; genus SIG94. The sequence goes on from JAGCNI010000123.1 coordinate 12,458, forward strand.
GGCAATCAATTCCTATACAGTAGATTACAACGATTATCTTCCGATTTTTTCATGGCAGAAAGGAAAAGAGCGCTGGACCTGGCACCTGCTGCCGTATCTGGGCGCCAAACAGGACTCCAACACTTATCTGCCAAAAGTCGGATTTTGTCCCAACTATAAGGAATGCACATATTTTAATTATACGGTGAGTAATCGTAATCTGACCTCCACTTATGCATGGAATGTTGACTGTGGCTATCACTATAATGGTACAACCCCTGGATACTGGGATCGTCGTTACAAAATACATGCCGTCAAATTCCCCACCAAACTGGTAATTCTGGGAGAATTGGAAAATAAGGAAGTGTTGACAAACTTGGAGAAATGCTGGAAGTTTTGTTGGGGTAATGAGGCTACCAATAAAGTTTTGGGTTTACGTGTTCATGGCAATCGTGATTCCAATTATCTCCGGGTCGCAGGAAATGTGGAATCGGAACGGATCGCAGAAGGAGCATGAGGTCTGAATACAGAGTATTTCCAGCAGCGTTTTTATTTTAACGCAAACAATCTTGTTGGTGGTCCGATCGGTAATTGGTAATTCCTCAAAAGGAATAAAACAGAATAAATAAGGAGTTATTCAAATGAAACTGAAATTAAGTATAGTATTCGTTCTTTGCATGCTGTCGGCACTGCTTACAGCTACAGATCTGAGCATTGCAGAAAACGGTGTTGCCAAAGCGGGGATCCTGGTTCCGGAAAATACAAAACCCGTGGTTCGCCTGGCGGCGGAGGAACTGGCTTCGTATCTGAAAAAGATCACTGGAGCCGAGTTTACAATCGGTACACACAGCAAATTTAAGACAAATTTCAAACTTGGGTTCGGAGATTCTTCAGGACTGGAAAATGAGGAATTCATTATCCGCACCGTTGGTAATGATATTGAGATTTTCGGTCGGGACAGCAAAGAAAAATTCTTGATGTTCGACCTTTATTATTTTTGCAAGGAAAAAGGTACTCTGCGTGGTGTCTATTATTTTCTGGAACAGCTCGGTGTACGCTGGCCGGCACCGGGTATGGATCATGTTCCGGCACAGAAGACACTGGTTCTGAAACCGCTCAACATCCGTTTCCAACCGTATTTCAAAGATCGTCGTATTGGCAGTGGAGCATTCCGTTTTATGAATATATACTCGGATGCCCATGAATACTGCAAGAACAATGACGAGGCAATGATGTGGCATTTGCGGATCGGCGAAACCCCGCGGCAATTTGCCCACGGTTGCCATTCGGAACCCTCTCTGGCTCTCTCCAGAGATCCTGAATGGAAGTCTGATGTCACCCGTCTGCAGTTGATGAAAACAGGAAAACGAGATCCCAGATATTCCTGCTGGACTCATCCCGATGTGAAAAAAATCTGGATGAAAGCAGCAGATGCATATTTCAGCGGGATCTCTGCTCACAAGGCAGGATTCAAATATGCTTCCACATGGGGCAGAACCGGTTGGAAATGGCCGTCCCCCTTCACACAGCCCGATGAATTTATGATCGACCCCATGGACCACTCCCAGAGGAACAACGGACGCTGCTACTGTGACCGGTGTCAGGAATATCGGAAAACACACCCGTGTGTTGATGATACCGATATGCTCTGGGAGGTAATCGGAGATGTTGCTGAGTTCATTCAGAAAAAACATCCGGAGGGTTATATCACAACACTGATCTATCCTCCCAAACATCAGATCCCGACTCGAAAAATACCGTCCAATGTCCGTGTCAGACTTTGCCTGACCGGTCCCAAAACATGCTTTGATCCCATCCATTTTGACGAGGACTTCAAGACGATCCGCGAGTGGAATAAAGTCCTCGGATATAAGCCGGTGTCATGGACGTATCACTGTGTCGATTTTGCTGGTGTAATGCCGAATATTGTGGAAACGTATCCTCACTTTCTGAAGAAATATATTCACTCACTGAAAGGTCTCAGCGATGGTATGTACATGGAAACCCATGCTCCGGTTTTCAGCAGAATCCAGCTGGAAACCTATATCTACCACCGTTTGATGAGAAATCCTGATCTCGATCTTGATAAGGAATTGGATGAATATTGCCGCATCCTCTACGGTCCGGCTCACCGCGAAGCACGACAGTTTCACGCTGAACTCGAAAATCTTTTCGCTGATTTCTGGAGAAAAACTGTTCCCCCCGGCAGCATGTTGCGCGGAGCCTCTCCACGAGCATGGAAAGCCAAAGATTCCAGCATGAGAAACAAACTGTGGACTTTGACTTATACGAAAGAAAATCTGGATAAATTGGGAAAACTGATCGCTGCAATGGAGGACAAAACCGCAGGTACCCGGTATGCCAAACCTGTCCGGTTGCTTCGCAGATATATCTATGAAGTAATGCGCTTTCAGCGGAATCTTCTTTTCGAAAAAAATAAGATACGCAAGAGCCTCAAACTTGCAGCCGCCACTATTGCTCCCAATGCTGTTCCGACTGAAACCGATTGGAAAAAAGCCCCTGTCAACCGGATGGTTCCCATGGATTGCTACAATGATAAATTGAAAAACAATGGCAGTTTCCAGCTGATTTCCAATGGTGAGATGCTGTTCTTCAGAGGTGTAATGGATGAAAACAGAATGAAAAAAACTCTGACTCAATCCAATAGTAAGAATGGCGATGCAAAGGTGTCAGGAGACAATAATATCGAAATGTTCCTGACTTCCATGAAAGATAAACTCACCTGGCAGTTGATGATCAATGACCGGGGAGTCTGGACCACTACGCTGCGGAACAGACCGAAATCCGCATCTGACTATAAATATGTTCAGATGCCGGGCTGCAACGTGACAGTGAAACGGGAAGCAAAACGCTGGATCGTTTTGGCATCTTTCCCGCTGAAGACACTGAATCCATCAGGCGGAGAATTTCGCATGAATCTCATCCGTACCCGCAAGGTCGCCAATGAGCCTGTTGAATACAGCACATTTTCACCGCTGGCTGTCAGATATCATTGGGCTGAACCCCCAAATTATGCCACAGTCAGATTTGCCAAGTAAACAGACAAACTCCCATTAAATAAAAGCGCCACGTTATGCAGCTTTCTGTTTTGCATAACGTGGTGTTTTCATTTGATACAAAGCTCTGTAATTTTTCTTATCCCCTGTTACGAGTTGATCCCGGATAAGTGAAAGTGTATGATCAATATAACAAAAAATGCAAAAGCCATACAGCCGAACAGGAATCCGAGATAAAACAATTTCTCTTTCAGCCAGTCCTGTACCAATAAAATGGAACGGCATAAGAAAAAGAGAGTTGTGGTAAAAACAAGAAAGAAGCCCGCAGGAATCGCCCCGAATAACAACACCGGATCATGCGGCCAGGGGTGTCCGCTGTTCATAAAAACACTGATCACACAATAAACACCTGTTGCGATACAGGATGCGACCAGCAGCACATCCGAGAGAATCACACCTGCAAAAAATGCCAATAAAGGTTTCAACCTTTTCTCCTTTTACGATCATTTCATTCCAGAATAAATGTAAATTCACTCCGTTCATCATGTTTCCACGCAAGGTGACGGGTGGAAGGAGAGATCGCGAACAACGGGGAAAAGGTTTTGGCTTTGATTGTCTTTTTGTCCGGCATGAATTCGAGATAGCGCAACCAGCCATCACCGCCGCTGCCATGCCAGCCTCCACCGATCGCCTGCGTGTTGAATGCCATCTGGGCAACTGTTTTCCCGGAAGAATTCTTATCCATGGAAAACGCGATCCCGCGTTCCCATTTATCTGGGCTTGCGATGTGACCGCAAATCACCATACGGATATTTTTTGCCGGATAGACCAATTTCCGGAAAATATTTTCACCGGCATTACCTCCCGCTTTGTTCAACAGATATTTTTCTTCCGCGATGCGTTCACCGGTCCATCCGAGATAAGAGTGGGTCAAAACGATTCCGATATGATCGGCAAAACGGGGTTGATCTGCCAGTTTCTTTGCCCATGCAAGATCTGCATCCGAGGGCGCAAACTGCAGAGAGATGACCAGAAATTTGCGGTTGTCCGGATGGGGAGCTGTAAATTCATACGCTGCATTTTCCAGTGTACTGAACCCGAAAGCATTGGTTCCGCATGCGATCAACTGTCTCCGTGTAAGCGGATTGCGGTCTGTGGGAAAGTATCTGCTGAAATAGCTGTTGCGGTTTTCTGCTGAACGGGTTCCGTGATCATGATTGCCGGTACAGAGAATGTAGGGCACTTCGCCATCAAGCCGTTCCAAAGCACGTGAAACAGCTTTCCACTGTTCATCACTGATGAGATCGTTTCGACCCGGTTCGACGATCGGCAGATCATTACGGTTGGTCAAGTCGCCGGTGAAAAGTACCTGGCTGATTTTCAATGCATCGCGATTATCCACGATCCAGGCATTCATGATTTCCAGAATACCATAGTTGCGTTTGAGTTTTGTATAACCCTGCACATCCGGAACGATCACCATACTCCAGGAAGCCGGATTTTCCAATGCTGGGGCTTTATATTCTTCTTTTTGAGAGAGAGTTTTGTTGTTTTCAACGGCTTCTGCGGAAGAGAAGATTGCCGCAGTCATGAATAAAAGCAATAAAATTTTCCGGATCATAACTTTTCTCCTTTTGTATAATTTGGATATTTTTTATGTTATCCGTTACTATACGCTATTTTGAGTTTTTTACAAGTTATGATCCGGAGATATAAAAATAAATCAGAGCATATTGAGGAAATATTCTGCGATCCGGGTCTCATCGCCCAGTTCCGGATGAAAAGTCATTGCCAGTTGATTGCCCTGTCTGACAGCGGTGATCCTTCCCTCATGTTCAGCAAGGACTTCCACACCGGGGACACAGAATTCGATCTGCGGAGCCCGGATGAAACTCATAGCAACATCTTTGATTCCGGCAAAAGAACTTTTAACATGAAAACTGCTCAGTTGTCTGCCGTAAGCATTACGCCGTACAGAAATTCCCATGGTACCGAAATGTACCGTTGGATCATCCAGGAGCTGTTGAGCCAACAGGATCGATCCGGCGCATGTTGCCATGACCGGCAATCCTTCCTGGATCCGGGGACGGATCGTATCAAACATATCCAGTTCCCGCAACAATTTTCCCTGTACGGTACTTTCTCCGCCCGGCAGGATCAGACCGTCAAAATTCTGATCGAGATCTTTTTTCTGACGCAGCTGACAAGTTGGAATATTCAGCTTGCGGAATACCGCCTCGTGTTCTTCAAAGTCTCCCTGCAAAGCAAGAACAGCGATCTGCATCAGATCCCCCGTTCTTCCATGATCAGTTTGATTTCAGCCGGATTGATTCCGACCATGGCTTCACCCAAACCGCAGGAAAGATCCGCCAGCATTTTATAATCCTGATAATTTGTGACCGCTTTGACAATAGCCGCTGCGCGTTTTGCCGGATCGCCGGATTTGAAGATACCGGAACCGACAAATACACCTTCTGCACCGAGGAGCATCATCAACGCAGCGTCAGCCGGAGTTGCCACACCGCCTGCGGCAAAGTTCACGACCGGCAGTTTGCCGTTCTGATGAACATACTGCAGCAAATCAAACGGGACCTGCAACTGTTTGGCGGCTTCGTACAGTTCATCTTCCGCCATGTTGGTCACTCTGCGGATCTCCTGATTCATTTTCCGCATGTGACGGACAGCCTGCACGACATCACCGGTACCGGGTTCTCCTTTCGTGCGGATCATGGCTGCCCCTTCATTGATACGGCGGAGAGCTTCGCCCAAATCTCTTGCTCCGCAGACAAACGGAACTTTGAAAGCACGTTTATCCACATGGTAAATATCATCCGCCGGGCTCAAAACTTCACTTTCATCGATATAGTCGATTTCGATTGCTTCCAGAATCCGTGCTTCCGCAATATGACCGATACGGCATTTTGCCATGACCGGAATGGATACAGCTTCCTGGATCCCTTTGATCATTCCCGGATCACTCATTCGGGAAACTCCGCCTGCAGCACGGATATCAGCGGGGATCCGTTCCAGTGCCATAACCGCACAAGCTCCGGCATCCTCTGCAATTTTTGCCTGTTCAGGGGTCGTCACATCCATGATTACCCCGCCTTTCAACATACGGGCAAGGTCACAATTCAATTCATACTGTTCGTTTCTCATTTTTTTCTCCTGTTTTTTGGTTGTGTTGATTTGACTTTAATATAATATGATGATATATTCAATACAAATTATAAAATTGTATGGATTACAATAAAATGCCTACAAATTCTTTTGATAATTTTTATCTCAGCTGGACGCCGGAGAGGAGTAAACTCAAGCGGCCTTATTATCTGACCCTTGCCAATGCGTTGGAAGCGGATATCATTTCCGGTAAATTGGCAGCCGGTACAAAATTACCGCCTCAGCGGGAGCTGGCAGATTTTCTGGATATCAATTTTACCACGGTGACACAAGCCTATAATCTGTGCCGCGAACGGAATCTGATCTATGGAATCACCGGAAAAGGGACTTTTGTCTCACCCCAAACAGAAAAAAAAGAATCGTTCCCGTCTGGAAAAATGCCGTCCCTGATCGAACTCGGACTGGTCAAAGGTTTCGATCAAATCAAAACGCCGATCATCGAAGCCAGTGAAAATGTTTTGAAAAAAGGCTACATCGAAGAACTCTATTCCTATACCGAAGCGGCAGGACATCTGCACCAACGGGCTGCCGGGGCTCACTGGATGAAACAGATGGATGTCCATACCGACAGCGAACATACTGCCATATTCTCCGGAGCGCAGAATATCCTCAGTGCAGCTCTTCTCTCCCTTTTCAAAATCGGTGACAAGATCGCAGTTGATGAGTTCACTTATTCCAACCTGATCGGACTGGCACGACTCTCTCACATCCGCCTGATACCCGTCAAGAGCGATATGCAGGGGATGATCACGGAAGAGTTGGAACATCTCTGCTGTCGGGAGGGGCTTAACGGAATTTTTCTGATGCCGAACTGTGCCAATCCGACAACTTGTACCATCCCGGAAAAACGCAAAGATGAACTTGCCGCAGTGATCGCACGTCACCAGTTGATCCTGATCGAAGATGATAACACAGGGATCCCTCAGATCGCAGACGGCTGTTACCATTCCATGTTTTCCCGTCTGCCGGAACAGACGATCTACATTTGCAGTTCGACTATGGCTCTCTGTAATGGTCTCCGTGTGGCATTCGCTGCATTCCCGGAAAGATTCAGGGAACCGCTTTTGAATGCACTGTTTCATCTGAATATCAAAACCTCCTCTCTGGATGCGGAGATCATGACTGAATTGATTTTAAGCGGAAAGGCAGCAAAGATCCTGGAACAGAAAGCCGGGTTGGCAAAGGAACGGAACCGTATCTTTGACCGTTGTTTCCCGGAGGCTGTCTCTCCCGGCAGTGAAGCGGCTTTCTTCCGCTGGCTGCCTGTCCCGAAACTGACCGTGGACGGTATGGAAACAGAACGCAGACTGCTTCAACTTGGTGTCAACGTATATTGTTCCTACCGTTTTACCGTGAATCATAATCCGCAGAATTTCATGCGGATCGCGATCTCTTCCCCCCATACAGCGGCGGATCTGGAAAAAGGCTGCATGATCCTCCGGGATTTTATCCGGGACAACCTTTTTCCTGACACTTGAAAAATCCACGTTCTCATATTCCGTTACTTCGGCGGATCATGAAATATCTTTTTTCAGTTTTGCACTCAGCCGAACCGAACAGAAATCCGGTCCGCACATAGTACAATATTCAGAGCCATGCTGATTGGGAGCTGAACTTTCATCCAGTGCCTGTTTACGCAATTCTCTTGCCCACTCCGGATCAAGAGCCAGTTCAAATTGTTTTTCCCAATCGAACTTGGCACGGGCATCGGAAATGGCATCATCCTGCTCCCGGCAGAAGGGTTTATGCAGTGCCACATCTGCGGCATGTGCCGCAATCTTAAATGCCACAACTCCCCGGCGGACATCATCGGCATTGGGAAGTCCAAGATGTTCTTTCGGTGTGACATAACATAACATTGCCGCACCGTAATACGCTCCCATCATACCGCCCATTCCCGCAACAAAATGATCATAGCCCGGCGCACAGTCAACAACCACAGGACCGAGAATGTAAAACGGTGCATCACCGCAAACTTTCTGTTCCCGTTCCATATTCTCCCGGATTTGATCCAACGGTACATGCCCCGGTCCTTCCACCATCGCCTGAACTCCGGCAGAACGACAACGGAATACCAGTTCTCCCAAGGTGTCCAACTCCGCAAATTGAGCTTCATCAGACGCATCCGCCAGACATCCCGGACGCAAGCCGTCTCCCAGTGAGAGTGTTACATCATGTTTCCGGCAGATTTCCAGAATTTCATCAAATGCTTCATAGAAAGGATTTTCCTTTTTATTTTCCTGCATCCACGCTGCCAGTAAAGCTCCGCCGCGACTGACGATCCCCAGTTTGCGTTTCAATGCCAACGGTACATATTTCCGCAACAGTCCGGCATGAATTGTCATATAATCCACCCCCTGTTCCGCCTGTTCCCGGATCACACCAAGAATTTTCTCTTTCGCAAAATCACTGCTTCCATAACGTGCAACAATTTCATAAACAGGCACAGTTCCCAACGGTACAGAACAGTGTTCGAGCATTTTCCGGCGCAATGAGTCGATTTCGCCCCCTGTACTCAGATCCATCACGGTATCCGCCCCGTAATGAATTGCAATATTCAGCTTGCTGAGTTCTGCACCGGAACAACTTGAAAGAGTTGAATTTCCAAGATTTGCATTGATTTTTGTCCGCAGCATTCTGCCGATCCCGCAGGGAATGAGATTTTTGTGATTGATATTTGCCGGAATAACGATTTTTCCTTCTGCAACTCCCTGCATAACAGTCTGAAGCGGCAAATGTTCTGATTGAGCAACGAGTCTGATTTCCGGGGTGATGATCCCCTTCCGGGCATTTTCCATCTGCGTCATAAAGCACCTCTTTTTTGTTGTGGAACTTCCCGACGCATGGAACTGAATAAAGATTTTTTTCTGCCAGTTCCGCACTTGCTCCCTACGTCGGCATGATCCGAATCAGGTTTTAGGGTCGGAACTCTCAGTTCCCTCTCAGCCCGTTACACGGACTCCCCTGCGGTTGATAATAAAATTAATATATCAGTGTTTTATGCAAAAATCAAGTCATTCACTGTTTTTTTTTCGCACTGATTTCCATTTTTTCCGGATCCCCCTGAAAATCAGATACAATAATCCGATCGGTATCATCGTGATCCAGATATATGCCCAACCGAAAAAATAAGCACAAGCAACAGAAAATCCATTTTCCGGATATCTGCCGAACTGGATTTCAAGAAACATTTCCAAAGCAATGACACCCCAGCAAACAAAGAAAAATATTCCCCATGGTACAATCGAGTAATGTCCGCTTTTACGATGCCGGAAAAGTGCCGGATAATGATAATGCAGTAAACACATTCCAATAGGAAAATCAATGAAAAATATACTTCCGAAAATATTTTCAAAAAAATTCCGTAGTGAAAACATACTTGACGGATCCAAATAAACAACAAGAAGCACCGGAGGAAGGATCAAGAAGAGTATGCTCCATAACATTTTGATTTTGTTCATCCTGTAATTTTGTATCATCGGCTGCCTTTCCGGATAAAAACAAATTTTTGTCCATTTCCCGGAGTTTCAATATAACATATCCTGCAGTTTTTTACAACATCAGAATCTCAATGCACCCCCTGTTTTTACAGCGAAATCACGCCATTCTGCTGCATGCAAGAGCCAACTGGAATAATCAGATTGAATTTTATCTTGCCAATGATATATTATTGAAGTGGTTGATTTGGATCTTTATGTAAGAGGAAGAACAAAAATGAAAAAATATTACCTAATCTCTTTAACGTTTTTATTACCTCTTGCCGGACAAGGAATTATGGCAATATTTGGAAATAAAGATGCAAGATTTTTTCTTCATTGGAGTATGCTGCTTGCTACGCTGATCGGTACAGGAATGGGCATTTTGACCGTAAAAGGTATTGCTTCTTTACGAACCGAACAAGATATTTGCGAAGATCTGCTGTTTTTTGCCATTATCAATTCGTTTATTCAATGGCTGACTCCCGCTGTTCAATTCGTACACTTTATCGTTGTCATATTTATTCTCGGTGGAGCAATTCTTTCTGGGCTTCTCGCATGGCTTCAGCAGAAAACCAATCCGCCGGAAAGATGAAATAATATCAATCCAGGAAGACTGGAACGAACAACGTAGGCTTTTCGGTTTCCCGGAACGGTGATAACGGGAACCGCTTGGCGGCAGGAGCAATCTTGCCGCCTTTTTGCGTAATATTGTTATAACTGATTTCCATATTCAGCTTGCTCCGCAGTATTGCAATTACCAAAGTACAAACGGACAAAATGTCCCGTTTCTGAAATTCAAAATTCCAACTTGAACAATTTTGCTGCCAGATTCCCTGAAACCATTTTCTTCCGCATATATATTGATCAGACCAAATTGAAACTTCCGGTTATTTTTGCAGCCGTTTTCCATACTTTCATAATTGACTATACCGATTTGATAATTCATCCCGCCCGTAGAACGTTGACATCGTGTTGAATTGACCACGCCTATTTGTATTCCCGGAGCCTCGCCTGAACTTAAATCAACATTGTTCCACAACGCAATTTGCCCCCATACAGCTCCGGAACTACGCCCGATTCCATTATGCGCAATCAATGCAATTTGTACACAATTTCCGCTTGCAACAAAGGAAAATGGCGCAATGGATACTCCGTTAACAGCACCGCCGCCGACTCCTAATGCTCCGATTTGGACACCATTGATTTCATTTGCCAAACTGATACAGGAGAGCGAAACA
>JAGCNI010000124.1 GCA_017646015.1 Lentisphaeria bacterium
ATGTTGTGACCCAGGGAGAAAAAGGTCATCAGGCGGATGAAGTTGTTCCTCTGTAAGATGTCATGCCAACACTGAAAAAAGCCCGTTCCTTGAAAAGAGCGGGCTTTTTTATTTCCTCGTTTGTGATGTCGCTGTCAGGAGGCTTCTGAATTTTTCGGAGGAGCGATATCTTCGATCACTTTCATGCGGGTCCATTTCCCTCCGCGGTAACGCAGATAGAAGACACTGCCGGCAATGACAATATAAACCACCAAAATTTTCCACAAGAGCCATACATCGCATTTGTAATAGCCGAGAACGATCGCTGGTGCCGCCTGCAATGTCAACGCAAGAGATGTCCCGCACAACATGGCAAACAGAGTATCACCCGCCGCTTTGATCGCATTGTTGTAAACAATAAAAAGACCGTCAAACAACAGAAAACAGGCAATATAACGGAGCATCGTTTTTGTCGTCGCCACCACTTCCGGGTTTTTATTGGAGAAAAGACAGAGGACCGCTTCCGGGTAGATCACAAAGAGCAGAGCCATGACTCCCATATAGATGAATACCAGATTGCGGGCACTGCTGACAGAACGTTTTGCATGGGGAATATTCTGTGCCCCGATACATTGTCCGACAAGGATCCCTACCGTTTGTCCGATTCCGATCATCGGTGTGAATGCGATCGAGTTCAGCCCGAATGCAATACTGGTCGCCGCCTGTGTGACAACGCCGTATCTTCCCAAAACAATGATGAAAATATTGAATGATGCCAGATCCAGTGCAAACTGTGTTCCGTTGGGCAAGCCGAAGCGGATCAATCTCCGGAAAAGTTCCCAGTCAATGATCTTGGAACAGGTCCCGAAATGACGTCTTGAACTGCGCGGTACAAAGAAGAACCAGGCGTAGATCAGACATCCCGCCAGAGCTGCGAGGTTGGTTCCCCATGCCGCACCTGCGATCCCCATTTCCGGAAATCCCCAGTTCCCATAGATCAACGCATAGTTGAATGGAATATTCAAGGCTGTAATGATAAAATTCACAACCATGATCAGTGTCGTTTTTCCGCGTCCGCCCCAGAACGAACTCAACGCCGCATTCAGCAGCAGAAGGATCCCGCCGAGAGAGAGAAGTTTGAAATAATTTGTTTCTTCCGATACAACACTCGGATCATGTCCGAAAAGAGAGAAGAGCCAACCGCCCCAGAACCATCCGGTGGCAAGGAAAGCTCCGCCGATCAGGGAGAGAAATATCCCCTGCCAGACTGCTGTACCGACACGGTCTTTGACTCCTGCTCCGAAGTATTGAGCCACAAATGTTCCAGTGTAGGAGATGATTCCAAGAAAGAAGCAGGAGAGCGTAAAAGAGGTCAATCCTGCCGCCATGGAGCCTGCCACTGCTTCATCAGAATAATGATCCAGCATGATCCGGTCACTGAGCAGGTTGATCGCATGAGCTGAAGCTGCAAGAATCAGGGGTAGAGCGATTTTCAGTACTTCCCACATGCTGCCGTCGTGGGATAAAAATTCATTTTTCTGAAGTTTCATAAATCTTGTATGTTACTTTCATTGGGGGGTGTATTGTATGGATCAGCGGATCTTGTAATCCCGCCGGATCTCAAGGTCTTCCTGACGTTTCCGGAGTGTTTCCCGTTTATCTTCGTAGGCTTTCCCTTTGGCTGTTCCCAGTTCCATTTTGATCTTGCCGTGAGCAAGATACATCTTTAACGGAACCAGAGCGATCCCTTTTTCTCTGACTTTCTGAGCCAGACGCAAAATCTCTCTGCGGTGAAGCAGCAGAACTCTGGGACGGATCGGAGTATGATTGAAGATATTGCCATGGGAGTAAGGAGAAATGTTCATGTTATACAGAAAGACCTGATTTTTTTCAATTTTGGCAAAAGCATCCTGGATCGTGACCGAATGCATACGGAAGCTTTTGACTTCCGTGCCGCGCAATGCGATCCCGACCTCCATGGTCTCCAGTATGTGATAATCATGATACGCCTTTTTGTTCCGGGCGATCACTCCATCCGTGTTTTTCTCTTTCTCTTTTTTTGCTGTCATCTTTTTTCTCCGTATTATTGGGGAAAACGCTGCCGCAGTTTGTTTTCATAATCGGTTTTCTTCGGCATGTTGGCGAGTTCCAATGTACGCTGGAACTCCGTGAGAAGCTCTTTCTGTTTTGCGGAAAGTCCGGCAGGAGTTTCCACAATGATTTTCACCAGCTGATCGCCGCGTGTGCCGCCTTTCAGTGCCGGAGCTCCTTTGCCTTTGATCCGGAGCATAACTCCGTTCTGTGTTTTTTCCGGGATACGCAAGCGTGTGATCCCGGCGATCGTGGGAACTTCAATGATCCCGCCGAGTGCCGCTGTCGCAAAATCCACAGGAACTTCACAGATGATATCACTGCCTTTCCGGGTGAACAGTTCATCCGGCAGAACTTTGATGAAAACATAAAGATTTCCGGGTTCGCCGCCGTTTGTTCCGGCTTCTCCCTCACGGGCAATACGCAATTTTGAACCGGTATCCACGCCCGGAGGAATCTGGATCAGAACTTCTTTATTGACACTGACTCTGCCGGTTCCCGAACAGTTTTTGCAGGGATTGGAGTTGGTCATTCCGGAGCCGCCGCATTGTGTACAGGGAACAGGCTGTTGGAAAAATCCGCCGCCTGTCATGATCTGACCGGAGCCGCCGCAACGGGAACAGGTCACTTTTGTGGAGCCCGGAGCTGCACCAGTACCGGAACAGTTTCCGCAAATATCATGTTTGGAAAGACGGATCCGTTTTGCTGCGCCGAAAATCGCATCGCTGAATGAAATTTCCAATTCATATTGCAAATCGGAACCGCGCTGTCCGGCTGTCCGGGGATTTTTTCTGCCTCTGCGACCGCCGCCGAACATCTGTTCAAAGATCTCCTGACCGCCTCCGCCACCGGCACCACCGAACATCTGACTGAAAATATCCATCGGATCCCGGAACCCTCCGCCGCCTTGCGAAAATCCGCCAGCGCCGCGACCGGCTCCCTGAAAATAATCTGATCCGAACTGGTCATATTGTGCGCGTTTCTTCGGATCACTCAGCACATCATAGGCTTCTGAAATCTCTTTGAACTTTTCTTCCGCCGTCTTGTCGCCCTGATTTTTGTCCGGATGGTATTTCACCGCCAACTTACGGTAAGCTTTTTTCAATTCACTTTCCGTAGCAGTCTTGGATACACCCAGTATCTGATAATAATCTTTTGCCATATCTCAACCCTCCTGTGTCCCGTTTATCTCTTCAGCAATCGGGGAAACGGGACGGTTTTATTTTTGTTCCGGACCTGAGCTGACCACGACGCATGCCGGTTTCAGCAGATGATTGCCCAGTTTATACCCGAAGCTCCACTGACGGATCACGGTTCCCGCCGGGACAGTGTCAGAGGCTTCCTGAGACATTGCTTCCTGAGTCAGCGGATCAAATTCTTTTCCGGTCGCATCGATCTGTTCGATCCCCAGATCGGAGAATGCCCGGTCGAATTCTGTACGGATCATCTTCATGCCTTCCAGCAGCATCTGCATATTACTGGATGTTTCAGTTGCCGCAACTGCCATGGAAAAATGGTCAAAGACCTGAAAAAACGGATGCAGGGTATCTGTCATCACATTGTAACGGGTCGTTTCAAGATCTTTGGCGGAACGTTTCCGCAGATTGTCCATTTCTGCAATCAGGCGCAGACGTGTATCCTGCAGTTCCAGGATCGCTTTTTCGAGTTTTGCGATCTTTTCCTCCGGAGTTTCCTCTTTCTTTTTTTCTGCTTTTTCTTCTGTTGCAGCAGTTTCCGGAGCCTGGACCGTTTCTTTCTTTTCTTCTGCCGGAGCTTCTGCTTCCGCATTCTGTTTCATATCTTCAGTCCTTTATTGTTATGGATTTATAAAAATAAGTCGATTTTCTGGAACAGGTAATATATATCTTCGGAAAGTGCTTTTCAAATAGACTCTCCGAAGATTTACTGCTTTTATACACTTTTCAGTGGTTCTGTGTGGAAGATAAGACCGTTTTCCGATGCGTCGATCTTCAACAGCATTTCTTCATGCACTTCGCCTGCGATCAACATCCGCGAAACCGGTGTCTCGATCCGGTTCACCAGAACACGCTTCAACGGTCTTGCTCCGAATTCCGGATCATATCCCTCTTCCGCAAGCTGATTTTTGGCTGCCTGTGTTACAACCAAACCGATCTGACGGTCTGCCAGACGTGTTTCCAATTCTTTCAGGCGGATATCCAGGATTTTCACGATCTGTTCTTTTTCCAGCGAACGGAAAACCAGGATCCCGTCCACACGGTTCAGAAATTCCGGTTTGAAATGATTCCGGAGCTGTCCCATCAAATTTTCCCGCAAACGTTCCGGATCACTCTTGGTGCGGATCTCTTCCAGAAGCATGTCACTGCCAATGTTGGAGGTCATGATGATGATCGTATTTTTGAAATTGACCGTCCGCCCGTGCGAATCTGTCAACTGTCCGTCATCAAGGATCTGCAGAAAGATGTTGAACACATCATGATGCGCTTTTTCGATCTCATCAAAGAGTATTACCGAGTAAGGACGTCGCCGTACCGCTTCTGTAAGTTGTCCGCCCTCATCAAAACCGACATATCCCGGAGGTGCACCGATCAGACGGGAGACGCTGTGTTTTTCCATATATTCGGTCATATCGATCCGGATAATGGCATTTTCATCATCAAAGAGATCATCCGCCAGAGCTTTGGCAAGTTCTGTTTTTCCGACCCCTGTCGGACCGAGGAAAATGAAAGATGCTGTGGGGCGGCGTTGATCTTTGAGACCTGCCCGTGCACGGAGAACCGCATCCGAAACCGCTGTGACGGCTTCCTCCTGACCGATCACCCGTTCATGGAGTTTTTCAGAAAGACGGAGCAGTTTTTCTCTTTCAGTCTGCACCAGTTTACTGACCGGGATCCGTGTCCAGCGGCTGACAATGCCGGCGATATCTTCTTCATCGACATCTTCCCGGAGGAGACGTTCGGTGCCTTTTTCTTCCTCATTCCGGATATTCTGTTCTGCTTCTGCAAGTTGTTTTTCCAGACCGGGGATCACACCGTGGCGGAGTTCAGCGGCTTTTTCCAGATCATAATCCCGTTCCGCTTTGGCAAGATTGGCTTTGGCGATCTCCACACTTTCGCGGAGTGTCCGGATCTGAGCGATCACATGTTTTTCCGCCTCCCAACGGGCACGGAGTTCAGCGGCTTTTTCTTTGTATTCTGCCAATTCCGCAGCAATATTTTTCATTCGTTCCATGCTGACAGGATCTTTTTCTTTCTTCAACGCCGCCGTTTCGATCTCCAAACGCATGGCGTGACGTTCCAGTTCGTCGATTTCCACCGGACAGGAATCAATTTCAGTACGCAGTTTTGCCGCAGCTTCATCCACAAGGTCGATTGCTTTATCCGGCAGGAAACGTTCTGTGATATACTTGTCGGAAAGAGTTGCGGCGGCAACCAATGCACCATCCCGGATCTTGACTCCGTGATGAAGTTCATAACGTTCTTTCAATCCGCGCAGGATCGAAATGGTATCTTCCAGACTCGGCTCCGCAACCAGTACCGATTGGAAACGGCGTTCCAGTGCCGCATCTTTTTCAATATACTTGCGGTATTCATCCAACGTTGTCGCACCGATGCAGTGAAGTTCTCCGCGTGCAAGCATCGGTTTCAAAAGATTGCCCGCATCCATGGAACCTTCTGAAGCCCCGGCACCGACGACTGTATGCAGTTCATCAATGAAGAGAATGATATCCCCGTTGGCATTGGCGACTTCTTTGAGAACT
Source organism: Lentisphaeria bacterium (assembly GCA_017646015.1). Lineage (GTDB taxonomy): Bacteria > Verrucomicrobiota > Lentisphaeria > Victivallales > UBA1829 > SIG94. The sequence goes on from JAGCNI010000124.1 coordinate 5,810, forward strand.
GCTTTCAGGCGTTCTTCAAATTCCCCGCGATACTTTGCCCCGGCAATCAATGCTCCCATATCCAGTGCAATGATCTTTTTATGTTTCAGATTCTCCGGAACATCTCCGCGTACAATACGTACAGCAAGCCCTTCCACAATGGCTGTTTTTCCAACTCCCGGCTCGCCGATCAGCACCGGATTGTTTTTGGTCCTGCGGGAAAGAATCTGAATGGTCCGCCGGATCTCATCATCCCGTCCGATCACCGGATCAAGCTTATCTTTGGAGGCGGCATCGGTAAGATCCCGTCCATATTTTTCCAATGCTTCAAAAGAGGCTTCCGGATTTTCATTGGTCACACGCTGATTCCCGCGAACCTCCTTGAGTGCCAGGAGTGTTTTATCCGTATCACAGCCGCATTGTCCCAACAGAGCCGTACACTGTTGATCCGATGCAAGAAGAGCAAGAAAGAGATGTTCCACGCTGATATATTCATCTTTCATCTCTTCTGCTTTATTTTTTGCGGCGATCAGGATACGGCTGAAATCACGCGAGGGATAAGGTTGTTGTGCGCCCGGCCCACTGACAGACGGGATGCTGTGCAATGTTTGATCCAGCTGGTTTTGAACAAGATCCATGCTGACATTCATTTTCTGAAGCAGCGAAGGGATCAATCCGTTTTCCTGATTGACAAGGGCATATAAAATGTGCAGAGGACGCAGTTCCTGATGTCCGAATTCAAGAGCCGTTTCCTGAGCTTTGAGCATTGCTTCTCTGGATTTCTGAGTCAGATTTTCCATATTCATCATTCATTCTCCTCGGTTTTACATTTCACAGTTCAGAGATACACAGAATGAATAAGCAAGTTTCATGCCAGACTGTTTGGGTCAAGAGAAATCAGAATCCGGATTGTGTCAAAATGTCTCAAACGGGCAGTCGCCCGCCCGCCTCATTCATTACTGGATGAGTCAGAGGAATCGTTGAATGTGCCGTCAAAGGAGGCTGTATAAGACATTGCCGGCATTGCGGTCAAGCCGACAGTGAAATTGAAATACCATGACCATTCTTTTGTCCGATTTTCCCATTCGTATTCGGAGGAGCATCCGATCCGTGCTGCTGCATACCAGCAGTGGAAATTACGGTAGAGCATAAGACTGATGTCATCAAAGAGATTTTTGTCCACATCATAAGAAATGAAGAAACGTCCTCTGAGGCGTTTATCAATGATCGACGGGAAATCCAAAGAACCATAAACGGACTGATCCCGGTCAAAATAATTCTTGAAGAAACTCAAGGCATTGATTTGTGTCAGAGTGCTGCCCATGGAGTAGGCGTTCCGCTGAGCATAGGCATCCCGGTAATTGTAACCGAATCCGACTTTCCAATCTTTGGTGATCTTGTATTGGGCACTGATATTGAAACGGTTGATCAGATTTCCGGAGATTCCCGGTCTTCCTGCAGCTTCTCCCATCCGGTAAGCTTCTGTTTTATGTTCATTGTTCTGACCGATATCAAGCAGGAGGTCTGCTGTGATGGAGAAATTGGAGGTCGGAGTGAATTTTACGATCGTACCGAGATCGCCGATATGATTGAATCCATAGGCTTTTTCAAAATGGAAATCCCAATAATTTTCCATGGAGAACCATTCATAGATCTTATTGTTGCGGCGTGTCTGGATTTTATTCAACAGACCGAGACGGATAAATGCCTGTTTATCAATCAGATCCACATCATCAAAGTAGTAGAGATGCTCATAGCTGGTTGTCGGTTCAGGAATGTAAGTCAGGTTGAAATAGGGCACTGCAACATGACGCAATCCGTCGATCATCAGCAATGAACTTTTCGGAGTCTGCCAGGTGCGGGAGAACTTGACATTTCCTTCCAATCCCAATTCAAACACAAAACGGTAACGGCTGCCGCCTTTGTCATCATAATTGTAAACTTTGGTCATGCCGTCGGGCCATCCGTCCAGTTTGTCAACCGCAAACATATTGTACAGTTTGTCGATATCGATCTTTGTTTTGGAGGATCTGGAATAAGAGGTGAATCTTGCCAATGCTCTGGGATTCAAGTTCAGGAATCCGAAAAGCTGGAAGGGGTAATACAAGCCATGCAGCGTATCGAAACGGAATGCACTGTAATCCTGCGGATCATTGAAATAGGGATTGAATGTTTCCGGATCGACCATACGGAGATAACGGGCGGCATTGCCGGAAGTCCAACCAATCGGGTTCAGGAATTTATTCATACCGGGACGGAGATCTGCGCGGTTTTCATCATTGATCATCTGGTTATAGTTGATATAAGGTGCATCGATTCTGTCGTAATCGTACTCTCTCCATTTCATTTCATAATAACCGGCAGAGGTCTGTCCCTGATAATAGATGCCCTTGAACAGTTCCTGTCTCTGGAAATCCAGACGGAGTTCAGGGAGTCTGTTCAAAGATGTATCAAAGTCATTGATCCGCACACGCGCCTGCATTCCGGCGGAGAAACGGTCTGCCTGATATTCGAGAGCGGCAAAGGTGGGCGGCTGCATATCCTGTTCATAACGCTGTTCAAAGTAGTCTTCCAGGAAATTGTAGTCGCTGAGTTTGTCAATCTGAGCGCGGAAATCCAAACGGTCTGTGAGATGGGAGAGGTGAGAGAGACGCAGTTCATACCGGTTTTTGGGGAGAACATAGCGGCTGTAACGTTTCAACCAATCTTTCTTTGTATAACCCTCATCCGGTTTTGTGCGGTCGTCATCCCAGAACATATACGGATCATCATCATGGATATGATAGAAGAAGAATTCTGTTTTGGAATCCTTTGTGATAATATCCGCTGTTCCGCCGAAACCGAAGCCACGTTCTTCATAATAATCGACCATGACAGCTGCTCTGACAACTGCCGGTTCATGGAGGATCTCGAAATCTTTAAGAGTTCTGATATAGTTGCCCCATCTGCTTTTATTTCCGTAGGTGAAACGGAGTCCCAAAGCACTCGAATCCCGTGGTTTATACAAAACCGGGAACCAGAAAACGGGGAAATTCCACACTTGCAGAACATTGCTGACAGCCAGGAGGCTGTGTTCGCCCTGGTCGGGATTGTAATTATAGATACTGCGGTTTGCTTCCCGCGGAGTCAACGTCATTTCATGAGCATAGATTTCATAGTGAGCATTGTCATCGACCTGATATTCGCAGGTGGTGACTTGTGAACGGAAGAGTTTCAATGTACCGTTTGGATAACGTTCTGCGAGTTTTCCGGTGAAGAACATATTACCGGCTTTGATGGAGAAATTCCGGAATTGGAAAGCCCCTGTTTCGAGACTTCCGGAAACACGTTCCGCTTTGAGGTAGGAACTGTTCATTGTGATCTTGACCCGGATTTTCTGACTTCCGCTGCCGTCAGTGGAAATTCCGCTGGCGACAACCTTGATTGCCGGATTTCTCATGAGTTCTTCATATTCAGCAAGATCAACTGTTTTATATTGTGTGACTTTTGCGGAAAAGATCACATCGCCGGTGGCTTCCATATCTTTGCTGAGCATGTTGATCACGACGGATTTGGCTGTGATCTGCAAGTCTTTCATGCGTACGACAGCATGTCCGCGGGCAATGAGGTTTGAACCGACATACTCATAAGAGTCGGCACTCATATCAATATCCTGCTGACCGATATTTTTCAGTTGCGGCATATTGAAATTCTTGCGTATTCCATCCGAGAATCCCTGGGCACACACGTTCAATGCCCCTGTGAGGAGTGCAACGGATATCAGCAGAAATTTCAAAATTGTTTTGTCTGTTTGAATCACTGTTATTTTTTCCAGATTTTAAATACAATTTGTTTACAAGCAGGTAACATACATCCATTTCAATAAGTTTTCAAGAGGAATTTCAAAGAATCGTCAAAATAATAGCTGTCATTTTTCCGTCAAAACGCTTTTTGAACCCGTCATTTTCTTTTTTTCTGAGTCAGTGATTCCGTCAAACAGATTCCGGTGGGGTTTCTTCTTTATTATAAAAAATATTCAAAACTTGCTAAAAAAAATTTTTTTTCTATGGAAAAACCACAGGTTTGTGCTACATTGACATAACAATAAATTTTTTTACATTTTAAAAGATAAAAATAAAATGAGGAGATGAAACAATGAGTGTTCCTTTCAAAGTGGATCTGAATGGTAAAGTTGCAGTTGTGACAGGTGGCGGCGGAATTCTTTGCAGCGGGATGGCAGAAACATTGGCTGCCTGCGGTGCAAAAGTTGCAATTCTTGACCTTCGCCTTGAAAATGCGGAAAAAGTTGCAGCGCGAATCAATGCAGCGGGCGGTACTGCGATCGGTATTTCTGCCAATGTGCTTGAAAAAGAAAGTCTGATGGCTGCCCGTGAAGAAGTGTTGGCAAAACTCGGTCCCTGTGATATTCTGCTGAACGGTGCCGGCGGCAACAATCCCAAAGGAACCACTTCCAAAGAATTTTTGGAAAAAGCAGATCTTGACAATCCGGCGGAAGGGGTCGTTTCTTTCTATGATCTTGATCCTGCCGGCATCTCTTTTGTATTCAATCTGAACTTTATCGGAACTCTGCTGCCGACACAGGTTTTCTCTCGTGATATGGCTGAAAAGGGCGAAGGAGTGATCATCAATATTTCTTCCATGAACGCCTTCCGTCCGCTGACCAAGATCCCTGCATACAGCGGAGCCAAGGCTGCGGTCAGCAACTTCACCCAGTGGCTGGCAACACACATGTCCAAAGTCGGGATCCGTGTCAATGCGATTGCTCCGGGATTCTTCCTGACCGATCAGAACCGTACACTTCTGACCAATCCGGATGGATCTCTGACTCCCCGCGGCAATACGATCCTGTCTCATACACCGATGGGTCGTTTCGGTACACCGGATGATCTTTCCGGAACCTTGCTCTGGCTGGTTGACAACGGTGCATCCGGTTTTGTGAATGGTACTGTGATCCCTGTTGATGGTGGATTTGCAGCTTTCTCCGGGGTTTGATTGACCGGAGCTGAAGAATGAGTTTTATTGCGCTGATTGATTACGGAATGGGAAATTTGCGGAGTGTGTGTAACGCTCTGGAATTTGTCGGTGCTGATGTCCGGATCGTCACGACTCCTGCGGAACTGAAAAATGCCGCAGGAGTGATCCTGCCGGGTGTGGGAGCTTTCGGGGAGGGGATGGAACATTTGAATGCTTCCGGTTTTTCTCCTGTTCTGCGTCAGATCGCAGCAGAAAATAAAACACCTCTGCTGGGGATTTGTCTGGGGATGCAGATGATGCTGGATTCCAGTGAAGAATCCCCCGGGGTGCAGGGATTGGGGATCTTTCCGGGGAAAGTGCTCCGTTTTCCTGAAGCGGGCGAAAAGATTCCGCAGATCGGTTGGAATTCAGTTGTTTTACAGGGAAACAATCCTTTTGTGCGCGACATAGCCCAAAACTCATTTTTCTATTTTGTTCACTCTTTTTATGCTCTTCCGGAGGATCCATCAGTTGTGGCGGCTCGTTGTCATTACATGATCGATTTTGCCGCTGCACTCGGAAGAGGTTCTGTTTTTGCTGCACAGTTCCATCCGGAAAAAAGTCAGGATTGCGGACTTGCTCTTATACGAAACTTTGTAAATATCTGTAATGAAAAGGTTTGCTCAATATGTTGATCTTTCCGGCTATTGATATGAGAAACGGGCGTTGTGTCCGTTTGTTCCGTGGTGACTACAATTGTGAAACAGTGTATGGTGAATCGCCTGCTGCGCAGGCTGTGATCTGGCAGCAGGAAGGGGCACCGCTGATCCATCTGGTTGATTTGGATGGAGCGAAAGCCGGACATCCTGTGAATACTGACTCGATCCGTGAGATTTGCAAAAATGTTACGATCCCCTGTGAAATCGGCGGCGGGATCCGGACAGAAAAAGATGCTGAACTGTTATTTGATCTCGGGATTTCCCGTGTGATCCTGGGAACAGTTGCCTGTGAGAATCCGGAGCTTGTGACCAGTTTCATCCGGAATTTCGGAGCGGAACGTCTGGTTGTCGGAATTGATGCCCGTGACGGGATGGTTGCTGTCCGCGGCTGGTTGGAAACAAGCCGTGTGAAAGCATTGGATCTTGCCGCTCAGATGGTGGAAGCCGGAGTCCGCCGGATCATCTTCACAGATATTGCTACGGATGGTGCCTTCACCGGACCGAGTATTGTGCCGACTTCGGAACTGTGCCGTGCTGTTCCGGAATGTTCCATCATTGCTTCCGGTGGTGTTTCTGCTGCCGGTGATGCGGCAAAACTCGCTGCTCTCGGATTGTCGAATCTGGAAGGTGTGATCGTTGGAAAAGCTCTGTATGACGGCAGAACCACATACAAAGAACTGCTTGCAGCAGCGGAAAGAGGTGAATAATATGGCGTTCTTGTTCCCGACTGAATTTTCAAATGACAGTTATGATACACCGGAAGATTTCCCCCGCAGTTTGTGGGAATATGCGGTTCTCGGTTCCCGTCTTTCCTTTTACATCCGTAACTTCTATGTCTTTGCCCGGGTCGGTACGATTGCCAAACAGGGCAGATTGACCGCTGAACGTCAGGCGGATTATTCTTTGAAAAATATCCGGATCATGGAAAGTTGCGGCGGCAGACTTCATTTGCGCGGACTCAATAATCTTTCCGCTTTTGAGGAACCTGCTGTGATCATCAGTAATCACATGAGTTTGTTGGAAACCGCTGTGATGCATGCTTTTCTGCGTCCGAGACGGGATTTCTGTTTTGTGATCAAACGTTCTCTTCTGGATGTTCCGTTTTTCGGACATATCATGCGGAATCTGGAATGTATTCCGGTTGACCGGGTGAATCCGCGGGATGATTTCAAAACTGTGATGGAAGTTGGGAAACAGCGTTTGGAACAGGGAAAGAGTGTGATTATTTTCCCGCAATCGACCCGGTCGGCTGTATTTGATGCCGCTCAGTTCAATACGATCGGAGTGAAACTTGCCAAGCATGCAGGAGCCCCGATCATTCCGTTGGCGTTGCGTACTGATTTTCTGGAAAATGGAAAAATGGTCAAGGATCTCGGTCCGATCCGTCGTAAAAATCCTGTCTGGTTTGAGTTTGGTGAACCGATTCTGAAAGTTTCCGGTTCCGGAAAGGAAGAACATGCTCAAATCGTTGATTTTATTCAGAAACGTGTGATCGAATGGGGAGGCAAGGTCGCGGAGGAAGTATGAATAACTGTCGTACTGTTCAAGTTGATCTTGGGGATCGTTCTTATCCGATTTATATCGGAAGAAATACGGCTCCTGAATTGTTGTTTCCGCTGATCTCCGGGCGGAAAGTTCTGATGGTCACAGATTCCAATGTGGAAAAATACCATGCAGAAAAATATCTTGCCGCTTTCCGGGAAACAGCGGATGTGACTTTATTTACGTATGATGCGGGCGAACAGTCCAAACATCTCGGAACGGTTGAAAAAATCTGTCGTGCTGCGGTTGCTGCGGGCTTGGACAGAAGTTCTGTTTTCATTGCTCTCGGCGGAGGTGTTTGCGGCGATATGACCGGACTTGCGGCTTCGCTTTATATGCGCGGGACCCGTTATATTCAGATTCCGACAACATTGCTTGCCATGGTTGATTCTTCTGTCGGCGGAAAGACTGGAGTCGATCTGCCGGAAGGAAAAAATCTTGTCGGAGCTTTTTTTCAGCCACAGGCTGTTTTGATGGATATTGAAAATTTGCGTACATTGCCGGTTCGGGAACTTTCCAACGGTCTGGCAGAAATGGTCAAGACTGCTGTGATCCTGGATGGTGCGCTGTTTGAACAACTTGAAAGTGCTGCGGAATCTCTGCTGCAGCTTTCGGAAACAGCTCCGCTGGCGGAAACGATCGGACGCTGCTGTGAACTGAAAGCGGAAGTGGTTTCCAATGATGAAAAAGAAAACGGTTTGCGTGCAATTCTCAATTACGGTCACACATTCGGTCATGCTCTTGAAGCGGTTACCGGTTACGAAACTTTTGCTCATGGTGAAGGGGTTGCGATCGGAATGTGCATGGCGGCGGATTTGGCTGTTGCCATGGGGTTGTTCACGGCGGAGGAAGCACTCCGTCAGGAAACTCTGTTGCAGAAATTTCAGCTGCCTGTGCGCGCAGAAGGTCTTGCCCTTGTTCCGGATAAACTCTTGCAGTCAATGATGCATGACAAGAAAACATCCGGTGGAAAATTGAAACTGATCCTTTCCGACCGGATCGGTCATGCGGATATTTTCAAAGGGATCGGAATGGATATGATCGCAGAGGCATTGTGCAGCCGGATATGACGAATCGAGAAGCATACATCATATTGAATATGCTGCCGGGGATCGGACCGGCACGGCTTGCCGCATTGCTCTCTTTTTGCGGGGAACCTGCAGAAATCTTCCGTTGTTCTGTCCGTGACCTTGCGACCGTACAGGGGATCAGTGAGGCTCTGGCGGAAAAAATTGTCAACTGGGAACGCTTTGTCCGTCTTCAGCATGAGCTTGATCTTGCGGAACGCGGCGGGGTTCAGATCATTACCCGGGATGAAGAGGAATATCCGGAACTGCTTTCCACGATCCATGATGCTCCGATCTGTTTATATGTCCGCGGCAGACTGCCGGACAATATTTCTTCCCGTTCTCTTGCGATCGTCGGGACAAGAAATATCACGACTTACGGTCAGCGTATGGCACGTCATCTTGCGGAATCGGCAGCATTTTCCGGATTTACAGTTGTTTCCGGGCTGGCTTACGGTGTGGATGCCATTGCTCATCAGGCAGCATTGGATGCGGGAGGCGACAGTGTCAGTGTTCTTGGCGGTGGTCTTGCCCGTATTCAGCCGCAGGAACATGTTCCCCTTGCCCGTGCCATTGCTGAACACGGGGCTGTAATCAGTGAATTTCCGATGGAGTTTTCTCCGACCCGTCACTCTTTTCCCATGCGGAACCGTATTATTGCCGGATTGTGCAGAGGGACTCTTGTAATTGAAGCGGGGCTCAACAGCGGTTCTCTGATCACTGCTTCATTTGCTCTTGAACAGGGACGTACCGTTTTTGCCGTTCCCGGTCAGGCGGATAATCCGCAGGCTGCGGGATGCAACCGTCTGATCCGTCAGAATGCGATCCTGACAGAAACATTTGATGATATTCTTGAAGAATTTGATTTTCTGCCTGGTTTCGGGCGTGCTGAACATTTGATCCGGGAAGAGAATGCCGCAGAAGATTTTTTTGCCAATCCGGAAGAGGAAAGTTCTCTGAGTACCGAATCTCAAAAAATACTGGAAATCCTGCAGAAAGGGGATGCTTCTGTGGATGAACTTTCAGAACAGAGTGGCATTTCCGCCGGAGAAATCATTTCCGCTTTGATTGGGCTGGAACTGCTGCATAGAGTCCGCAAGATCGGTTCCAATTATCACCGTCTCCGCTGAAAATATTCTTTTTTGAAATAGAAAAATCCCGGATGAAGTGAGTCTTGAAGATCACCTCGTCCGGGATCGATTTTTTCAGTTCCGGATCACTTACTGTTTGTCGGCTGAGTTTGCAGTAAGATCAGCCCTGCGGCATTGTCTGCCGCGGTAAATAACATAAACTGTCAGGATCGCAGTCAGAATTCCGGCAATGAGATAGGAGAGATTCAGTTCCAGACCCACTCCCCACGGTCCCTGATGTTCGGGAGAAGTCCAGATGATGAACGTTGTTACGATAAACATCATGAAGATCCCCGGCAGGAGTGTGATCAGAGAATTTTTGTTCTGTCTTGAAAGCCATACCGTTGTGGAGAAGAGGGTAAAGACAGCCAACACCTGATTTCCCCATGCGAAGTAGTTCCAGAGAGCATTGAAGGATTTTGCACTGAGGTTTGACCAGATCAGGAGCAGAGTGATGATAGCGATCAGGGGGAGCGTAATGATAAAACGGTTTTTCAGGTTGACCTGACTGAATTTGCAGCATTCTGCGATACTCAGGCGGAGACTGCGCATGGCTGTATCTCCGGAAGTAATGGCAAGGATGATGACAGCGATCACGGTGATGCCTCCGACGAAAGAGCCGAGGAAGTGTGTTGTGATCTCGTTCAAAACCAGAGCCGGAGCTTTAGCCATCAATTTCGGGTAAAGGTTGTAAATCGCCAATCCGCCAGCTGCCCAGATCATGGCAATGATCCCTTCTGCGATCATCATACCATAGAAATCCCGTCTGCCGTAACGTTCTGAAGCCATGGTACGTGCAATGATCGGAGACTGAGTTGCATGGAATCCGGAGAGGATCCCGCATGCGATCGTGACGAAGAGACAGGGAATGATCGGCTGTTGGATAAGTCCCTGTTTGAATGCTGCAGATTCAGTCAGCAGTTCAGGCTGTTTGATTCCATTGACCAGCAGTGCGATGAAGAGAGCGGTACTGCCGATCAGGAGCAATGCACCGAAAAGCGGATAAATTTTTCCGATGATCTTGTCAACAGGGAACATTGTGGCGCAGATATAATAGATGAAGATCACCACAACTGCGGGCCAGAAAAGATTGGTATCGGGTTTCATCAGGTCGATCAGACTGGCAGGGATATTGATGAATACAGCAACCACAAGAAGCAGGAGCAGAGTCATGAATGAGGTGAATGCCATGGCAACTTTCGGACCGAAAGAGTCATCCACCAGTTTCGGCAGATTGGCACCGTCTTTCCGGATGGACATCATTCCGGCGACGAAGTCATGCACAGCTCCGCCGATGATATTTCCGATTGGGATGATCAGAAATACGATCGCACCGAATTTGATTCCGAGGATCACTCCGATCACCGGACCGACTCCGGCAATGTTCAAAAGTTGGATCAACATGTTTTTCCAGTTGGGCAGGATCAGATAATCCACGCCGTCCGGATGTGCCACACCCGGAGTCGGGCGGTCATCCGGACCAATGATTTTTTCCACCAGTCTGCCATAGGTGAAATAGCCGACTACCAACAGGATGATTCCTCCGATAAAATACAACATTTTCTTTTTCTCCTTTTTATTATTATATGGAATTGTTTCTGAAACCTTGTTTTTTCAATCCGTCAAACTTCCGTCACTTATCCGTCACTTGCATGATTTGAGTTCAAATTTCGATCAATTCATATTGACGGGAACCCACTTTGATGGATTCAGCATAAGCGAGTTGTTCGACACCTTTGAAAGATTTACCTTTGGCTGCGACCGCATCATAACATGCGGTATCGACTGCCACCGGATCGCTGGAGATGAAGATCCCGATATTTTCCACACAGGGAATCATGGGGCGCGGTTCACAGTCACATCCGGCGGTGATGGAAAGAGCGAAATTCATATAAATATTCTTTTTGCCGTGATGTGCGGCATAGGCATATTCCATCAATTTTTCGCGGAAGTGGCTGCGGTGGAAAAGGGTACCCCAGAGGCTGGAGAGACTCAGAACAGAAACAGCATGGTGCTGGCAGATCGAGAAACAGGCTCCGCATCCGATACATTTTTCATGGTCGATGAAAGAGTGTTTTCCGATCGTGATCGCTTTCCGTTCGCAGCGGGAAACACAGAGATTGCATTTTTTACAAAGGAAATTCCAGATTTTAGGTTTGATCCCGATGTGCATAGCCATTTTCCCGCCTTTGGAGGCAAAGCCCATGGAAAGCTGTTTCAAAGCACCGCCGAATCCGGCAAGCATGTGTCCTTTGAAATGGGAGAGAACCAATGTCTGCGGGGCTTCCGCCAGTTCACGTGCGATAGAGCAGAAACGATAATGTTTCAGATTGACAGGCACATCGACAGCCTCTTCCCCGTGAGCCCCGTCTGCAATGATAACCGGGAGTTGTGTAAAGCCATGATCTTCTGCAAGTTTCAGATGTTTTTCCCGGTTGAACCGTTCGCCGCCGTAGAGGACACTTGTTTCCATATAACAGGATTCGATGGAGTGTTCTTTCAGATAATCAATGATTCCGGAGAAATTTTCGGGTCCGAGATAAGTCCGGTTTCCGCGTTCTCCGAAATGCAGTTTCAGCGGGATCTTTTTTTCCGGAACGATTTTTTCCCGTTCGAGAAATGTTTCGAGCAATTCCCGTGCGAGCGGGCTGACATCACAACTTTTGATTTTTCCTGTGATCGGTTTGAAATAGACTTTAGACATGGTGGGGGGCTTTCTGTAAAAATGTTTAATCATCATCAGGAACAAGTCCCGCGGCATACGCCTGTCCTGCGGGGATACAGGATTCATCGCACGGAAGTTGTTCATGTGTATATACTTTGAAATTTCTGAGTGTCAGGAGTTTTTCTGTTTCCATCCGCAATACCGGATCGCTGAAGACGGAACCGGAGAGAACGATCTCTCTGATTCCGCTTTCGGATTCGGCGAAGAGACACATTGCCAGAATACTTTCGCTCAAAGCCTGATAGAATGCGGCGGCATAGACAGGTTTGATCTCTTCGGGAATATTGTCGAGCCGGGAGAGATTGATGAAACAGGGGTTCCAGTCGATAAGTCGGAAACGGTTTTCGTCGTGCAGTTCAAAACGGAAGATGGAGGAGATTTCTTCCGGAATGGGCTGAGTCCGGTCATACATTTCGGCATATTTCCGCAGGATCAGCAGACAGCGGTCTGGATAGGTGCAGAAATCCGGTGCGATCCCGATTCCGGCGCAGACTGTATTGATCAAACGCAGAGCGGAGTGAGTCTGTTTCTGTCCATTGTAAGAGAGGAGACGTTTCTGCCATTGCCGGTATTCGCTTTCATCCACGCCGAGGCGAGTCAGCAGAGGCGGGGAAGCCGTGATCTGTTTTTCCGCCAGTCTTTCGAGGAAGAGTCTTGCCGGACGGTTGTTATCGGAAACGGAGGGTTGGAATGAAGCGAAGCGGCTGAATCCATCCATTCTTGCCTCCAGACATTCTGCGCCCCAGAGCGTACCATCCGGGCCGGCGGAGCCGCCGTTGAATACAATCGCCAGCGCGTGCTGCAAACCATGTTCAGCCATACATGCAAGCGCATGAGCATGATGGGATTGCACTGTAATCAACGGTAATCCGTGAAGGTCGGCGAAATCGGCACATGCACGGGCACTGTAACTGTCCTGATCCATATCACAAGCCATGATATCGGGAACTCTGTCGAAGAGATAAGTAAAGCGTTCAAAAAGATCATCGAGGATACCGGTTTCTGTTCCGCTTTCGATTGAGCCGACAGCCTGTGATGGGACGATCCTATTATCGAAAGCGAGAGCGACAGCCGCCTGTGCATCCGATCCGAAAGCCCCGACAGTTCTGGAGAGTTTTTTCGTGATTCTGACTTCTTCCGGGACATATCCGCGTGCGCGACGCAGAAATAAAGGTTTTTCACCGCACATTGTGAGGATCGAGGGTGGGCATGGATGAGATGTTTTCAGGTCATGACAGAGGAATTTATCCGTGAAAGCCATGAGACGGTTGAAGATTTCATCGATATCCAGACATTCCGCTTTTCCGGGACGGTTATCGCCGCAGGTCACGAGGATATCAAATGGTTCCGGACTTTCGTATCCGATATGTTCAAAGATCAGTTTTTCGGGGAGAGATGAGGGGAGTGCGACAGCGAGCGTATCTGTATCCGGCGAAATTTCCTGCGGGAGCGGGTCTGCGATATTTTTCTTCCGTTTCAAAATCATGACGGGGGCAGCGGGGGATGCCAGGAGTCGCAATTCTTCTTCGGAACAGATACAATATTTCCGGATCACTTCTGTATTCCGTGCGATCAGGGAGAGAGGACGATCCGGCAGTTTCCGTTTTCTTCGCAGACGTTGGATCGTATCTACATTGAACGCATTTGTAAAGAGTTGGAATCCGCCGTAGAGAGATTGCAGAGCAACGATTTCACCTTTTTGTATGGAATCACGTGCGATGCAGAGCGGATTGTCATCTGTGACCAGTTCTCCGTACATATCGAGGAGGAAGAATTGAGGGCCGCATTTGGGGCATGTCAATGTTTCTGAACCTGCATGATGGCGGTCATTTTCATTTTCGCAATCCTGTTTGCAATCGGCGCATACGGGGAATGCAGTCAGGGATGTATTTCTCCGGATGAAAGGAGTTCTCAACGCATAAGAATATCCGGGACCGCACAGGGCGCAATTTGAAAACGCATAAGAGAAACGGTTGGAAGAAGGATTCAGTGTTTCCATGGAACATGCGATACAGGGAGCCCGATCCGGCGGAATGGTCTGCGGAGGAAGATCGTATTCGCTGTTGATGATCCGGAAAGAGTTGTTCTGTTTTGATTCGGGGATATTTGTTTTTCTTTTGATCAGGCTGACAGAAGTGAGTCTGAAAGCTCCTGGTACAGTAGCCGGCATACTGCGGATGAAAGAGCTGATCTGTTCATCGGTGCCTTCGATACAGAACAAGACGCCTTTTTCTGAATTGGAGATCCATCCTGTGAGGTTTGCTTCGGCGGCGATTTTCCAGAAAAAAGGCCGGAATCCGCCACTTCGGATATAGGTTCCCTGCAATTCAAATGTGGCACTGTTTTTCATTTGGTTCCACCCAATACTTTTTTATATGCGTCCAGAGCATCGGGGAATGGCCGGAGAGCTCTTTCGAGGATTCCGAAACAATAAGCGATTGCGACACCGTAATTGGTGAACGGTACATTCTGTTCTGCACAATGGAGCATTCTTGTGAGGACTTCCCTGCGGTTGAAAGTACACGCACCGCAATGGATGACAAGATCAATACCGGAGAGATCTTCCGGGAAATCATGCCCCTGCACGTGTTTGATCTTCAGATCCGGATTTCCCCGTGCACGCAGCCAGCGGGGGATTTTCACAGTTCCGATATCTTCCGAAACCGGATGATGGGAACAGGCTTCTGCGATCAGGACCGTTGAATCATTATTCAATTTTGAGATTGCCGCTGCTCCGGCGGCGCAGAGAGCCAGATCCCCTTTCATGCGTGCCATGAGAATGGAAAACGAGGTGAAAGGGATCTCATCCGGAATGAGCGGAGCGACTGAACCGAAGATCTGGGAGTCCGTAACAGCAAGCGAGGGAGGATTTTTCAGATTTTCCAGTGCAGTTGTCAGGGTATTTTCCTTGACCACGAGGCAATATGCGTTATGATCCAGAGTGTCACGGATCGCCTGGACTTGCGGGAGGATCATTCTTCCTTTTGGAGCTTCCTTGTCGATCGGTGTGATCAGCAGGACCGGTTTTCCTTCCGGAGCGATATTTTCGAGCATTCCTGCGGAATTGAGGAAATCTTCGGGAGCTTTTTTCAGGATCATTTCCCGTAAGGCGGCGATATTTTCCTTTTTTGCGGCGGAAAGGATCACATGATCCACGTTCCGTTCGGTCAGAGATTGGAGTATGCTGTCTGCCGGTTTTGCCAGATCTGCTTTATTGAAGACAACGATACATGGGATTTTTGACTGTTGGAAGAGGTTCAGGAGATCTTCTTCAAAGGGGCTCCATGAAGAATCGGAAACGATCAGAGCGATATCTGTCCGGTCAAAGATCCTGCGGCTTTTTTCCACCCGCATTTCTCCGAGAGTTCCGGCATCATCATCCAATCCTGCTGTATCGATGAGAAGCACCGGACCGAGCGGGTGCATTTCCATTGCTTTTTCCACCGGATCAGCGGTTGTTCCCGGGACATCGGACACGATTGCAGCGTTCTGCCCGGTCACTGCATTCAGCAATGAGGATTTACCGGCATTACGTCTTCCGAAAATTCCGATTTGAAGTCTCAATCCTTTGGGTGTATTCTGCATAAAACAACATCTCCCCTCTGTCTGTAAAACATTCCGCAGACGCATACAAAACCACTTTTATGCGTGATGCGGTATATGTAACTTACAGCCGGAATCGTATATTTTCCAGTTTTTTTTCATAATTTACTTGATTTTTCGCATTCCTGTTTCATGTTTCCCTGTAATCAGAGTTATTACTTTGCTTGATTCAAGGTATTTCAGAGTGAAAATATCATAATTTATAAAGGGATTTCATATATGAAGCTCGAAGGGAAAAAGGTAGTGATCACCGGAGGAGCCAAACGTGTGGGTCGTGCAATTGTCAAAGCCTTTGCCGGAAAAGGTGCCCGTGTGGTGATCCATTGTCATCACTCCGCAGATGAGGCGCAGGAACTTCTGGAAGAGATCGGCGGTTGGCAGGCGGGTCATTCGATCTGGTATTGTGATTTGTCGGATTTGAGTGCGATCAAAGAATCTGCATTACCCTATCTTGCGGATGCGTCGGTTCTGGTCAACAATGCTTCTGTGTTTGCGAGACGGACAATGTTGGAGGAGAATGAGATTGATGCGGCGACTCAGTTTGCTGTGAATTATACGGCTCCGGTTGCGTTGATGAAGCTTTTTGCGGGGATCTGTACACATCCGGCAGCGGTGATCAATCTGCTGGATCAGGGAATATGCCGTCCGGATGAAACATCTTTCAGTTATGGATTGTCCAAAAAACTGTTGGCGGATGCGACCCGTACTGCGGCATTGCAGCTGGCTCCTGAGATCCGTGTGAACGGGATCGCTCCGGGACCTGTACTGCCGCCGGTTGAGATGCCGGAATCGAAAATGGAAAAAACGTTGCGGAGTGTTCCTCTGCAGCGGGCGGTCGATCTGGATGATCTTTGTTCCGGAGCCTTGTTCCTGGCTGAAAATGAGTCTGTCACCGGAACATTTCTTTTTATTGACTGTGGACAGAGTCTTTGTCAGGTTCCCCGGTAAGAGAGGAGTGAGTCATGCTTTTTATTCAATCATTGTTTTCCCATCCGACTTATTTTTTTATGGTGCTGCTGATTGTGACTTTTTCAGTGTGTCTGCATGAATACTTCCATGCTCAGATGGCTGTCTGGGAGGGGGATTACACGCTGACGGATCATCTGACACTGAATCCGTTCAAACAGATGGGGATCCTATCCTTGATCATGCTTGCGTTGGTCGGGCTTGCCTGGGGGAGTGTTCCGGTTGACCGGAGTTTATTGCGTTCCAAACGGAGTTTGTTGAAGATAGCAGTTGCGGGGCCTGTTGCCAATCTGCTGTTGTTGATCGTGGCATATATTCTTTGTATTCTTCTGACCGGGTTTATCCTGCGGGAAGAGAACAACAGCAGAGAGATGGCGATGCTTCTGGTGTTTATCCGTTTGTTCGGGATCTATAATTTCATGCTGCTGATTTTTAATCTGATCCCGGCTCCGGGGATGGATGGCTGGGGGATCCTCACGGAGTTGGTGCCGCGCTTGAAAAATGTCAGTTCTGAATTGGTCAAAGGGATCATGATGATCCTG
>JAGCNI010000012.1 GCA_017646015.1 Lentisphaeria bacterium
TTATGATGCAGAAGCGTTGTTTCATGCGTTAAGTACTTTCATCGCAGACAAGAAGGAAACAGTCCCGGGGCTGCTTACCGGGAAAATTACCTGTATTGAATCCCGCTTGACACAATGTACGACTCCGTTTTTGAATGTCCCTCGATCCACTGTCCCGGCAGAACGTTGGCAGGAATGGCATTCATTACTGTCGGATAAACCGGGAACAATCGTTCTGCTTCCGGTCGATCAACAATGTGACAGAACCTGTTTACTCTGGGATGTCATAGCGATCCGTGCTCAGTCTTGTGGAGTTGTATGTCAGTTACGAGGGGCATATAATGATTTGCTGTGCGATGGAAATCTTGCCGGTTTTGTGGAATTGGATCATATTCTCCGGGAAGCTGACGGTATTGTTGTTTCAGATCCGGATTCTTTGTTCTGGTATCAGAAGCGGGGTTTTACAACTGCAGAATATAAGAATGAAAAGCTGACCCCGTTATCAGGATTCGATCCGGAATGCACTATTCCTGAATCGTTGTTTGATTCTCTGGATCAGGCACAACAAAAAATTGCCCCATATTATATTGAGCCCGGAGCGGACGGCGAAGATTTTGTGCCGTTCTTCCGCAAACAGTTACGTTTATTTAATCTTATACCCGGAAAACTCCGCAAAAAACTCATGGGTTTCATAAGGTGGAGTTATCAAATAGTGACCCGTAAATCCTAACGGATGGAAATAGAAATCATGGAAAACCCCCCGAAAGTATCAATTCTCATACCCGTTTACAATACTGCAAAATATCTGCCGCGGTGTCTGAAAAGTGTTCAGGAACAAACCTTGAAAGAGATCGAGATCATTGCAGTCAATGATGCCTCACCGGACAATGCCGCAGAAGTATTGGCGGAATATGCTGCCAAAGACAGCCGGATCAAAGTTGTGACCCATGAGAAAAACGGCGGGATCCTTGCTGCCCGTCTTTCCGGGATCGCAGCGGCAAAAGGGGAATTTCTGATATTTCTGGATGCAGATGATTTTCTGGATACTGATACTGCCCGAGCCTCTTATGCAAAAGCGAAAGCGACGGGGGCTGATATGGTTCACTTCTGCTTTGATGTAAAAGTCGGACATACCAAAAAACTGCCTTTTGCCAGAGAAGTGGAAAAAAGATTGCGCCCTTACAATGGCACCTTGTTGGGAAGACGGGTTTTTGAAGCGGCAATGGTCGATAATCTGTACCGTTGGAATATTTGCGGAAAATTTATTGCTGCTGATATCTGCCGGAAAGCGGCGGCGGCATTGCCTCCCGGATATTATATCATGGCAGAGGATTTCTGTTTCTTCTCCCTGATGTCATGGTTTACCACACACTATGAGCCGCTCCATAAAAAATGTTATCATTATGGATTGGATATCGGTGTCAGTGCTTATGCCACAGTCAATTACAAAGGTTTCATCCGAAACTGTTCGGTCTTTACCGCTCTGAATGCGGTGCGTTCCTTTTTGACAGAGCAGGGGGCATTTGAACAGTACAAAGCAGCTTTTGAAAAAGAAGAATGTAAAATTCTGGATGATCTTCTGGATCGCTGGGAACATAAATTGATTGTCAGCGACCGGGAACGTACTTTCAGTTACATGTTTGATCATTACGATCATGCAGGCATGATGCGTTCCATTGTCAGCTATTTCGGAAACAAACCTGAACTTCTCGCCGGATTGATGGGACATCCCGAACTTTTACAGCGTGCACCCGCCGAAAAAGAGATCAAACATGTTGCACTCTGTCTCGATCCTGCACTCAATGGAAAAGAATTTACCGGAATTTTGATGGAATATGCGGCTGTTCTGCAGAAAAATAATATCTCCATTACAGTGTTCACGCCTGAAAATGCAACTGTTTCCGGCAATTATAAAAAAGTGATTCTCCCGCAGGATCGCAAAGAAAAAGTGATGTTCTGGAATTCACTCCGTGCAGAACATGGTATCGATACCGTTATTTATGGAATGGTTGAATCAACAGAAGCCTTGTATGATGTGCTCAGTATCCGTTTGTCCGATATGAACTGTATTGCTGTTCCCTTTGCCGGATACAGTGCTTTGGCAGATACATCTCTCAGCCAATTCTTTCTTTCCCAGCGTGCCGTGGAATCTGCGGATGCAGTTGGTGTCCTGACTGAAAAAGATAAAGATTTCTTCCATGCTCTCGGTTTGCGTACCGCTCTGATATCTCTTTCCGTTAAAGTCGATGATTCCTTGAAAACAGCCACTGGAAAAGAGGTTTTCTGGTTTGGACATCCCGGGAATTTTACAGAATCTGAAAATTTTATTTCTGCCTGGGCATCTGTGGCAGCCGATTATCCGGAAAATGCTTTGATCCTTGCCGGAAAAACAACCGGAAAAGCAGCGTTGCATAATCTTTACACCTTGATCAATGCAGTCGGACAAAAACAGTCGATCAGGATTGCTCCGTTTCCAACTGATTTGGCGGAATCACTCAAACAATGTGCTGCCTGCATCGTGACTTCACCGGATGAAATGTCCGTCTATGCTGAAATTGCCGGGAAGATGGGGATCCCGCTTGTCAATGGTGTGGATGTTGTACCGGAGATCTTGGTGGAAAATCTGCGTGCTGCTCTGCAAAATGGCACAACGACTTATCAAGTTACTGAAAAACAGAAAGAACCGGATGAACTTGCCTTGCTGAAAAGTTTGTCTGAGGAGAGACCGTCTGCTGAAAAATGGACAGTTGATTTTCTGAATAAACTGAACAGCTACTGTTCCAATCATGAACCTTATCTGCTGATGCCGGAACCCAAAGGAGTTTCCTTTATCAATCTTTTCCGGAAAGCGGATGCGATCGGATATAAGATCATGCCTGCGGAAAGCAAACTTCGTGATTTCTTTTTCCGTGGCTGCCGTTATGTGATGAAACGTTTGGGATTGTGAGACTATGAGCTCTGAAAAGCCCCGTATATCGATTCTGATTCCGGCGTTCAATAAGGAAAAACATATTGAACGAGCTCTGCGGAGTGTGGCAGAACAAACTTTACGTGATCTTGAGATCATTGTGATCGACGATGCCTCCACCGATTCCACAGCGGAGCTGGTCAGAAAGTTCGCCGGAAAAGATAAACGAGTCCGTCTGATCCGGCATGAACAGAACCGGGGAACTCTCTCTGCACGTATTACCGGATTCCGTGAAGCCGGAGGCGATTATGTAATGTGTCTTGATGCTGACGATACGCTGGATCCTGATTGTGCGGAAAAAACATTTGCTCTTGCAAAGAAATATGACTGTGAGATCGTGGGATTCGGAGCACGTCTTCTGCGTGCTGGAAAAACCTCCGGGACCATTGATGCTGTACGGGGCAGACTTTCTGCTCCTCATGTTTTTGAGGCTGCATTCTGCGATCACAGCTACAACTGGAGTGTCTGTTTGAAACTTTTCCGGAGGGATCTTTTTGAGAAAGCACTGGCAGACACAGAAGATTTTTATTGCGTTTCTGCAGAAGATTTTTATTTTTATACCATTCTGAGCTTTTATGCACAAAAAATAGTTTTCCCGGGAAAGATTTTTTATAATTACTACATTGAAGAGGGATTGACCGGACATCAAAACACCCCGGAATCTTTCCGCCGGATGGCAACCATGCTGGATGCGTTGAAAGCGGTTTCCCGTTTTCTGAAAAAACAGAATGACTCAAAGTATGATATTGCTTTCAAACAGAGGGAACAGGAACATCTGCAACTGTTGTTCAGCCGTTTTCCCTCGACCGATGGGGCGGGATCTATGCAATTTCTGTTGGAACAGTATCCGGAAGCTGTGATCATGGAAAACATGCAGCTTTATTTCGGAACAGATTTTACTGAAAAAGCATTTTTAGCTGTCCGCAACAATGAATCATTTCCGCAACTTCCGGAACAGAATGGATCAGAACCACTTTCATTCCGTAAGAAAGTCATTGCCGCCTTGCTGCCTCCGGAATCTCCGCAATGGTTTTTATCCAAACGTATTCATGATCTGTTAAAATGGAGAAAATATAAATGAGTGCAATATCCACCCCGGCTGTTTCTGTGATCCTGCCTGTCTATAATGCCGCTGCATATTTGGAGGAGTCATTGGATTCTCTATTGAAGAAACAGACTCTTCAGAATATTGAAGTGATTGCAGTTGATGATTGTTCCAAAGATGATTCTCCTGCGATCCTGCAGAAGAGATCCGCTGAAGACCCCCGCTTGAAAGTGATTTTGATGAAAGAGAACAGAGGTACTTTTTCTGTACGGAAACGTGCTGTTGCTGAAGCGGGGGGGAAATATATTCTCTTCCTGGATCCGGATGATTTTTTTGATCCGCAGACTGCGGAGGAATTGTATGCTCTGGCGGAAAAAGAAAATGCAGACATCATTCATTTCGGGATCAAGGAGTTTGTGATCCAGCCGGACGGTTCCCGCAAAGCCTTGTATAACTGGCGATCCTGCGGGAACGAAGTTATTGAGGGCGAACGGGAGGTTTTACGTGATCTGCTGATCCGAAAAGGTCATTTCTGGGCTCTTTGCTTCAAATTGATCCGTCGCGAATTATGTACTCTTGCGGCAGAAAAGACAAAAGATTTTTATTGTGTAATGGCAGAAGATCTGTATTTTTATGTCCCGATCGCTGTTCATGCCCGGAAGATGTTGAAGATTGAAAATCAATATTACAATTACAACACCGGTTCCGGCATTACCTCCCGGAAGATCCTGAGTGCCGAACAGTTCAAACGTACAGCAACTGCATTGGATGCGTTATGCGGGATCCGTGATTATCTGCAGGAAGAAAAAATATTGGATGATCCCGAATTCCAATCTGCCTATTTATCATTGGAACGGGAAGAAATTTTACAGCTCTGGCATAAATGGCGCAGCTGTATGGTGGACGGGACCCGTGGGGATGTTCTGCCGTATCTTCTGGAACATGCACCGGATCGTGAACGACTGATGCTGGCTGTTTTTGATGAAAATGATTATCTGCATAACAATGAGGAATTTCTGAAATTTGTCAAGGTCATGTACCGGATCCTGAATAAGGCATTTCCTCAAAATTCAAAATTGCGTTTGGGCTTGAAATCTTTTGCCAAACGGATTTTCAGAAAGAAGTAACGGAGGAATGATCATGCGTTTTTCTTTGATTTTATGCACAGTCAACCGGGATCAGGTCGTGCGGGATTTTTTTGAATCTCTGAGCCGACAGAAAAATGCTCCTGAATTTGAAGTCATACTTGTGGATCAGAATCAGGATGATCGTCTTCTGCCGATCGTACGGGATTTTGAAAAACTTTTTCCGATCCGCCGGATCTATTCCAAACCCGGACTTTCCAGAGCAAGAAATGTTGGACTTCAGGAAGTAACCGGCGAAATCGTTGCCATTCCGGATGATGACTGCACATATCCACCGGATTTGTTGAATCAGATTTCAACCTTCCTTGATTCCGAACCGGATGCTGACGGTGTTACTGTGAAATCACTTGATGCTCAAACCGGAACCGCCAGTTGTTATATGCATGATACACTCCGCAGGATCACAAAAGAAAATGTATGGCACTGCGGCATTTCTTATACCATATTTGTTCGCAGAGAAGCTCTTGGAGATATCCGTTTTAATGAAGAACTCGGATGTGGTTCCGGAACGATCTATGGTTCCGGGGAGGAAACAGATTTTCTTTTGAATTTGATTGCTGCTGACAAAAAATTGATTTTTAATCCTGCGTATTCCGTATATCATCCGATTTTTCGTGGACCGTGGAAAATGCAGCGTGGCTTGCTTTATGGTACAGGAATGGGACATGTGTTACGACTGCACCGCTATCCGTTCTACCGGGCTTTATACAGTGCAGCCTTGCAGGGAGTTCGTGCGTTCCTTGCCGTATGCTCATTCCGTTTCAGCAAAATGTGGTTTCATCTTGCCATGGCATACGGAAGGATCCGCGGTTATTTCTGGAAATAAATTCAGGCTTCATCATACCACTGTTTGAAGATTTTGATGTCTTCAACAGTGGCTTTTGCTATTTCCAGAACATAGAATTCAAGCCCGCCTTTTTTCATCAGAGCGAGTGCAGCAGGCAGATTCATTTCCTGATTGTCAACGTTGAGTCGCCGGTGTCCGTCTGTCCAATCCTTTTTCGGCACGGCACTGGTGCAGTAGGACGCATGAAAATGAGTCATGGCAACCATACCGGATCCCATTGCAAGCTCGATCTGATCGTGAAAATTCAAATCGAACAGAAATGATGAGATCCAAAGATGTCCGGTATCCAGACACAATGGATGTTCCAGTGTGTTCAGTTCATCGAAGAGCATATCCAGACTGCCAAATGCCGGATAATCATTTTCCAGACAAATCGTGAATTCAGGATAACGATTCCGTAAAGTCCGAAGATTTTCTTTCAGGATCAATAAGCGTTCCTTGTATTCCGGAAGATCTCTGAAATCCCGGTTCAGACAATGTCCATCCCACATTGCCAATTCATTTCTGTACACTGCCTGCATACATTCAAAATAAGATTTGCCATGACCGAAAGCCTCCGGGGAAAGATCGGACATCAAACCGCCATGAAAAACTGTTTCATGAATATTGAGTGAATCAAATAATGTAAGATTCTGTTCGATCGCCTCAAAGGTTTCTTTTGTGTTTTCCGTTGCCAGATTCCAATTACGGTTCTGATTGAACGGTGCATGAACACTGAGCGGCACGTTTTCTTTTTTCAGCCGCTCCAGAAGCTCCATCGGCGATGTGTTATGCAATTGAACACCGAATTCCCAACCACACTGTTCTGTAAAATCTCTGCATTCATTCAGCTTGTTCCGCCAGTCTTCTCCGGCAAAAGCGGATGCAGTAACATGAATTTTCATGAATGACCTCTTATTTTGCCCATTCAGGATCCTGCAGAGCCAGAACTTCCGGAGCAAGAGCCGCAGCTTCAGCCACACGGTTTTCTTCAATCAGACGTGCAGTTTGTTTCATGAGTCTGTTATGAGATTCACAGGTAAAAAGATTCCGTATCGGGAGCATATTTTTGATTACTTCGCGTTCGCTCCATACCGGCGGCCATGCAGGCAGTTTTTCACGATCGAAGGTCTGGAAATATGACATGCCGTGACCTCCGGCACACCATGCTTCAAAAAGTTTCTGCAACTGATCCGGATCCTGCAACGGAGCAGAGATCTTTGCCATAAAGGCAAGGAATCCTTTTTCTTTTTCTTCCGACAGAAGTGTAATATGGTCCATATCAAAATGATAGGGCTGCAGTTCAAAGGCATACACACCTTTTTTATCGCAGAAGAATTTTGTCAGATATCCGTGACTCCATCCGGCAAGGCGGGACGTCGGATAGGCAAAATAGAAGTTCCCCGGAGAATAAATGATCGGAATATCATTGTGCAGTTCACATCCGCAAATGCAGTGTGTATGACAGTTCCAGACAAGATCCGCTCCGGCTTCGGCATATTGACGGTAGAGTTCCGCCATTTCCGGAGATGGATAGGAGTAATGCTCATGTCCGCCATGGATCGCCACCATCACCACATCCGCTTTCTGACGGGCAGCACGGATCGCTGCAATGTTTTTGAATGGAGACATCGGAGCAACTCCGGGTTTATTTTTCTGTGCTGTACCGAATTCATTTTCTGCAAAATTGATCAATGCGATCTGCAAACCATTCCGTTCGAGCCAGACTGTTTTACTTGCATCTTCCAGATTTTTTCCGGCTCCAGCCGGAATGAATCCGTTGGCTTTGACTTTTTCAATCGTTTCCAATGTGGCTTCCGGACCGTAATCTCCGGTATGATTATTGGCAAGAAGCATCACATCGATCCCGAGAGCTTTTCCCATATTGCGCAAGGTGATTTCCGGAGCTTTCAGATTCGGACCGGTTTTATCGATCGGAGTATCTGCATCTGTAACAGTACATTCCCACTGGAGCAGGCGCAAATCGGCTGTTTCAAAATAAGGTTTGATGCTGGCAACAAGTTCATCACAATGATTGGTGATCCGTTCAACAGCTTCCGGGAACTTCGGGCAGATATCTCCTGCAAAAATCACACTGAATGTATTTCCCACGGCAGGGCGGATCGTGTGTAATTTACTTTCAAACATAATCCAAAAACTCCTTCTGAATCATCTTTAGAAATTTTATTTTTTCAAGTTTTTGATAATATATATGAAAGAGTTTTTATTTCAAGCATAAAGAGAGAAAGAAAAAGTGTTTTTCTCGTTTGCAGAACTTGTTTTTCTTCTATTCGGATGTAAAGTAAAAACATTTTCTGAGAAAGGATTTTTATGAATACTGTTGAATATAAAAAAATAATTCCATGGTTCTTTGTTCTGTGTGGATTTTTATATAATCCATCCTTATTTCTTTTCTGGCGCAACCCCCTGGAAATACAGTTGATCACATCGGGCGCACTGGGTTTGATCACAACCGGATTGCTGTTCTTGGATATGTCGAAACTGATCAACTCATTCCGATTCTTAAAAACATGGAGCAGGGCATGTATTGTATTCCTGCTGACAGTTGTTCTTGTACATTATTTTTTGAACCGGAAACTTGCAATTCAACATCTCGGAGAATCTTTATGCTGGGTGACGATCCCGGTATTTACGCTCGTTCATCATGATTTTTTCAAAAAAAATCTGAAAGGGATCATGACAATATTTTTTGTATTCAATATGATTTTTTGTATTGCCGCATTGTTATTGAAACATCCTATGTGGGAAAACGGGATCACTCGCAATATCAACTGGACCGCTTCGCTTACCGTGATTTCTCTGCCTTTCGTGATCGCTTTGATCCGGGAGAAATTTCCGGATGAAAAAGAGAAAAGTACCCGGATATTTTTCATTTTTACAACTCTTCTTTTTACTGTATGTCTTGTAATCAAAGTCGGTTCGGTTGCTGTTTTCCTTGCCGCCGGAATCATGTCGCTGCTGATTTTGTGGTTGCATTTGAATAAAGCACAACGGAAAATCATCTTCCTGTGTGTTGCCGGAATCATTCTTGCAATGATCGCTATTTTATATTCCTCAAAATATCCACTGGAAGAAAAAATCATGGAGGATGGACGGATCACCTTGTATGAGGGCGCAATCAATATCATCCGGCAGTCTCCATTGTTCGGAGTCGGACAGGGAAATTTTGAAAATGAATTCATGGTAAACCGTCCGCCGGAATATTTTCTGACACCTCACGTTGCCAGCCGATCGAATCATCCGCATAATCATTTTCTGTTTTTTGCCGCTTGCAATGGCTTGCTTGCTCTGTTCTGCTGGCTGACTCTTCTGCTGTTTCCTCTGATCCAATGTCTCCGGAAACTCCTGCGGAATGAGGACGTTCCGCAGATCATAAAACTTTGTGTTTTGTGTACGGGATATCTTTTACTGCATGGTATGCTGGATCTTGTGATCTATATGTGGCCGACGAATCTTTTTTTTCTGATCACAACGGGACTGTTATGGCAGGAGTATTTGCAAGATTCACACTTGGAAAAAATATATTTTGAGGAGAAAATCGGTTGGCGGAAAATGGTTTATGTGATTCCGGGATTTCTTATGATCTGCTGTGGTTTGTTTGCAGGCGGACGGAGTTGTTATGCCAGCAGCAATGTCTTGAAATTGAAAGATAAGTATCTGACGGCACAGGAAAAATTGCAGTTGATCCGGGATACCGTGACACGTTGTTCTCATGAATATCAGGCAAATTTTGATATGCTTGCTTATCTGGAACGAAACCGGAATCCGGAAATGAGTCTGTATGTTTCAGAGATCATGCTTCGGGGGAATATTCCGAATTATCCCGGAGTCTCCATGGGGCGCGGCAATGCTTTATTATTTTCCGGCAGATTGGATGAAGCATTGCAATGTTATCTGAAAGAGGCGGAACTGTTCCCTTTTGCACTCCGTCCGATCAATAATGCTCTTGTGATTGCACGTCAACAGAAAAATCAACAACTTGTGATTTCTTTGACTGAAGAAATGAATACCCGGATGAAGGTCCGTAAAATCACCCCGCAAATGCTGCATGAAATTTTGCGGGGCAGGGCACATTATGATTTACGCCCCTGGGATATTCCTGTTGAATCCGGCGGTCCGGGCAGTTATAAGGCAATGCATTATTTTGGGAATACTCAGAAATAATAACGGATCAATGCTTCTTTTTTGATTTTTTCAGCGTATGCTTTCCGCATCCGGGCTTTGGCTTCTTTTTCCAGATTGGTACGGATTTCAGAAGAGGCTTTTTCAAAGGGGATCTTCTTTTCTGCAGTGATTCCGGCAAGACGGATGAAATAGAACCCTTCAGGGGTTTCGACCGGGCCGCAAATTTCGCCTGTTTTCATTTTGGTTACAACAACAAATTCCGGGCGGAGTTTATCTGCATCAACATTGCCGATCTTTCCACCCGTAGAAGCATTGGGCGCATCCGAAGTTGATTTTACCAGTTGTTCAAAACGTTTTGCATCTGCTTTTTCCAACTGTTTTTTTATTTCCTGACAACTCTTTGTCACATCAGCACCGGAACGGCTGTTATTTTTGGCAATTTGCAGCAGTTCCAAATTATAACTTGCAGGTGTTGTCCAGCGTTTCTGATTCTTTTCATATTCTTCATAGACCTCTTTCGGAGTTATGTAAACCGGACGGTCACACGCATCCATGAGAAGAATATCCACCGCAATTTTTTCTTTGACTTTTCTGCGGAGTTCACCGAGCGTTGTTCCCATTTCATTGATTTTTTTCAACAGACCTTCCCGAGAACCATTGCCGATGGTCATTGCATAAAAATCAAGCATGGATTCAATATATTGATTATCAATCGGAAACGGTTTTTTTTCATACTGTGAATAGACCAGTTTCCGCAAAATAATATCTTCCACAACACTCTGGCGCAATTTTGCAATTTCAGAATACAATCTTGCTCCGGTATATAAACTCGCCAAACGCAACTCTTCCCGCGATGTTTCCAGAAGAACATCCAGCAATGTGACCGGATCTCCATTCACCGAAGCAAGAACGGAATCAATACGGGTTTCTTTTCCAAGATCCTGCGCCATTACAGGTACAGATGTCATCAGAGCAAACAACAATAAATATACAGCCAGTTTCATAAATAAAATCTCCTTTTTTATGGTAAGTTAGACGCTGAATGATTTTTTTCAAATTTCTTTTGGAATTTTTCCGCCAGCAATGGTGAAATTACTGTTAAAATTGCAATAAACAGAGCAATCTGCCATCCTCCGCGGACAAAAAACAAACAAACTGTAAGAGAACCACTGACCAGAGACGCTGATAAAAATATCGCTGATCTGCCACCAGTGTTTTCCATTCGTATTCCCGCAAAAAAACCGAGAAATATGATTCCCGCAAAACAAATGTATTCCAACAGTTCCATATTTTCAATCACTTCAGGAAAAAACAGCAGAAACAGTGATGTCAGAAAAGCAATCCCCGCAATACATCTGGAAACCCATGAGATCCCCCCAATACGACATCCAATCAGGAATGAAATAAAAAAAACTAAAACGTCCAACCAGCATTTTTTGAACAAAAAACCTTGCGACAGCTGTAATCCCAATAGGAGAAATACACTCAAAATACCAAAATAAAATCCGCTTTCTACGGTCAGACAAAAACATTTTTTATGGTGTTCACTGAAATAAAAATAACGGATCAAACAGAGCAATAAGAGCAGAATTCCGATTGCAATAATATAAGATGGTGAAAAAAGATTTATGTTTTTCAGCTGCGGCGGACAGGGATATCCCGGGATGAGACCGGCAATCAGAGAAGTATTTTTTTGAGGCTTATCTCCCTCTGAAAGTAATTGACGGAAAATGAAATTCCGTTCTTTGATCTCTTCTTCAGTGTTCAACAATGCAAGTACTCCGAACGGCAGATAATTGAAATCATCCAGCAAATCCTGCTGCCTCAACAGCAAGGCATCCGGAAGAATGATCGGAGATTGATTGCTGCAGAATAAAATAAAATCTTTCCCGGGCGCAACAGATATATATGGAAAATCCTTTTTTAATTCCGGCAACAGCTTTTGATAGAGAGTTGCATCGTAATGATTTTCTTCGGATAACCCCGAAAAAAATAATGCTAATGTTCCTTCTTCTGTCAACAGATTTTTCAATTCAGAGTAAAGCTCCGGATAATAGAATCGTATTGATGCAATATTATCCGGTGGAGGAACTTGGATGATAATAAGATCAAAATGTGTTTTGACATTGGACAGGAACGAAGAATAAACTGCACGGGCTGACGGCAGATGAATCATTTTCGCTGTCAGAGGAAATTTCTTCAGGACAACAGCGAACTTGAAATCATCCGAAATCAATAAAGTCTTTATGACAGGATTTCCCGGCTGAACTCCAGTCAATGCTGCCCTGAGGTGATACTGGATCCAGGTATGCGTTTGCACATTTGCAAAATGTCGTTTGGGAAGATCCCGTTTGGTGTAAACCAAAAAAAGAACAGATAAAATCAATAAAAAAGAAAAGATTGCAAACAGCCTGTTTTTCTTGAGCACTGTCAGAACCGCAATCATATAGCCGAGAAATACAATACCCAATGATCCCAATCCTATATAAATATATAAGGATGGATTGCCCGCTCTCCAGAAACCGAACGGAATACTGTTCCGCAACACAAGAATCGCCGCCAAGCCAAAACTGAAACCGTATAATGAAACAGGCTCCATTTTTTGCGGATAAAAAGCTATATTCTGTTCAATGACATTACCAAACAAAAAGAAAATAGAAAACAGAGCGGGAAGACATAAAAATTCTGTTCTTTTTGTCACGAAGAGAAAAAGGAAACAGACAAAAAACAGTAATAATAAAACAACGGAAAGATTGCGTCTGGATGCAAGAAGCCTACCTGCGGAATAAAGAAAAATAGCAATTCCGCAGAAGAATAAAAAGAGAAAAAGATTCTCTGTAAACCCCAAGCCGTTCAGGATGAAATAAAAAATAAAGGGCAGGGATGATGCAGCAAAAAAATGAAATAAAATAATAATTCTTTGAGCCAGAGGAGAAACAGATCTCTCTGAATCACAAAGAGTTGGCTCATTATATCCCGGATTTTTATTCATACAGACAAACGAAATCAAACACAGGATAAATAAACATTATCCCATGTTTGAGTTACAGAACCAGTCTCAGCAAAAAGTTGCTCAGGGCATCTTAATTGTTGTTCCGGCTTTGATCTTTCCATCAGCCGGGATAGCAGGATTCAAGGTTTTGATATCTGCTTCCTGAACCTGATATTTTGCAGCCATCTGTGCAACTGTGGTATCTTTTGCAGGGACAACAGAGCCATCATCATTGACTTTGTCCCCGGCTTCAATAGATTCCACGGTAACAGCTTTCACTGCATCATCCTGAGCTTTTTCGGCTGCGTTGTCACTGGCGAGAACCGGTTTGGGTTGTGCGGGAGTTGCTGCAGGTGCAGCAGAAGCCGCCGGGGGTGTCGGAGCCTTCAGTTCCGGCAGTTCGCTGTCAGATGAGCCTGCGACATCATCCAACAGAGAATCTTCGGTTACAGTTTTTGTTTTTTCAGCAGTTTTTTCAGGTTCATTGAGAACCGGGGTATCTGCAACAGGTTTCACATCTGTCACAGGAGCTTCATCTCCGGGGAGAGCTGCGGCTTTTCCGCTGATGCGGAGTTTCTGCCCGATTTTGAGTTTGTTGGAACTGACACCGGGATTTGCTGCTGCGATATCAGCAACTTTCACACCGTAACGTTTTGCGATACGTGCAAAGCTGTCACCTTTTTTCACAACATAAACACCATTGGCAGGGATTTGTTCTTTTTTGCTTACAGTCTTTTTTGCTTTTGGAGCTTTTTTCTGTGCAACTTTAGCGGAGCGAGCTTTAGGAGCTTTAGCTTTTTTCATTGCTTTGGGTGCAGGAGCTTTTACAGCTTTTCCGGACTGCGGAATATAAAGACGCTGTTTGATGCGGAGC
The DNA here is from genome assembly GCA_017646015.1 of Lentisphaeria bacterium. Taxonomy (GTDB): domain Bacteria; phylum Verrucomicrobiota; class Lentisphaeria; order Victivallales; family UBA1829; genus SIG94. The sequence goes on from JAGCNI010000012.1 coordinate 13,976, forward strand.
TTTGCATTTGCAGGGAGATTGTTGTAAAGAGCGAGATTTTCGATAGTTACGCCGAATTTACGGGAAAGAGACCAAAGAGAATCACCTTTCACAACCACATAAACCTGATCTTTTTTTGCCGGTTTTGCTTTGTCGTCAACAGAAGGCTGCTGGGGCTGCGGAGGAGGAGCGATCACCGGATCTGCGGGTGTAACCGATTCTTTATATTCAAACTCTGATTCCGGAGCAACCGGTTTGTTGATGTTGTTGCCAACTGCCGGAACATTCTGTTTGGGAACGGGTTGTGTTCCAACATAGATCCCCGGCGGCATAGGAGGATCTTCCTGTACGCAACCTGTTGTGATAACCAGACCGGTCACTGCCAAAAGTTGCAGAACCGCCACGTTTCCGAGCCGAAAAATTTTCGTCATCTCTACTTTTCTCCTGTAATATGTTTATGTTTGATTTCTTCAACCGATAAGTTACTGCTAAATATACAATTTTCAATCCCGGAAATAAAAATATTTCAGCTTTTTTTTGATGTATTTGCGGTTTCTTCCGCTTTTTATCGAAAAAAGCTGCTTTTTATTCTCTGTTTTCAAAATTTTCCGCGACAATATCCGCAAGTCATTCCGGCATCGGCACAGGTGAACTTGTCATCTGTTTCAAGTTTTCCGTTCTGCCATTGTGCAAATACCATTTCAGCTTCTCCGGAAACGCCGGGAACAACTTGGATTTTTTCCAGTTCCAATAACTCCAACGTGCAATTCCCGATCTTTCCGCAGATCAAGCAATCCACTGAATATTTTTTCAACAGGGAAACGACAGGCCATTCCGACGGAATACGGATCCGTTTGTCATCGGCAGATATGATGAGAAGTTCTACTCCTTTGCCAAGGGATCCTGCAATATTTCCCTCCGGATCCAATGATAATGCCACACTCATGATTCCGCTCCGGAGGTCAGATATTTTTGCAGATCTTTTCTGTATTTTTTGAATGCCGAAGGCAGAGAACAGGATGTTTCCAATCCTTCAGCATCAACCCATGTCAAAGCGGCGTTTTTCTCTGTGCAGAATATCAGATACCCCAGCATGTGCCATTCCAGATGAGAGAAAACATGTTTATATTTTCCGAGAGATTTGATTTCTGAAAAACGGATCCCCGAATCATTCAGATATTGTTTCAATTCATTGACAGTCAAATGTTTTTCCAATGCAGGAAATTCCCACATCCCCGCAAGGATCCCTTTCGGCGGTCGCTTCTGCAAACCACTGCATAAATCAGGTGAAACAAAGAGAAGCAGTGTTCTTTCTTCTATTTTTTTGGTCAATTTTTTCTTCTTGACAGGCAGAATAGACGCAGTGTTTTTTTGATAACCGAGACAGCAATGGAGCAGGGGACACTCAGCACAACGTGGATTTCCCGGCAGACAGATCAATGCTCCCAGTTCCATCAGACTTTGTGTAAAATCACTGCATTTCCCAGACGGATAAATTTTTTCAAGTGCGTTTCTGATCTCTTTTTTCAAGAGGGGATCATCTGCTGCCCGATGATCATTCAGTAATCTTGCACAAACCCGGATCACATTACCATCCACCGCCGGAACAGGCTGACCGAAAGCGATGGATGCGATTGCTCCGGCTGTATAATCGCCGATTCCCGGAAGCGATAAAAGTTGTTTATGATCCTGCGGCAGTTCTCCATGAAAACGTTCCATAACGGCACAGGCTGTTTTTTGAAGATTTCTGACTCTGGAATAATATCCGAGACCTTCCCAGAGTTTCAAGAGTTTTTCTTCAGGTGCATTTGCCAGAGCTCTGATATCCGGCAATTCCTGCATAAAACGGTTGAAATACGGTTTGACGGTTTCCACCCGTGTCTGCTGAAGCATGATTTCTGAAACAAGGGTCTTATATGGATCGGGCTCAATATTTCTCCATGGAAGAACCCGTGCGGCATGTTCATACCATTCCAGCAAAGGTTTTACAATGACAGCGAGATCTTTCATTTTCAGTTCAATATCCTTTGATGCCGCGGATACAGCGGTTCATTTCCCGGGTGTAATGGGCAGCAATGGAGGTGGAATGGACGATCAGAATATTCTCATCATTCCTGGAGGCTGCATTTTTGGAAAAATTGTAACTGCCGGTGATCACTGTTTTGTCGTCAATGATCATAACCTTGTGATGCAGTTTTCCTTTGCGGTTCGGGGAATAATAAACTTTTGCTCCGATTTTTTTCAGATATTCATCGCGGCTGGCTTTGTTTTTGGATTGTCCCACATCAAATATACAGCGTACTTTGACACCTTTCCGCATCAGCTCCCTGAGTTTTACCGCCAACTTCGCACCGGTGAAAGAAAAAGCCATGATATCCACTTTTTTCTCTGCGTTGGAAAGTTGATCCAACAGTATTTTTTCCACTTGATCCACGGGCGAGAACGCATATTGTGCTGGAATTTTACCGATGAATGTCTGTTTCGAGTCCTGCAGAACTTCTCCTTTTGTACTGAATTTCTGATTCCAATATTGTTCAAAACGTTTTTGATAACCGGCAGCGATTTCCGGAGATTCAAAAGAAATTGCATTGTTGTCATTCTTTTCAGTGCAGTTATAGGTGAGATTGTAAGAACCTGTCCAGACATAACGGGAATCCACGATCACGAATTTATTGTGCATCAGACTTGAACTGCGATCTTGTACGACCGGGATCCCGGCTTGAGATAAACGGGAAATGGCATCATTCTTCATATAATCGCTGTCCGTGACAATACGCACTTTGATCCCGCGGTTTTTTGCATGGATCAACGCATCTGCTATGGCATGATGTTTTAAATCATACGCACAGAGGTCGATCGTGGAAACTGCATTATTGATAAATTCGCACAGTGCCGGACAAATCACCGGGGAGGGCGCAAAATAGATCATGACCGGATCCCGCCCGGCTGTCAACACTTGAGCATGATCCCCGTAACAGGAAATCGGCAGATGTAATGCCCGGATCGTTCTGTTTCTGACTGCAAGGATCATATCATGCGGTTTCGCCAAAGACTCATAGAGAGGATCTTCCGGCAGGAAGAAAGTGGAAACGACACAGAGCAACAGAACAATCAGCGCAGCGATTTTATATTTCAGAGGAATTTTGCGAACAACTTTTTTGACCTCTTTTTCTGTCTTCTGTCTGACTTTCTGTTTTACTTTTTGTTTTACCTTGTTTGCAAGGGATGAACTTTTTTTATTTGCCATATTGAAAAAACTTTCAAATTTTGTTTTGCATTTTGCAGATTTTCGGTTATAATTAATATACTGAAAGAGGAAAGTAATCTCTTTCCTGAAAAATACAAATCGAAAAAGGATTTTTTTGCATGGATTTTGCTGAAAAAATAGAAAAATGTATTGCGGTCATAAAAAAAGCCCCGGCTGCCGGAGCAGCCTTTACGGGAGCAGGGATCTCTGTGGAAAGCGGGATTCCTCCATTCCGGGGAGCAGGAGGACTTTGGAACAAGGTCGATCCGTCTTTTATTGAATTATCCAGATTTCAGCGGGAACCGGAAGCATGTTGGAGCAAAATCCGGGAACTTTTTTATAATCATTGGGACAAAGCTGAACCGAACCGTGCCCATATTCTGTTGGCTGAAATGGTGCGTGCGGGATATATCAAAGGGATCATCACCCAGAATATAGATTGTCTGCACCAGCGGGCAGGGATCAACCACGATCTTGTGCATGAATTTCACGGAACATTGGATGCATTGGTCTGCTTGAAATGTTCTGCTCAATATAAACCGGAACGTGAATTGATTGAACAGAATCTGCCAACCTGTCCGAAATGCGGCGGGGTATTGAAACCTGATTTTGTATTTTTCAGTGAGGGGATTCCGCAAGAAGCCTTTGAATGTTCTTTTCAGTTGGCGATGAACTGTTCCTGGATGCTGGTGATAGGCACGACCGGAGAAATCATGCCAGCCTGCGAGATCCCGCGGCAAGCCAAACTGCATGGAGCCACGATCATTGAGATCAATCCGGAACCTTCTGCACTGACAGGATCTGTGACGGATATTTATTTGCCGGGAAAAGCCTCTGTTGTTATGGATGCCATTGCAAAAGGTTTGGATTTCTGATGAAACTGAATACCGGTTTACCAATTGAAAATATACTGGATGAATTGCAGGAGTGTTTGGAAAACAACACGTCCGCAGTGGTTTGTGCCGCTCCCGGAGCCGGAAAAAGTACAGTTGTTCCACCCGCTTTACTGGATGCTCCATTTCTTGCCGGTAAAAAGATTCTGATGCTTGAACCCCGCCGGATCGCGGCGGTCGGGGCGGCAAAAAGAATCGCTCATCTTCTGCATGAAACTGTCGGCGAACGGGCTGGTTTCAGAACACGATACAATACAAAAGTTTCCGGAAAAACAAGGATCGAAGTGATTACCGAGGGGATTCTTACCAGAATGATCCAGAATGATCCGGAATTATCGGATGTGGGTTTGATCATTTTTGATGAATTTCATGAACGCAGTTTGCAAGCAGATTTGGGATTGGTTCTTGCATTGGATGTGCGGGGCGCATTCCGGGAGGATTTGCGGATCATGATCATGTCTGCCACTGTCGATACTGTAAAAATGCAGAAGATCCTCGGCAGGAATACTCCGGTCATTTCTTCCGATGGAAAAATGTTTCCCGTGGAAACTCTCTACCGTCCGCCGGAAGATAAAAACAAACCATTGGAAAAGAATCTTGTTTCCAATATTGTATTTGCCTTGAATCATTATCCCGGAGATATTCTTGTGTTTCTACCGGGCGAGGGAGAAATACGCCGTTCGCTTGCGGAATTGGAAAAAAGTTTTCTTTCTGCGGAAGAACAGAAACTTCTTTTTCTGCCGTTGTATGGAAATCTTCCGGAAAAAGAACAGGATCTTGCCTTGTCGCCGGCTCCGGATGGATTTCGGAAAGTGATTCTCTCCACACCTGTTGCTGAATCCAGTGTAACAGTGCCCGGAGTCCGGATCGTGATTGATTCCGGCTGGATGCGTGTGCCGCGTTTTTCTCCGCTTACGGCAATGAATCATTTGGAAACAGTTCGAGTCTCTGTTGCCTCTGCGGATCAACGGCGGGGCAGAGCGGGACGAACAGCAAACGGTGTCTGTATCCGTCTGTGGAGTCAACCGGAAGAAAATACGTTTCCGCCATTCAATATACCGGAAATCATGGAAGCGGATCTGGCATCGACCGCATTGGAGTTGGCAAAATGGGGTGTTGTTCCTCAAACAGCCGGAGAATTGCAATGGCCGGATCCGCCGCCATCTGTCAAGTTGGAACAGGCTTTCTCGCTTTTGAAAGATCTTTCCGCTCTGGATCCATCCGGACACCTGACTGCTCATGGAGAAATTTTATTACAGCGGCCCATGCATCCACGGCTGGCTCACATGGTCACTTTCGCAGAAAAAATCGGAAAAGCCGGATTGGGAGCCGCACTCGGTGCGCTTCTTTCCGAACGGGATTTTCTGAGAAATCAACAGAATGCCGACCTGAAAGAACGATTGCGTTTATTGATGGAATTTCAATCTGCGGATAAAATGAATTTTCCAGTTGACCGGGCAGCATTTCAACGTGTCAGAACAGCATTGCGTCAGTTGAGCGGAGAGAGTTTCAATGAAAATGATCTGGAACTCTGCGGAATTTTGACCGCAGCAGCATATCCGGACAGAATCGCACGATGCAAAGTCCGTCATTCCGGGGAATTCATCCTTGCCAACGGCGTTACCGCCCGTTTGCAAAATAATGATGATCTGAGTCAGTTTGAATATCTGTGCATCCCCGCTGTGGATGGAATGGGAAAAACTCCGTGTATCACACTTGCTGCGGAGCTTACGATCGAACAGATACGGCAATATTTTTCAGAACAGATCAAAGAAATTGTTACAGCCCAATGGGATAACTCTTCCCGTGCATTGAGTGTATGGAAAGAGGAACGTTTCGGTTCGATTGCACTGACCCGGAAGAGTATGCCCTTGCAGACCCCGGAATTGGATCCGGCGATCCGTTCTGAAACATTGCTCAATGGGATCCGGCGATTGTCTCTTCCGTGGTCAAAAAATGAAGAGTCCCTGATGGAACGTATCTCCTTTCTGTATAAACATCTCGGTGGGGAATGGCCGGATCTTTCGCAGGAAAATCTGGCGGCAACTTTATCCGATTGGCTGGCTCCGTTCCTGACAGAAAAACATAATTCTTATGAATCTTTGCGTGGTGAAACGCTTGCCGCAGCATTCCGTTCTCTGATCGGATATGATAAATTGATGCAGCTGGAATCTCTGGCTCCGGAAAAGATAGAAGTTCCGAGCGGATCCAAAATCAGAGTTGACTATTCTCATGATCCGCCATTGCTGCCGGTTCGTTTGCAGGAGGTGTTCGGTATGACTCAGACTCCGAAACTTGCGGGAGGAAAAGTCCCGTTGGTAATGAATCTCCTCTCTCCTGCCATGCGAACCGTTCAAATCACATCGGATCTGGCTCATTTCTGGGCAAATTCCTATTTTCAGGTACGGAAAGATATGCGGGGGCGTTATCCGAAACATGACTGGCCGGAGAATCCGCTGGAAACCCCGGCACACCGTGGAGTAAAACGTCCTGCCGGAAAAATCGAGTAGGAGGGACTTTTGAGGGACACCCTCGCCAGTCCCGTCCTCTCACACCACCGTACGTGCCGTTCGGCATACGGCGGTTCAGTAACTTGTGTACAAACAAATCTGCACCGTCTTTCCTGTCAGTTGCCCGCAAA
>JAGCNI010000125.1 GCA_017646015.1 Lentisphaeria bacterium
ATTGCTCTTTGATGCAGAAACTCTGGATCTGAGAAATGGTTCTCCGTTCAGGGATTATCACCCGAACTTGATTTATTCTCTGGCACTCAGTCTGCCCGGTTTCCTCCAGTGGGGCGATATCTCTCTGATCGCAGCGTTGGGGCATGGCAAAATTTCTTTCCATTCTCTGCGTAATGCAAATGGTGTACCGTATGAACAAGAGGCAGTTCAGAAGCTGATGGATGAGATTGAAACAGTCCGGCAGAAGCTTGTTTCTGCTGAATAAAAACGTTTTTTGTACGATACAAAAAAATCAGAATTGCAGAAACTCTGAAAATGAGTGCAATTCTGATTTTTTATTTGTTTTTTTGTTGGATATCAGGCTTTTTTTCCTGCTATTTCATCGACTGTCGGAGTTTCGACGGGGCAGGGGGCAGAATGAGCAATTTCCTGATTCAGTACAGAATCTGCTGAAACCAGTTGTCCTGCCATAATATCTTCTTCTGTGACTCGTGACATCAGAATATAGCCGCCCGCATAACGTTCGCGGTCATAAGTGATATAGATCCCCTCGCTTCCTTCTGTTGCATCCGGATAGGAGACTCCTTCCCGTGCTTCAAGAAGAAGTCCTTTATTCCATGTCAAACCATCATCTTCAGAGAGAAATGCAGTCAGTTTTTCACGTTTTTTGGGGCTTGCATTGATGACCGCCAATAATTTCCCGGAACGGAGATGTTTGAGGAAAAATCGTGTTCCCGAAGAGATCAGGGTTTTGGAAAGATAAGGAGTTTCCCACGTGTAACCTCCATCTTTTGAAATGCACTCAGCAATACCGGTTACGGTACGGATATAACAGCAGATCGAGCCGTCTTTCCGTTCGATAAAGATATGTTCATCGAAATTGCATCCGCCTTCGATATTGGTGGTTTTAATCATGCTTCTGACTGAGAAATGTTCACCCTGATCGGTCGAAACGACCATATAGGCTCCGGGCTTGATTCCCAGTGATTCATGGCGTTTATAGTGATCCTGCCAGTGCCAGATGGAACAGGGGAGAGCCCAAGTTCCGTCTTTCAGAACAGTTGGTTTATTGAGCATGATCCCATTTGCGATTCGGCGAGAGGGAGAAAAACGGAAATTTTCCGGTGTATCATCGGGATTTTCCAGAATGGAGTAATAAACTCCTGCAATTCCGTCAAAGACTTCATTTGAGTTGGCAGCCCCGGCGCAGCTTTGTGCCCAGAACCAATACAGTTTCCCATTGGGCGCATACCAGAGAACAGAGTCAAAAGCACGTATAAAAGGGGTGGGCGGATCGACAACTGCAACTGTTTCACTCCATGTTTTTCCACGGTCATCACTGTATTTGATCAAAGCATAGTTGTCATATCCTTCGCCGTATCCACCGGAATACCAGGCAGCAAAAAGACGTCCGGACGGGATTTGTTCGATAGAGGGGATTCCCTCATAAGTACGGACACTGTCAATGGTCGTCTGATCCGGTTTCGTTACCGGGACCGGATTCAGTGAAATGTATGAAAATTCCATTTGAAACTCCTATATTATCTTATATTTCTTTGGGCGTGGTATTACTATAATGCCGTTCAGATTGTTTTTCAAGTAAATGTAAAGTGGAAAATTCGATATTCGATTCGATTTATCAAGACAAAAAACTCCGGATCAAGTGTGATTTCCGGAGTTTTTCCTATGGGTGAAGCCAATATGACAGTAAACAACTTAATCGTTGTCGTTGTTTTTCGTTGTTTCAAACTTGACATTGGAAGTTTTTGTTTTGCCCCGCAGTTTGGTTTGGATCTGCTTTGCCTTGGCAGCTTCTTTTTTCAGGATCTCTGCAGATTTTTTCTCCTTGGCTGCTCTTTCTTTCAGCAGTTTCTTTTTCGCAGCTTTCCGTTTCTTATAGTCTTTTTTCCGCTGTTGATATTTTTTATTTTCAGCGGGAATATCCTTTTTGAATTTTGCAATTTTCGATTTCAATTCATCTGGGAATTGATCCAGAGGAATAATGGCAACGCCACCGGAATGGAATACACGGATCCCGCCGGGAGCAGCTCCTGCGATCGCATAATTTTTGAATACAGCTCCGGATTTAATAACCAGATCATCAGCCTGAACCATGCAAGTCAGTCCAGCCAACAGAAAGAGCAGCAATATGATCTTTTTCATGATTTTTGAACTCCTGATTTTTTTACGGATGATTTATTGTTTCAGTTTTCTCCGAATATAATCTACATCATGAAATAATATTTGTCAAGTGAAAACAGATTTTTTCTCTGTTTTCTCAGTTTTTTTTCGTGTAAATTCCTTTTCCTGACTGGAAATTTAACGAATGTGGAAATATATTCCTGAGATAATATAAAATATTGAAAACAAGATAACATATAATCATAAAAACAGGAGTTTCAGAATGAGCGATTTTACAATCAATGCCACTGATAATTTCAATGATTTTTCCATCGGGATCAATTCCGCAGTGCTTGCAGAAAACAAGGCTGCTCCGCAATCTTCTGCCCCCGTAGCTCCGGCAAATCAGAATCAGCCTCAACAGGGACAGAAACAGCCTTCGATTTATGGCGAATTACCCCAGATCCCCACTCAGGATGCTGTCGAAGGGATCAAGTTCGACTTCAATGAAGGGATCCGTATCCTCTTTCCGCATAACGGCAAAGAATACCATGTCACTTTCACTGATATCGATACCGGAATCATCCTTTACAGCGCCGATACAGTCCCCGGTGCGTATGTGACCAGCGTTAAGAAATTCTATATCCGCTTCCGTCTGATCATTCATGAAAAGGGGGGCAAGGAGCCGATCTTCACGCATGATTATGATTGCAAAGATAAAGAAGTGATGATCCAGCTCCCCGTCGGTACTCTCGGTGACAGTATCGGCTGGTTCAGTTATGTGGAACGTTTCCAGCAGAAACATGGCTGTAAACTGATTTGTGTCATGACTCCCTGGATCGCTGATATCGTGAAAAAACAATATCCCGATATCACCTTTATCACCACCGAAGAAACCAAGAATTATAAACCCTATGCCTGCTATTATATGGGACTCTTCTTCCGTGGCGATGTGGATCATCAGCCCATTGACTTCCGTTATATCGGTCTGCATCGTACCGCAGGATATATCCTCGGAGTCGATCCCAAAGATATTCCCCCCAGAGTGGATCTTTCCGCAAAACGGAAAATCAAAGAAAAATATGTCTGTATTGCCGCTCAAAGCTCCAGTCAGGCTAAATATTGGAACAATCCTTTCGGTTGGATGACTGTTGTGCAGTTCCTCAAGGATAACGGATATCGTGTCCTCTGTATTGACAAAGAAAAGATCCATGGTACCGGTTTGAACTGGAACTATATTCCCTATGGCGCCGAAGATTTCACCGGGGATCTGCCGCTGCAGGAACGGATCGATCTGATCAAAGATGCTGATTTCTTTATCGGACTTTCCAGTGGTTTGAGTTGGCTCGCATGGTGCTGCAAGGTCCCTGTGGTCATGATTTCCGGTTTCACTCATCCCACAAACGAATTTGAAACTCCTTATCGCGTGATCAATTATCATACATGCCACAGCTGCTGGAATGATATGAGACTGGATTTCGATCATTTCGACTTCCTCTGGTGTCCGCGGCATAAAGGTACAGACAGACATTTTGAATGTACCAAACTGATCTCCGCCGAACAGGTCATCACCACGATCAAAAAGATCCCCACATTCACTCAGAAAGATGCCTGAGAGCTGAACTGTTGAGATCGATCCAACAAGAATAACACCGGATCTTTTCCGAAGCAAAACGGATTACCGATCCGGTGTTTTTTTAGGATTTTGTTTGATACAAAAAGATTTCAGTTTATATCTGGATCTTTAATTGTCGTTTTGACAGAGTATGGATTGATTTCAATTCGGGTTATTGATGCCCTATCATCTTCTCGTGGTTTTGTCCAAACTGTAAGATACGCATTATCCTCCTCGTTATCTTCTTTAACAATGACGACTCTTGCATACCATAACCCAATTGATGGTGGATTCGTGGGTTCTATTTTACCATTCTTTGTAAAAATAATCGCCGGAATCTCTTTTGTTATAGGAGTATTATCAGGGTTATCAAAAGGGACATTTGTTACAGTATTTCCGTTTGTAAGTGAATTTGGATTTCCTTTATCTGGTTCTTTTTTATCTCCCGCACGGATAACTCCCAGGGGGAGTGATTGCCAGTTTTCACCATCGATCCATGAGACAAACGCATTACTGTCATCCACAACACAAACTCTGTAAGCGGACCAGCTCTGAGAATTCATTTTGGTGTTTGCCAATTTTTCCGGCAGGAGGAGTGCAACTTTACATTTATTGACAACGGCATAAGCTCTTGCAGCTTTTATTTTTGCGGTTGTCATACGGATGGCTTGCGTCATCGTATTACCCTGGATCATGGTGCTGAAAGCGGGGATTCCGATTCCGAACATGATCGCAGCAATCACGATCACGACCATGATTTCAATGAGAGTGAAAAATTGTTTCCGGGGGGATGTTTTCATTGCATTTCCTCCTGTGTTATATGTCTTATTTTTCTGTTGGAACAACGATACCTTTGATGATGATGTTCTGACAGAAGATGAAGACCAGCAGAGTCGGGATCGCAGCGATGATAAGAGCGGCAAAACCGACAGCCTGACTGGATCTCTGTTGCAACTGATAGAGATACACCATCATGGTCCACATGGATTTATCCTGACAGAGCAGGAACGCCATCATAAAGTTTCCGTATGCGGCGGTGAAGGTATTGAGAGCGAGCACCGAAAGGATCGGCGTGGAAAGTCCCATAGCAATATGCCAGAAAACAGTCCATTCGCTTGCACCGTCGATCGCCGCGGACTCAAACAATTCTTTCGGCAGACTGTCAAAGAATCCTTTGAGCAGGAAGATCATATATCCGTTTGCCATACCGGGCAGGATCAGAGCTGCAAAAGTATTGAGCAAACCGAGATTTTTGATCAACAGGAACTGCGGGATCCCCAGCACCATGGCAGGGAATGCCATTGGGAGCATGAGGAAGAGCAGGATCTTGTATGCCGGAGCCATTTTGTAGCGGGAAAGACCGTATGCACACAAGGGATTGACCAGCAGAGAGGCAAGCACTGCGAGCAGACAGTAGATCACGGTATTTTTAGCGGCGAATCCATTGGTCTGAATGGTTTCAAAGACCATGACATAATTCCGTTTCAAATATTCCTTGATCAGCATACTGCGGTTATCCAATACGGAGAACCATTCATATTCCGCTGTCGGCGGAGAGATCCGTTCCCATGCAGTATAGACTTTTCCCCATGCTTTATTCAAAGCAGAAATATCATTGTTGTAACGTTTCTGCAGGAATTTACACCAGTCACGAGCCACTATTTCCGGCTTTACAATGACTCTGATTGATTCCGACTGCGGCAGGTTGATGAATTCCTGATAGAGTTTTTTGACTTCGATCGAGACTTCCGGAGAGACCGGATAAGCAGCATAGAAAGGAATTTCGTGTTTGCTGGTGATCTCCTGCTTGAATGCAATCGAAAGCTTTTTGAAATCGATATGAATTCCTTTTTTGTATTTTCTTGCAATGAAATCACGATATTCAGAAACCGCAGTACGGTTCAAACCGGTGTTTTCCGGATTGATTGTTTTGATGAAATCCTGCCAATCTTTTGCCTGAGTGATGTTGTCTTCGGGTGGGACTGCCGGCAGCTTGATCTCTTCAAATTTATTGAAGCCGAGCTGATACATTTCATTGAGGGCGTCAAGAGTTTTGAATTTCTTTTTCAGCCATGTCCGATAGGTATCAGCGAATGTGAGAACACGGATATGTTCCGGCTTGACAGTGTCAGTCAGAAAGTTTGTCCAATCTGTTTTCAGCTGACCTTCATCCGGACCCTGCACTGGGAGCGGGATATTGGCAAAAGCTGTATATTTTGTTTTATTGAGCAGATTGAATGAAAGCAGATCATTGTTATATCTTTTTACCAGATATTGCTGCCAGTCTTTTTCGGCAGCCGGATTCAGTCGGATGAATATGGATGGGATATTTCTCCGGGCATATTGATTCCAGAATTTAGCCAGTTCCGGTTTATCTGCCGGATATGTTGTGGCAAGATCGATCTCATGCCATGCGTTATAATCTGTGCCGAATTTTTTATTGAGATCCGCCAATTTATTGCCGAACAGATTTCTCAGTTCTGCGACATAACTACCATCAAGATCGGTCCAGAAAATATGCAATCCGGAAATCTGGGTTTTCTTGAATTCCAAAACCTCTTTCAAAATGGAAGTGTCATATTTTGTAACGGTATAGATGGATTGGAAGTATTCAGTCGGAAGTCCGACAGAATCCCAGGATTGATAATCGGTATTGCATGCATTATTGAGGGCCTGGATCCCGGGTTGACCGGGACCGTATTTACGAACCAGCCATCGTCTGAATTCCCGGAGGATCAGAGGATACACCCCTTCTTCCTGTGACATTCCGAGATTGTACCAGTAATGCGGTTTTGTTTCATATTGTTCGGTCAGAAAATGACGGTAATCATTGTATCTCTGGCGGGAGGGATTTTCCGGGACAGGGATATTGATCACTGAACCGACCTGCATTCTCAAATCCTTGAAGATCAGAGCATTGATTCCGTTGTATTTTGTCTGTAAATGCTTTTTGTAAAGCAGTTCATTGTCATACACATATTCCGGGAGGAGCGAGAAACTGAAGAAGTCCACATCGCTCTTGATGGAACCGGAGATCATGATCAGGAGCGGATAGACCATTGTTGCCGCTCCGAGCAGGAGGATGAGGTGGATCGAAAGGTTCAGGATCTTGACCTTCAAACTCTTTTTTTCAACTTTTCCGATAATAGCCATAGTATGTTATTTCCCTGTTGTCTTGAATTCCATTTTAGAGAGTCGCTTGAGGTTGTAGATCGTGAAGAGGAGTGTCATAACTCCGAGTACCCAAGCCATACAGATCGCACTTCCGAATTTCAGATTGGTATATGCCTCTTTGAAGATGTGCAGTTCTGCCACTTCTGTATTTGCCTGACCGAATGTCATGACCAGGATCATACCACCGGACTGGGAGGCAGCAATGAATGCCCCGACAAAGTTGATGATGATCAGAGATTTCAAAGTCGGGAGAGTAACATGCCAGATTTTCTGGAAGAAATTGGCTCCGTCGATTTCAGCCGCTTCATAGGTTTCATCCGGCACCCCTTTGAGAGCGGCAAGATAAATCAGACATCCCGGTCCGGCACTGGACCAGATCACCGGGATCACGCATGCCAGCATTGCCCAGTTGGCATCCTGCAGCCATGCGATCGGAGTCGTTGTGATCCCGAACCAGCCGGCAATATTGGAGATCACCTGATTCAATACCCCGGTCGAACCGCTCTGATAAAAGAGTTTCCACATGAACATCACCACCAGACCGCTCATGACAGCGGGGAGGTAGTAGAGTGTTCTGTAAATGATTTTTCCGTGGGAGACTTCCTGCAGCAGAATCGCCAGAATGATCGGGGCAAGGAATCCCAGAGAAAGCATCAGGGTCATGTAACGGAATGTATTCCAGATCGCAGCCCACCATTCATCCGAGAAAAGAACCCCGGCAAGATTGTCAAACCCGATCCATTTGCTGTCCCCTACTACCCGGTATTCCTGGAAGAAAAGTTGTGATCCGGTGATCATCGGGTAATAGACCCACAATGCAATGCTGAGCAAGGCGGGGATCATGATCAGATATCCGGGCCAGTTACGGCGGAAATCAAATCCTTTTGTTTTGCCGGAATATGAATCTTTGGGGGAGAATGTTTTCCAGATGTTGTAAATCACGAAACAGAACATGGCAAGGATGAAGATGAAAACAATGACCGCGACTGTGGTCTGTTTATGGCGTTCCTCCTTGGTGATGTGTCCGATCATACGTGCATTCGTACGGTTTTCAGCGCGTTTCAGGATGTCTTGCAGGATTTGCAGGCGTTTTTCACGTACTTCGGGTTCATCGCCTTCGGGCAGATGACCATCGCGAACCATCTGCACTGCTTCATCCAGCGGTTTTGTCAAATAGATATAAACCATCTGACAGTTTCTGCCATAAGGTTCCGGTTTTCCATGTTTCAGAGCATAGTTGTATGTTGCTTCGAGTTCGGGAGAAAGATATTTCAGATATTCTGTATACCCGAATTCACGCAGATAAGAGGGACCGAGGCTTCTGCCCATACCGAGAGCGACCATCGCTTCCGTATAGGTTTTCCGTGCCTGTTTGGAATTCAGAAAGAGGAGATATTTCCATGCTGCTTCCCGGATTTTTTCTGCGGAGACCAGAATGCCATCGGAGTTTTTACGGGCTTCGATCCCGGCAAAAATCCCGAAGAGAGTCGCATTGATTTCTGTTGCACTGATTCCGGCAGGACCGACAGGGAACGGAGCCTGTCCCAACAGGGAGGCATCCACTGACCCCATGGCTTTGTCAGAAAGATAGGTACAGAGCATTCCGAGTTTTCCAGCCTGCAAAGCCTGTTTGACCGCACGGGAGTCACCGTTGGCTGTGGAATAACCGTATTGAGTCACCCCATCGGAATCCTGCCAGCGTTCCATGATCAGTTTCAGATAAAAATCCAAAGCGATCGCACCTTCGCGGGAACCGAATGCCGCTTTCCAGTTGCCATCTTTATCCTGTACCACGATTTCGCCGCCGGCTCCCCAGATATACGGAAGAAAATCCCATGCAGCCTGTGCGCCGCTGGTGATACTGATCCCGAATTTATCACGGGCAGGGTCGGAAAGTTTCCGGGCAAATTCCAGAAGTTCATCCCAGGTCTTCGGCGGTCTTTCCGGATCCATGCCGGCTTCACGGAAAACATCTTTCCGCCAGTTCAACAGGCGGATGGAGGGATTGTTCCCCAGCAGCCAGACGTGTTTGCCCTTTTTGAAATGGGCAACCGCAGGACCTGTCCGGTACAGAACCGGTTGGATCGCAGGGGCTGTTTTGTCCAGAAAATTTTTGACACTCTTATATTCGTCCGATTTTGCAATGAATTCATCCAGCGGATAGAGAAAGTTCTGCTGAATGTAGGTGTCGGACATACGGAAGTTGACCTCAATGATGTCCGGTGCGGCACCTCCGGCAATAGCGAGCATCAAACGCGATTCGCTGCCCACGTTCTGGAGTTGGATCCCGCTGAATGCGGATAACTCAATGTCCGGATGCATTTTTTTGAATTCTCTGAGGAGTGCCAGTTCAATCTGTATTCCGGGAGATGTTCCACGCGGATCCGGCAGATTCATGACACGCAACGGAATTTTCAGCAATGGTTTTGCTGATTCCTTTTTTTCTTGAGCAGACAACATCGTGCCCAATCCTGCCGCAATCATCAGAAACGCAGCAGACACCTTTGCAAGGAGTGATCTTTTCTTTATCATTGTTACAGATCTTCCCGTTTTTACGGGGGATGTTGTTCCGTACTGCCGAGTCGCATTGCGGCTTTTCCGGAACAGGGGTTTTGCTTTTATTTTGCCTTGCAGCAATTTTTATTTGAGTACAATATAATAGCTTGCGGATTATTTTGCAAGTTCAAACATTCCTGTTCCGGAAAAAGTTTCTGTTTTTTTAATGCGTATTTAGAAAATTCAGGACAAATTCTTTGAATTTATCGCCTCGTTCAGCATAGTTTTTAAACATATCCATGCTGGCGGTCGCCGGAGATAGCATGACACATTCTTCGGAGAGTGCATTTGAACATGCCGCATAGACTGCCTCCTGAAAAGAATCAAAGAGTTCATATTCCACTTTATTTTCAAGTGTTTTCTGCAAAGACTCCCGGCAGCTTCCGAAAAGATAGGCTTTCCGGATCGCAGGAAAACTGACTTCCAGCTCATGAAAGTCCATTCCCTTGTCAAGCCCTCCGAGAAGAATGTGAAGATTTTTTCCGTTGCCGTACATCTGTACTGCCGCATTGACTGCATGGGGATTGGTGGCTTTGGAATCATTGATGTAACGGATCCCGTTCCGTTCCGCAAAACATTCCACCCTGTGTGGACTGCTCCGGAAAGAACGCAGAGCTTGCGCTGTTTCCGGTGAGAACAATGCCATTTCGCCTTTGACTGCCCGCAACAGTGCCAGTGCCGCCATCATGTTTTCAATATTGTGGATCCCGTGCAATTCTGTTGTCCGGGTATCGAGCAGAACCTTGTTGCGGAAACAGATCATTTCATTTTGCAAGCTGAGATCCGCCGAGGGATCATTGGCAGAGAAGAGAGTGACAGCTGTTTCCGGCAGAAATTTTTTCAAATACGGCAGGAGCGAAGTGTTGATGATTCTGTTTTCAGGAGACATCGTTTCTGTGATGAGTCTGAATTTTGTCTTTGCGTATTCTTCCATGGAACCGTGACGGTCGATATGATCTCCGGCAAGGTTCAGGATCGCTGCCGGACAGGGGGGGAAGGTCTGGATGTTTTCCAACTGAAATGAACTGGTTTCAATGACCAGAAAATCGATTTCGCCGGTAAAAGTACGGAGCACACATTCGCTGAGTGCGGTTCCGATATTGCCGCTGCTTTCTGCCCGGACTCCATTTGCCTGCAACAGTGCAGTTGTCAGTTCTGTTGTCGTTGTTTTTCCATTTGTTCCGGTGATGGCAGCGAAAGGTTTTTTCAAACATTTCAGTGCGAATTCGAGTTCGCTGAGCATGGTTGTTGTTTGATTTTTCATTTTTTCAGCGGCGATGAACAACGCAGAGTTTTTCCGGATCCCCGGACTTACTACGATCAAATCACACGGGGGGAGGGGTGTGTTTCCGTTCCAGTTGAAAAAGGCTTTTGCCTCCGGACGTTTCTGTTGCAGCTCCTGAAAAACTTTCAGATGATCCGGAGTATTGCGTTCATCTGCGATTACAGGGATCATTCCCATGGCAATCGCAAGTTTTGCGGCAGCCTGTCCGCTGATCCCGAATCCGCAGATCAGCACAGTTTTGATCTCTCTCATGGACGTTCTCCTTGTTGATGTTTTGATCTTTTCCGGAAATATACAGCTCTTTTTGTGTATTTCAATAGTCATGTTTTGCTGTTTGTGAAAGAATGATTTTATGTGAGATAGCACAAATTTACCATACATAGCACAACATTTCCATAGTTTTTTGGAAAAATAATTTTATTTTTTCATTGCCGTCATTTATATTAATCACGAATGGACAATATAAATATTCCTTTTAACAACTAACAGGGAGTTGCGTAATGCCTAAAATTACATTTATGGGAGCCGGCAGCACAGTTTTTGCAATCAATGTTCTCGGGGATTGCATGTGCCGTGAAGCATTGAAAGATTCAGAGATCGCTCGGTATGACATTGATGCAGTGCGTTTGAAAGAATCCAAAGCAATCATTGACAATCTGAATAAGAACACCAATGACAACCGTGCCAAAGTGATGGCTTATCTTGGTGTTGAAAACCGCAAAAAAGCGTTGAAAAATGCTGATTTTGTGGTCAATGCCATTCAGGTCGGCGGCTATAAACCCTCCACCGTGATCGACTTTGAAATTCCGAAAAGATACGGCTTGCAGCAGACTATTGCAGATACGCTCGGGATCGGCGGTATTTTCCGTGCGTTGAGAACCATTCCGGTCATGTTGGATTTTGCTCATGACATGGAACAGGTCTGTCCCAATGCATGGCTGTTGAACTACACCAACCCCATGGCAATGCTGACCGGTGCAATGCTGCGCGGAACTTCTGTGAAAACAGTTGGTCTCTGTCACAGCGTGCAGGTTTGCATTGAATCCCTGCTGTCAACTCTCGGTAAATACAGTCGTGAAAAAGATAAAGTTCTGCCGGAAGCTCTCGGCTATCGCGGAAAAATCGCCGGGATCAACCACATGGCATGGTTGCTGGAATTGACCAAAGACGGCAAAGATATTTATCCGCAGATCCGGAAAGAAGGTCTGAAATATGTCAAGAAAAACCGTGGTCATCTGGAACATCCGGAACTTTGCGGAGCGAATCTGATCCGTTTGGAAATGATGAATAATTTCGGTTATTATGTGACTGAATCCAGCGAACATAATGCGGAATATGCTCCTTTCTGGATCAAAGCCGCTTATCCGGAACTGATCGAAGAATACGGTATTCCGCTGGATGAGTATCCCCGCCGTTGTGAAAATCAGATCAAGAATTGGAAAAAACAGTACAAAGAACTTTCCAAAAAGAAACTCACTCACACTCTTTCCCGTGAATATGGTTCCGGTATTATGAATGCGATCGTGACCAATCAGCCCTATCAGATCGGCGGTAACGTATTGAACCACGGTTTTATCGAAAACCTGCCCTCTGACGCTGTCGTGGAAGTCCCCTGTCTGGTGGATTCCAACGGGGTCCAGGGAACTTATGTGGGACGTCTGCCCGCTCAGTGCGCCGCCATGAACATGACCAATATCAATGTTCAGCTCCTGACCATTGAAGCGGCTCTGACTCTGAAGAAAGAACACATCTATCATGCTGCAATGCTGGATCCTCACACTTCATCCGAGCTCAATATCGATGATATCAAAGCCTTGTGCGATGATTTGATCGAAGCTCATGGCAATATGCTGCCGAAATATAAATAAGTGATTCTGTATTGTTATCAGAAGAATTTATTGAAATAAAAAATCCTGCACCGTATGGATCAGAAATGATTCCTCCGTGCAGGATTTTTTTTTGAATATGGATTCTGTTTTATTCTTTGACAGTTCCGCTCATGCCGTGTCTGTGGCATTGGCAGATATAATCGCAAGCTTCTTCAGGGGTATCGACCATGACAAAGAGATCAAGGTCAGATTCAGAAATCGCTGCGGCATCCATGAGCAAAGTATTTTTGAACCATTCGATCAGGGGAGCCCAGAATTTTTTACCGACAAGTACAAGCGGGATACGGTTGACTTTATTGGTTTGGATCAGAGTCAGCACTTCTGAAAATTCATCCAATGTTCCGAATCCACCCGGATAGACCACAGAAGCAACAGCGTATTTGATGAAACAGACTTTCCGGATGAAGAAGTAACGGAAATCCAGTTCCACAGTCTGATACTGATTCGGATGTTGTTCCATGGGCAGACGGATATTCAACCCGACGGAATTGCCGCCAGCTTCAAAAGCTCCTTTGCTTGCGGCTTCCATGATTCCCGGTCCGCCACCGGAGATGACACCATATCCGTTTTTGACCAGCAGCGCAGCCAGTTTTTCTGCACTTTTATAGTATTCATGATCCGGTTTGATCCGTGCTGAACCGAAAATCGGAACCAGCGGTCCCTGATCTGCCATTGTTTCAAAAGATTCTACAAATTCAGCCATGATCCGGAAGATACGCCAGGGATCTTCTTTCGTGAAATCCAAGACATCAACTGTTTTTTTTCTGTTCATACTGCTCATGAAATACCTCCTTTTTACTGTTGTTGTTTTCTTTTTCTGTAAACACTTATACCGCATTTTTGATTTTTTTCAAGTCTGGATTTGATTTTCTTGAAAAATCTGTTATACTTTAAAGCAGAACCATTAAAACAAGGAGATTTTTTATGAAAAAAGCATTGACTGGTTGTGTTGTGGCTGTTGCTGCGTTGACAGCTCTCTGGAATGTATCTGCTCAGGATATCAAATTGCCGCCGCCTCAGAAAACGGGTGGTAAATCTCTGATGGAATGTATGACACTCCGGAAAAGCAGCCGTAATTTCGATCCGAAAGCACTGCCGTCGCAAATCCTTTCCAATCTGATGTATGCCGCCGACGGGATCAATCGCAAGGATGGAAGAAAAACAGTTCCGACTGCCCGTAATTTTCAACCGCAGACAATTTATGTTGCCATGGCGAGCGGGTTGTATCTTTATGAACCCAAAACCCATACACTGAAACAGATCAGTAAGGATGATGTCCGGAAATACTTCGGCAGTCAGCCTTTCCATAAAGTTGCACCTGTGGATCTGGTGTATGTCGGAGATCTTCCGAGAATCGGAAGCAATCAGGCTGAACAGGCTTTGTACGCCGGAAATCATGCCGGTTATGCTTCTCAGAATGTCTATCTTTATGCCGCATCGGAAGGTCTCGCGACGGTCGTTTGCGGTATGTTGGATCGCAGACAGCTTGCCAAGATCCTGAAGCTTCGCAAAGGTCAATGGCCGATTTATTCCCAGCCGGTCGGTTATCCTGCAAAATGATCTGAATTTGATACAGAATAAAAAACACATCCACCTGTTACTGTGCGGCGGATGTGTTTTTTTATGACAGAATTGAAATGTTATTCCCCGATCACATCAAATGTTTTTCCATGACGGTGAAATGATTTGAGGTGCAGAACCAACTCCTCTGCGGAGAAAGGACATTCCGGAAAATGTTTCCGGT
Source organism: Lentisphaeria bacterium (assembly GCA_017646015.1). Classification (GTDB taxonomy): domain Bacteria; phylum Verrucomicrobiota; class Lentisphaeria; order Victivallales; family UBA1829; genus SIG94. Next base: position 14,385 of record JAGCNI010000125.1, read on the forward strand.
ATTCATCAATAAACGCCAGATTCTCTTCTCCGGTCAACTGCAAATCACGCAAGGGTGTATAGAGATCGAAAAGAACAGCAGATTTCATTTTTGATTTGAAATGGATCCGGCAACGGGCTACATCGATCAGAAAAATCTCCATCTTTCCTGAATCTGTATTCCGGTAAAGAACATTGCGGGCATGGATCGCTTTATGAAAAAACCCGTGCTTGTGCATTTTTGCAAGTTCCGGAGCAAGCAGCCGTGTGAATTCTTTTCTTTCCGCCAGAGAATCTCTGTATTTTCCTCCGGGCATGAAATCGCATCCATTCCGGGTATTTTCGATAAATTCAGTGATAATATAGGAACTTTTCAAAATGCCGCAACAACGTTCTTCTCCGTATGCGACTACTTTTCCAGCCGGAATATTCATCCGGTAAATTGCCTGATAATTGCGCCATTCCCGTGCCGGATGAGAAAGGTCAAAAATATAACGCCATGGTGTTTTTCCCTCACAATGTTTATAGGCAAAAACACCGCTGTTTCCGGGCAGAGAGATTTTCCAGACTTGTTTCCCGGAACTGTCGGTCAGCATATTTTCTTTCTGCCGCAGTTCCGGATGGTTCAGCATATAAGAGGTCTGTTCTTCATATCCTTCACTGACCCAATTTGCCGGATAGAGAAAACGCAGAGGTAATCTCCATGGTGAAAGCGGATTGGAAAAAAGATTCATAATATCCCCCACATTCAAATTCTTTCATTATAAATCAATATTGTGATGAATGATAATCCAGTTTTTGCCGCAGAGCCAGTGCTTCTCCGCAGAGGTGGAGCGAACCGCAAAGAACTTTTTTGTGTTCAGCGGGTTTCTGCAAGGCTTCTTCCAAACTCATTTTCAGAACGGGCAGGGCAGGCTCATTCCGTTGGAGCAGTTCACACAATTCCTGCGGATCACGACTTTTCCGTTGGGATTCGACCGGAACAAAACGGAAAGACGCCGCCAGGGGAATCAGTTTTTGCAGGAACTGAACGGTATCCTTATCCGCGAAAGAGCCATAAATGAAATCAAATTTTTCGCCGGGATAAATTTCCTGTAACGCCTCTGCCAACACTCCGGCACATTCCGGATTGTGCGCTCCGTCAAAAATTAAATTTTCCCCGGGAAATACCTGAAAACGGGCATCCCAACGGGTTTGTTTCAAGGCATCAAGAGCTTTTTCCATGGAGAAACCGAATTCCTGTGCCAGAGATTGCAGCACATTCAATGCAAGCATGGCATTTCCCCGTTGGAAAGGTCCTGGCAGAGAGAGCGTTACAGTTTCGTTGTTGAAGGTCTGATAAGGAATGTCATTTTCAAATATGACCTTGCTGTCTGCCGGCAGCTTTGCCTGTGTGAGCGGAGAATCCAACTCTTCCGCCCGTTCCCGGATCACATTCATGGCTTCTTGCGGGATCGTGGCACCTGCGAATACGGGAATACCGCGTTTGATGATCCCGGCTTTTTCTCCTGCAATTTCAGCAAGTGTGTTGCCGAGATATTCTTTATGTTCAAGAGAGATCGAGGTGATGACCGATGCCAGTGGAATAACAATATTGGTACTGTCAAGCCGTCCGCCCATTCCTGTTTCCCAGATCACAAAATCCACGTTTTCTTCAGCAAAGATCCATGCTGCCGCGGCAGTGGTTGCCTCAAAATAGGTGATGCGGTATCCTTCAAAATACATTCTTTCCGCTGCATCGCGGACTTCCTCAAGGGCTTTTGCCACGATCGTATTGTCCGCAGGAACACCATTGATCCGGAAACGTTCATTGACATTGACCAGGTGAGGGGAGGAATAAAATCCTGTTTTATATCCTGCGCCTCGCAGAGCCGCTTCGAGCATCGCTCCTGTGGATCCTTTTCCATTACTGCCCGCCAGATGGATGAATTTCAATTTACGGTCGGGAGAACCGACTTCATCGAAGAGAAGACGGGTTTGGATCAATCCGAGTTTGACACCGAAAAATTCCAGATTGGCGAACCACTGGAATGGATCGCAATGGTGATGATCGTGTTCATGTTCATGACTTCCGCATTGTGCGGAACAGGATTCACAGTTGCAATTGCAGCTCATTTCACTTGCCTTACTTTCTTTATCTTTTATTTCAGTCCAGAATCGGAGACCAGTTTGCTCCGCTGCATTTGGATTTCCCGGAGATCAGAGTCCGTGTTTTGTTGGTACGGGTGTCAACGATCACGATCGAACCGCGGCTGGAAACAACAACATGGCGGTTGTCCGGAGCCCAGGAGGGACTTTCCCCTGCGACAGCGGGAGCGCTGTAATCGGCAAGAATGGAATCGGCTGTATTTTTCCGTGCCGGATAATTCATTGCCTGCGAAAGATCGATCACTTTCAACTGATAATCACCGAGTTTTGCGGAATAGGCAAGTTTATGATCTTTGGACCATGCGGGAGAAACCGATTCGCTGCCGAGTGTGCCGGGAACACGCCGCGGTGCACCGCCGTAAATACTGATGATATAAAGTGCCGGACGTCCGGATTTATTGGAAACATAGCAGATCGAAGAGCTGTCCGGAGACCATGCGGGGCTGGCTTCCACTGCGCGGTCATTGGTGAGACGTGTCAGCGGACCGCCTTGGAAGTCACGGACAAACAGATCCAGTTGTGTTCTTTTATCCTTTGTTCTTGCGGTCAGGATCAGAGCCAGTTTTTTGCCGTCCGGAGAGATTCTTCCGGAGTTGATTCCGGGATGCCGGGAGAGAGCTCTGCACTGATTCCGTCCGGGGAAGAATTGAACCAGCGGTGTGGAGGAGAGGAGAAATTGATTGTAGATGATGGAATTGCCGTCCGGATGCCAGCTCGGTTCGATGGAAAGAGTCGCGTTGGAGGTGAGTTTCCGGATGTTGGATCCGTCAAAGTCACAAAGATAAATCTCCCGCTGATTTCTGCCTGTCTGTGCGGAGAATACGATTTTTGTGCGGCAGAGTCCAGCCACACCGAATTCTTTAGTAAGGAATGCATCCACAGCAGCATATGCCAGTTGATCGTTCTGGTCGGCAGCGGCTTTTACGGAATACATGCGGACTCCGGCACTGTTGGCAACATGGAGCAGAATGGAACGCGAGCCCATTTCTTCACCGGAGATGACCATATCACTTTTGCCGTGCTGTACGAGATCCACCCAGCCGCAAACTCTGAGAACATTGAAGATTTTTTTCTCAAGCATTTTATTGCTGCCTTTGATTCCTCTGAAAAGGACAGTCGGATTTCCGGCTTTCCCTGTTCCTGTAATACGCACTTGAGCCTGGGTTGCAAGTGTGAGGGCGAAAAATAGCAGCATGACTGTTTTTGCCAAACGCATTGTAATGTTTCTCCTGTTTTTATGTTGTTAAAATATTGTCATGATTTTTTTTATGGTGTAAAGTACCCTCTTTTTCTGTAAGGGCAAGTCCGGAATGGATTTTATTTATAAAAAATTTGATTTTTTTTCTGACCTTACCGTGAAAAATTTATTTTTTTTATAAAAAATATTTGAAAAAATCAAAAATAACGTTATATTTCGATGGCAAATGAATTTAATAACATTTGCCGCTGCAAGCGGCCCATGACAAACGGAGAATTAAAATGGGCAACACTTATTTAGATCGCTTTATGGAAAAATTTGAGTTTGAAGGTTTGACCTTTGACGACATCTCACTGCAGACCCAATATGCTGATTTCCTGCCGGATGAGGCGGAACTCTCAACCAATTTCTCCAAGAATATCAAATTGAACATCCCCTTTGTCAGTGCCGCTATGGATACTGTCACCGAAAGTGAAATGGCGATCGCCATGGCAAAATTGTGCGGGATCGGTGTCGTTCATAAAAATCTTGCTCCGCTCAAACAGGCGGAAGAAGTCCGTAAAGTCAAACAGTATTTGAATGGCTTGATCCGCAATCCCGTTGTCTTCCATGAAGATACCACTGTGGAAGAAATGCTCAACGAAAAGAATTCCAAAGAATATTCCTTCTCCGGTTTCCCGATCGTGAATTCAGATGGTAAACTGGTCGGGATCATTACTTCCCGCGATATCAAATTCCTGACAGACCGTCGCTGCAAAGTTGCAGATATCATGACACGCAATGTTATCTCCGCTCCGGTTTCCACTCAGATGCGTGAAGCATACGACATCATGCGTGAAAACAAGATCGGTAAACTGCCGTTGGTCGATGCAGAGGGACATCTCCGCGGTCTTTACAGTTTCCAGGACATTTCCACATTGATCACCAATATGGCTCCGGATTACAACCGTGACCCGGAACACCGTCTTCGTGTTGCTGCCGCCGTCAGTCCTTATGATATGGAACGTGCAGCCGCACTGGTCGAAGCCGGTGTGGATGCCATGGTCATTGATACTGCTCACGGCCATTCCAAAGGTGTGATCGAAACATTGCGTATTTTCAAGAAAGAATATCCGGAAGTGGATATCGTTGCCGGCAATATTGCAACATACGATGCCGCCAAGGCTCTGCTTGAAGCCGGTGCTGATGCAATCAAGGTCGGTATCGGTCCGGGTTCGATTTGCACAACACGTGTTGTTGCCGGGGTCGGTACTCCTCAGGTCACAGCCGTTTATGAAGTGGTCAAAGCTGTCGGCAACAGTGTTCCTGTGATTGCAGATGGCGGGATCAAACAGTCCGGTGACGTTGCCAAAGCTCTTGCAGTCGGTGCATCTTCCGTGATGATGGGTTCTGTTCTTGCTGCAACTCTGGAAAGCCCCGGGGAAAAGATATTCCATCAGGGTCGCCGTTTCGTAGTGTACCGCGGGATGGGCAGTCTTGAAGCAATGAAGAAGAATAAAGGCAGCCGTGAACGGTATGGACAGGCTGATGTGGATGACTCCAAGAAACTGGTTCCGCAGGGTGTCGAAGGTATGGTTCCCTATCGCGGTTCTCTCTGGGAAGTTGTCTATCAGTTCGCAGGCGGTCTCCGTTATTCCATGGGCTATTGCGGAGCAAGAACGATCCGTGAAATGTACGAAAAAGCCAAATTCATCCGTGTCAGTTCTTCTGCATTGCGTGAAGCACATCCGCATGACATCATGATGCTGAAAGATGCTCCGAACTATACTCCGGGCGCATAATTCTGCATTGATACAGTAAAATATATTTTATCTGAAAGGGGATCATGAAATGAAATTAATATTTACATTTTTCATGATCCCCGCAACTGTTTGTGTAACCCTTTGTTTTTTATGCGGTGCATTGGTTTACTCTTATACTCTCGGGTATCATCCGCTGGAGGATGCGCAGAGTATTTTTTCCAATCTATATTTTTCCTTATTGCATTTTTCCATGGCTGCGGGTTTATTGCTTTCCATGCTCTGTTTTGTCTATTCCTGTGCTCTTGCATTGCTTGGATTTATTGTCAAAACCTGGATCGGAGCGGGATCGGCGATCGGGATCGCAGCATTTACATTTTTTCTGAGCAATTTTCTTTTGAACACCGTAATTTGAGGGCATTATGGATTTCCGGATCGGACAGGGTTGTGATACACACCGTTATGCAGAGAACCGGCGTTTGATTCTTTGCGGTACAGAGATTCCTTTTGATTTGGGATTGGCGGGACACAGTGATGCGGATGCTCCTGTTCATGCCTTGATCGATGCATTGCTGGGGGCATTGGCATTGGGGGATATCGGTCACTTTTTTCCTGATACGGATATGAAATGGAAAGATGCCGACAGTATGCAGCTTTTGCGTATGGTGCTGGAGTCTCCGGCTTTTCAGGAGTGGCAGATCGTCAATATTGATTTGACGATTATTGCACAGAAGCCGAAACTGGCTCCGTATAATAGGACGATGAGAGAATCTCTTGCCCATGCGCTTGGCGTTTCTCTTGACCGTGTTTCTGTAAAGGCAAAGACCAATGAAGGCATGGGTTTTGTCGGCAGATTGGAAGGGCTCGAAGCCCGTGCGGTCGTGTTGCTTTCCCGTAATTGAAAATGATTCCGTTTTTTAGAAGAATACACTTGAAAAACTATCCTTTTTCTCCTATATTATTTGATTCAAATACAAAAAAAGAATACAGATAGTAAAGGTGTTTTCATGAGATATTTTCAACAGAATGTTTTTCTTCAGTACTTGAATGGCGACCGTTCCGGTTATATTCCTCCCTGCGGCAGTTATTCCGTGGATTTTTCGGTTCCGGAACATGATTTTCCTGTATCTCATTCGATCCGTCTGGTGGGAGAAACCGCCTATTTCTGGAAATGGCGGAGTGAAATTGGCAGTTCTTATGCATTTGCGATGTCGATTGATGATGCGTTGTCCAAAAAAGATACATTCGGCGAAACCTATGCTCTTTCTTTTGAATGTAAACAGGAACGTTACGAACGGAATGCCTGGCTCAAACTGTATCAGCAGGATTTTCCGGAAAAGAGTGAATACCGTTTTGTATTTCCTGCGAAAGTAAAAGATTTACAGTATGGCGAGGGTGGATACATCGCGGCGGAATTGGAGATTTACCGGAAGAAATCCGGGCGGCATCCCAATGATGTTTTTGATACTCCTGATGAGATTCGTCGGATCACTTTGCCGGAGGGAACATTCGACTGGCAGGAATTTGAACTTACATTCCCCATGCCGGAAGATGCTGTTTGTATTCTGGTTCACATTGGAATGAAAAATGTTTCCGGTTCAGTTCTGTTGGGCTCTCCCCGGTTGTATCCAGCCGGGAACGACAATATTCTTCCTTCTTTTGACCGGACTCAGGCGCGTGATCCTCACTACAACTATCTGGCAGAAAATATGTCTCGGCGTGATTGGATCGAATTTGAGTTGTTCATTGATGGAAAAAGTGTTTTCTGCGGTGAAAAATATACCTCTATTTTCCGGCGTCCGGATTTTGAGCTTGAAGCCGGAGTTCTTGCTCCCGGAAAACATACCATGACGATCCAATTTCACAATGAGTATGATTCCGCGGTCGGTTTCATGTTGCAGCAGCTGGATCTTCTGGAATATGGCAATCATCCGTTTGAATTGATTGCCGCTCCTGAATTTCTGAAAAAAGATGACCCCTGCCGGGTATTGATCAAAACTTCCGTCGATCAACTCACGCTGGAGTCTTGCGGAAAGCTCCATAATTTCGAAGGGAAAGGATTGCATGTCCTGCATCTGCCGCCGTTGAGTTCTGCGGAACAGACGTATGTGGTCGAAGGAGCCGGATTCCGTGATTCTTTTCTGGTGAAAGAGTGTAAGAACAGCACTGAAAAACTTTATCTTTCCACAGGGGATTCGATTTTTATCCGCCAGACTCCGGAAGATATGCTCCGTTTTCTGGAATGGTATCTTTCCAATCATATCGGAAATGCCATTTGTTTCCGTCATTCCTACCGTTGGGGCGGCGGTCGTTTTATGGATGAGAAAATTTGGGAGAAAGTTCTGCCGCTGCTGCAGGAATTGGGGATCTTTTATTCTGTCATGGTGGATGGTCGTGAACTGCCCGGAAAAAATGCAAATCCGCCGGAACGTTTGTTGCAGAGTCCTTATTATCTTGGGCGTCAGGCTCATGAAAATGATGGTGCATTCAATTATTGGAACAATACTCTCTGGAAACCTGAACCTCTTCCGGAACCGTATGCAGATATTTTATCCCGCAGCATGGATAAGGGTGGGATTCAGCCGGCTGTCCGTCCGAAACGGAACGGGGATCATGCGTGGTGGTTTTTTGATCCGACCGCTGCAGAAAATATGAAAGAAGCTGCGGAGGCATTTGTCTGTAATCTGATGGATGCCAAAGGGGAATCCATCCGTCACTCCGGTCCCTCGACTCATTTCCGTTATTTCTTTCAGGCTGGCTATCAATTTCTGATTTCAGAACAGATGTATGGTCCGGAAGAAATCGTATTGGCATCATTGCGCGGGGCATCCCGTGCGTATGGCGTGGATGGTTTCGGAGCACACCTTGCAACTCAATGGAGTTCCACACCGCATGATACTCCGGAACATGCGGAGCGTTATTTCCTTTCTCTTGCGACCTGCTATTTGCAGGGGGTCACACAGATCAATACCGAAGAGGGATTGTACCGGATGGAAAATGGATTTGTCGATCATGACCGTTTCAGCCGGAATTGTCTGACTCATCTGGATGCACATACACGTTTCCGCCGTTTCATGCAGACCCATCCCCGGGAGGGCGAACTGGTCACACCGATCGCCTGCGTGCAGGGGCGTTATGACGGGTGGAATTGTTTCGGCAGGGGCGGCAATGTCTGGAAACGGGAGGGAAAACAATGGGAAGAGGGGGATGCTGAATTGAGTTTTGATTTGCTGAACATCTTTTATCCCCGCAGCCGGATGAGTTCGATCTATTGCTGTCCGTGTCCTGTGAAACCGCAGGGGTGGTATTCCGGAACTCCATACGGACCGGTTGATCTGGTCCCATTTGAAGGCGATTGGAAAAAATATAAAGCCGTTGTATTTCTCGGCTGGCACAGTTACCTGAAAGAAGATGGCAAAAAACTGTTGGAATATGTGAGCAACGGAGGAACTCTGCTGCTGTCAAAACGTCATCTTTCCATGAACTTGGAACATGATGGAACAGCCTGTTATGAAACGGATCCGGCACTGGATGCACTGTTGGGAAAATCCTGGCTTGATTCAACAGGGATCCTCCGACGCAAAGTCGGAACGGGCTGTGTGATCTTTTTCGGCGATGATTTCTATCCGTACAATGCAGCTGTCCGTTCTGCGTATGAAACAGAGATCCGGACGATTGCGGAATCTGTTGTTGAGGCAGAAAAAGAGAAAGGTTGGGTCAGCGGCAATGAAGATGTGAATTTTGCCGTATATGAACGACCCGACGGTTTCCGTGATATTTATCTTCTGAACATCCGCTGGTGGGATCGCAATTCTTCAACGGTAACAGTGCATCGTCAGGGAATTGCAACGGAAACAGAGATCCCTGAGGGTGTGATCGAAGTCCGGTAAGGGTGCTTTTCCGTGGAACAGCCGTAAAAGATTATGATTGTGCCACGGATTTATGGAAACAAACATTTCCTGACGCTTGAAAAATCACATCAGAGGATGTATATTATATGATTTGCTACGTTTGAAACGTATAAACCAATAACAGACAACCTCTACTGAAAGGTGAAAACAATGCAGACATGCCCATTTGAGGACCTGAAAGCCCGCGGGTTCATTTACCAGAACACTTCCGAAGAAGAAATCAAGAAACTTCTTGCTGAAGGTCCGGTATATTATTACGCCGGCTTCGATCCGACCGGAGACAGTCTTCATGTTGGTCACCTTCTGCCGGTGATGGCAATGCGCCGTCTTCAGCAGGCTGGACACAAACTGATCGTGATGGTCGGTGGTGCGACCGGACAGATCGGCGATCCCTCCGGTAAGAGTGAAGCCCGTGTGATCCTGACAAAAGAAGTGGTTGCTCACAATGCTCTCTGCATTCAGGAACAGCTTTCCCGTTTTATTTCCCGTGAAGATGCCATTTTTGCCAATAATGCGGACTGGTTCAGCGACATGAAATATCTGGATTTTCTGCGTGATATCGGTTCCAAATTCAGCGTGAACCGCATGTTGACCGCAGAATCTGTGAAGATGCGTTTGGAAAAAGGACTCTCTTTCCTTGAATTCAACTACATGATCCTGCAGGCGTATGACTTCTATATGCTGAACAAAAAATACAACTGCCGTCTTCAGGTCGGTGGTCAGGATCAGTGGGGAAATATCACCGCCGGAACCGAACTGGTACGCCGTCTTTCCCAACAGGAAGTTCACGGGATCACCCTGCCGCTTCTGATGAACAGTTCCACCGGACAGAAATTCGGTAAATCTGTCGGCGGAGCTGTCTGGCTGGATAAGAACAAAACATCTGTTTTTGATTATTATCAGTTCTGGCGGAACACCGGAGATGCTGATGTCCGCAAGCTGATGCTTTATTTCACAACACTTCCTGTGGCGGAAGTTGACAGTATTTGTGAATGTTCCATCAACCGTGCAAAAGAAATTCTTGCGTATGAAGCCACTTCTCTGGCTCATGGCAAGGATGAGGCTGCCAAAGCCTATATGGGAGCGGGAGCTAAATTCGGTTTTGCTGATAAGGAAAACAAAATCCCGACAACCAGTGATATCGCCAAAATTCAGGTCGATACCGCTGTTCTGGATGATCTTCCCACTTGCAAAGTTGCTATCCCGGAAGAAGGTATCTGGATCGTTAAATTGCTGGTTGAAGCCGGTTTGTGCAAATCCAACGGCGATGCACGCCGTCTGGTGCAGGGTGGCGGAGCTTATCTGAATGATGTCCGTATCGCCAATGCTGACATGAATGTGACCAAAGCCGATATTCCTGCCGGCGGGGTCATTCTCAAAGCTGGAAAGAAAAACATTAAACGCGTTGTGGCGGAATAACTTGATTTTCCGCTGAACAAGTTGTATATTACCAAGTTTACAGTATAAAAAAACTAAAAAGAAATGGAGTGAATCATGTATTCTGCTGCTGATCTGAAAAAAGGACTGAAAATCGAAATCGACGGCGAACCCTATGCCATTACAGATTTTGAATTCTGCAAACCCGGTAAAGGAACTGCCCTCTACCGCTGCCGTCTGAAAAACCTCGTGACCGGAAGTTCCATGGATCGTACTTTCCGCCCGGTCGATAAAGTGGATGTTCCCAATCTGGAAGAACGCGAAATGCACTATTCCTACAAAGATGGTGACAACTATGTGTTCAGCGATGCTGAAACCTATGAAGAAATCCAGATCACCGCAGAACAGCTGGGAGATAAAACTTACTTCCTGCTGGATGACATGCTCTGCAATGTGTTGTTCTTCAATGGCAAACCCATTGACATCACACTGCCGACCTTTATTACCCGCGTGATCGCAGAAACTGAACCGGGTGCCCGCGGCGATACCGCTTCCACCAACGTTCAGAAACCTGCCAAACTGGATAACGGTTATGAACTGATGGTTCCCCTCTTCATCAATCAGGGAGACACTGTCAAAGTCGATACCCGTACCGGTGAATATGCTGAACGCGTCAGCAAAGGCTGATCGTCAGGTTTATTATGACTTCTTTTGATCGTCTTCTGTCCGTAGCCGCCAATCTGCCGCTGCGGGCAAAGATCGCATCTCTTATACGTGCCGCTTTTGATGCGGCACATTTTATTGAGGTGGAAACTCCGGTTGGAATCATTGCACCAGCTGCGGAAGAATATATCGAAGCTCCGAAAGCGGATGATTTTTTCCTCCGGACTTCCCCTGAATTGCAGATGAAACGTTTGCTTGCTGCCGGAATGGAACGGATCTACCAGTTGGGGCCCTGTTTCCGGAGTGGAGAAAACGGAACCCGTCACCGTCAGGAATTCACGATGCTGGAGTTCTATCAGGTAGGGGCGGATTATCTGCAACTGCTCGAATTTTTCCATTCTGTTCTGCTTTCGGTCTGCCGGGGGCTCCATCAGGATACATCTTTTACGTATAACGGTCAACGCATATCTCTGGACAAATTGGAGATCATTCCTGTCCGGGAGGCATTCCGGCGTTTTGCGGGAGAATCTGCTGACCGCTGTGCGGAGGAAGAGGGACTTTTTGAATTGGTACTGGTGGATAAAGTGGAACCGAAACTGCCGAAAGACCGGCCTTGTGTCCTGATTGATTATCCTGTCCGCTTTGGGGCCTTTGCACGTCCGAAACCCTCTGATCCGACTCTTGTGGAACGGTGGGAGATTTATTTGGGCGGACTTGAACTTGCCAATACCTACGGGGAACTGATCGATGCTGCGATTCAGCGTGAACGTTTTGCCCGTTTTTCTGAAACCCGCCGCCAACAGGGGCTTGCGGAATATCCTGAGCCTGTTGCATTTCTGGAAGCGATCGATCGCGGATTCCCACCCTGTGCCGGATCCGCTATGGGATTTGACCGTCTTGTGATGCTGCTGACGGATCATACCGACATCAATGAGATTTCTTTTCCGTTGGATTCCTGATTTTTGAATTTTTCGTTGTGATTATTTTTTACAGATGGAATTTTTTCTGATTACGCTGTTTCCAGTGAAGTAAGGCAGCGGAAGAGGAAAAACCGAGTTCATATGCCATTTCTTTCAAAGAGAAATCTTGTTTAACGATAATTCTGAAATAGCGTTCCACCCGTTTTCTGAGCAGATATTCTCTGAATACCATGCCGGTATATTCCACAAATTTCCGTTGAAAATGCACTTTGCTGTAGCCGGAAAGAAGAGCCAATGAATCCAGCGTGCAGTTAAGACTCGGCATATTGGCGATATAGTCAATGATTTTTGTCATGATCTCATATTGTTTTCCTGCCGGGGGAGAATGTTTTTTATTTTCTCCATTTCTGAGAGAATAATTGATCAGAGCTGTAATAATATGAGCGAGTTCTTCATCAGCCCCGCTGTTTTTTGTGGTATTGAGTTCATTCCAGTGATGATATATAAAATCATTGAATGCCCCCATGGCGAGCAGGTCAGAATCTGCGATTTTATTATTTTTCCAAATGTGGATTCTGAGCATATCTGTCCAAAAAGATCCCCACCAATAAACGGCGTTATTGCATGGGTAATGTCCTTCTGTATGAGATTCCATGGAATTCAGGAGGAGTATATCGCCCGGATTCAATTGAAATATTTTATTTTTCAGCTTGAAAATACAGGTTCCATCAATAATTGCCAGGATTTCTTTGAAATCATGCTTGTGATGCTGTTTCCTCAGCCATTCTGCAATATCCTGTGTAAGTTCCCCTGTTTCCCCGGGAATACATGCAGATGTAACGATCCGTCCGGAAAAATTAAATTTCTGCATGATCGAAAGCCTCCTTTTATTTATGATGATATATTCAGTCATACAAATGATATATTTGATCAATACTTTCTTTTTATTTTACATTGTTTTTTATAAAAGTCAAGTTATTTTTTATACAGAGCCACACAAAATATGGAGGAATCAAAAAATGGCGAAATTAGCGATCAATGGCGGTACTCCGCTTTTCGGAAACAGTGAATATCAAGTGATGCCCTGGCCGCCGGTCAGTGAATCTACGGCAGACAAACTCCGTGAGATCTATCTTTCCCGCAACTGGAGTTTCAACAGTCCTACTGAACAGGCATTTGAAAAAGAGTTTGCCGCTTTTCATGATGCGGAATTCGGGATTCTGATGAGCAACGGAACTGTGACATTGGAATGTGCTTTGGAAGCGTTGGGAGTTGGACCCGGCGATGAAGTTATTGTACCGGATCTCACTTGGATCGCGACTGCGATGAGTGTCCGCTATGTGGGTGCGACCTGCGTATTTGCCGATATTGAAAAAGATACCTGCTGCCTCAGTCCGGAAGCATTTGAAAGAGCGATTACTCCGAAGACGAAAGCCGTGATTCCTGTTCATCTTTACAGTGGAATGGCAGATTTGGAAAAAATTCTGGCGATTGCAGAGAAGCATGGGATTGCTGTGATTGAAGATTGTGCCCACATGCAAGGTGGGAAATGGAATGGGAAAGGTTGTGGTTCCTGGGGTGCGATCGGCAGTTTCAGTTTCCAGCAAAGTAAGGCAATCTCAGCCGGGGAAGCGGGAATTTGTATTACCAATGATCAGAAACTTGCAGAACGTCTTTACCGTGCCAAACACATTGGATATTCCCGTTATGACAAACAGGGGCAGGCGGGTACACCTCCGCCGGAAGGACTTCTCTGTCACAATTACCGCGGTCTTGCCTTGCAGGCGCAGATACTCCGGGATCAGCTTGAAGATTTTCCCGCATTGAATCAGAAACACAATGAGTTCAATGCTATTCTGGAAAAAGAACTTGCCACTGTACCCGGAGTCCGTCTGCAATCGAAAGGACGTCTGGCAACCCGACAGGGCTATTATGCACAGGGAGTAATTTTTGATGGTGATGGATTTGAAAAGATCAACAGTGAAAAGATCCGGGAAGCCCTTTCTGCTGAAGGGATCAAAGTAATCAACACGACGTATGGTTCTGTGCGCAAACATTTGCTGTTCAATATGTCGCAGAACGATTACCGTATTGCTCCCGGAGGTTGTCCCAATGCAGATGAGTTGATTCAGCGTATGATGGTCATTCTGCATTATGGGATGACAGATCAGGAAAATGCGTTCAAGTTTGCGGCTGCGGTTCGGAAACTGGCAGAAAATAAGTCTGAGCTGATGTAAGGATCTACAGCGATGAGAGCCGGTTTTGGAAAAGCGGACATTACTCCCCGGGTTGGCGTGGAACTCTATGGTTTCGGTCCATTTTTGAACCGAAAATCCATAGGGATCCGTGATATTCTGGAAGCCCGGAGTTGTGTTTTGGAATGTGATGGGCATATCGTTGTCATTATTTCGTTGGATCTTTGTGCTATCCATCATAAGAAATTTATTCAAAAAATCCGTGATCTGATCATGAAAAGACATCCTGAATTGCAGGCGTGCGATATTATGATCAATACCAGTCATACCCACTCCGGACCAGCGATTCACACCCGGAATACGGGCTGGGGAGTTACGGATCCCCCGTATGTGGCGATTCTTCCCGGCAGGATTGTCGCCTCGGTCGAAGAAGCGTACAGGAATCTTGAGGAGGTAAAAGTTTCTCAGGCGATGGTTCCTTGCCGTCACATGGGGTTGAACCGTGTTTATGATAAGGATGCTCCGCCATTGGCAGATGTGCTCCATGAAGAGTGGGAACCAGCCAAACCGGAATTGACCGATACGGAGTGCCGTGTGATCCGGTTTGATTCTGTTGATGGCAGAATGATTGGTTTTATGGCGAATTTCGGATGTCATCCAGTCGTTTGCTGTGCGGCGAACCGTTACATTCATGGTGATTGGCCCGGGGTTGCGATGCATACACTGATGCGTGAATTCCCCGGTTCGGTGGGAATGTTTCTGCAAGGTGCGGAAGGAGATGTCAATTCCGGTTGTGTTCATAAAGGGGAACAGGAATCCCTGTTGGCTCTTGATGTTTTTGCTGCCCGTTTTGCCAATGCTGTCCGCAAGGGGCTGGAGCAGGCGGAAGAGATTTCCATTCCCTTTATCCGCAGTATTTCCAAAGAATTTTTCTTTCAGGGAAAGCCTGTATTTTCCATGGAAAAACTGGAAGAGCTGCAGCGGGAACAGGAGTCGATTCTTCTTTCTGAAACTGCGACGGATGAAAATGGTGAGTGCCGGATGGCAGCTGTTTATTTGCAGGGTATCGAGATCGTAAAAGGAATTCTTGAGCGTGGAGAAAAAGGTTTATGCGAAGAGTTGCATATTATCCGCATGGGCGATCTCCAATTTATGGGTGCTCCGTTTGAGATCATGCAGGCAATTAAGAATGACATTGTTTCTGCATCCCGGGCTAAATATCCTATTGTGATGAGTTTGACCAATGGAAGCCGCGGATATGCTCCTGATAATGAATCGCTGCAAGGGGTCAACAAGATTACAGGAAACGGGAGAGAGGGAAATTATGAGTCTATCAAGGTCCCTTTGATTGCCGGACAACTCCCGTTTGCGGATATTCATAATGAACTTGTCCATTATATGGCAGAATTGGAGGAAGAACTGGATAGAGAATAAAAAGATGTCCTATGGAACAATATGGAATGAATACCGGAGTGGACAAGATATGGATTTTATCCGGCAAGAGGCTTCCGCAGCAAGTAATATCGGAGCGTTGGTTCTGAACTTATTTGTTGCGGAGTAACTTGTGTTTTCTATCGGGAAATCAGGAATCGTTTTATTCTCTTGAAGAAAAAAGATTAAACAGAAGGTTTTGCTTATTGTACAGAATCAACAAACAACAAAAAATAACCGTTTACACGGAAACAGGAGGTATATTTATGAACAGACGAATGTGGGTTTCCTGGCACTGCCAAACATCAAAACATGTTTTACCGTCTTACCTGAAAAAAAGATTTTCTTTGATAGAACTATTGGTCGTGATTGCCATTATCGCGATTCTTGCAGGTATGCTCCTGCCAGTCCTGCAATCTGCCAGAAATACGGCAAGACAAAGCGGTTGTGTCAATAACATGAAACAAAATCTTCTTTTTTGGCAGATTTATGCAGATACTTATGATGACCGTGTTCTGCCGAATAAAATTACCTCCAACGGCAGAAGTGATAACTGGATTGATTTGATTTTTATTCACAAAGTCTTTGGAGATATCTCTATCAAAAAGGAAGGCACTGTTTCTAAAAACTCCGGTTTTATCTGTCCCGCTGCAACAAAATCAAAACGTGTTTATAACTGGATAGAAGCGGATGTTGATTATATGTATCGTGAATGGTTTTCCGGCAGTCAGATTCCTTACGGGAGTCAGATCAAACAGATGGAAAAGCTTTCTGTTGCAGGCTCACATGCATCAAAATCTCTGGTTTGGATTGACACATGGCGCAGTACTGGAGGTGTCACAAATTATAATTTCCATGGGGCGAAACGTTTTGACAGCAAGACTGATATTGAGGTGAATATTGGTGCATTCCGGGCGCATCCTGGTGGAGCTGTGCAAAGTTTTGTGGATGGACATGTTGAGGTCAATAATTTCTTTTATGTTACAGCAAAAGGAGCTCCGTCCTGGGGATATAAATGGGTGAATGTCTGGAATTCAGATATCAGCGGTGGAATCACAGTGGATTTCCGTTGGCAATAAGATAATTGAGAGGGTATTTTTATGAGACATTATTTTCTTTTATTATTCTGTATGATTGCATTTCCTGCTGTTGCATTGGAAATCACATCTGATCATACGATTGTTTCCAGTGAAAATGTATCGGTAACAGAAGCGAAAGCAAAAGTTATTCTCAGTCATTATCTCCGTGAGATGTTTGGAAAACAACCACGGATCGTAACAGAAAAACAATTCAGTGGAAACGGGAAAGCAATTTATCTTGGCAATTCCGGATATGCGCAGAAAAACGGGATCGATTCCAAGAAATTGAAATCGGAAGAGTGGTTGATCAAGGCCATGCCGGATGGAAATCTGATCATTACTGGCGGTAATCTCCGTGGAACTCTTTATGGGGTCTATGAATTTCTGGAACTTGCCGGATGCAGATATTTTTCCGTAGGCGAAAAATATATTCCGAAGAAGAATTCCATTCATGTGGATGACAAGCTCTTTTTGAAACGCATGCCTTTCATGGAATCCCGTTATACATTTCTCGGATTTACGGGAATGGTTCCCCGTGAACTTTTTTCTTGGAATAAACAGAATCGAGATGCTGCTCCAGACAATGTCAATGGTGAATTTTTTAACGACCGTCAGTGGGGACATTGTCATACATTTTACCTTTTAGGAAAAGGATTTCCCGCTGAGTGTTTTTCACTGGGGAGCAATGGACAACGGCAGATCGCACGGGATGGTACGGGACCCGGACAATTCTGTTTTACAAGTCCGTTGACCCGTCAAAAGTTGAAAGAGAAACTTGGTCAAATGATCGCTGCGGATCGTGCAAAAGCGAAAAACGGCGGATTTGAACCGATCCGTTTGTGGGTCGTTTCCCAGAATGATACTACGGAACGTTGTTTTTGCAAAGATTGTCTGGCATTGGAAAAGAAATATGGTTCTTACAGCGGAGTACTGCTGGATTTTATCAATGATATTGCAGCGGCGTTCCCTGAAACATCATTCCAGACAGATGCTTATCAATGGGGAGAAAAGCCTCCGGTAAAAGGCATTCGTGCTGCGAAAAATGTATATATCCAATTGGCATATCTCGGATATGAATGGTCCGGAAACAATGATACTATGCAGGCTCTGACAGATCCGGTCAATCGCGATACTTTGCAAAAGATCCGTGCATGGAAAGGTTTTTCGGATCATTATGCTGTCTGGGATTATCTGGTTATTGGAAAAATGGGGCATCCTGCTCCCTATACCGTGATTCCCGCAATGATTGCAAACTTCAAAATTTATGGTCAGTCCGGGGTGAAACGTTATTTCAGTGAACTTGAAATCGCATCCGGAACAAAACACAGTCTCTTCGCCATGAGTTTTCATGACCTGACTCTTTATCTGAATATGAAACTGATGGAAGATCCTTTCCGTAATACCAATACACTGTTGGATGATTATTTTGAAAAATATTATGGCC
>JAGCNI010000013.1 GCA_017646015.1 Lentisphaeria bacterium
ATAAAATCATCAAAGAAGATTGTTCCGGTCTTGCTCCAGCAGGAACCGATCCGCACCTTCAGATAAGTCGGAAGCAGATATGGCGTTGTAAAGTTGAACGCCAATGTTTTCCAATCTCCGGATTGATCTCTTCCGTGAATATCACTGTAAAAAACAGAGTTTAAAGATTTTCCGTCCTTGTCACACCAGTCAGAAGAGATCATTGAAACGAAAGATTTTTCAACGCCGACACTGCGGTATTTCACTTCGATGCGGTAAGTTCCCGGTTTGGTGATTTTGAACATTTTTTCAATTACAGTTCCGTTCATCATCGGCAGGAAACGCAGTTCCAGTGCATTGGAACCATCGAACCCGGCTTTCGGAGCAATGAGAACACTGCCGGTATGCTTGATATTGGGAGGCTGTGTCCATTGTCCGAGACCATTATTGAAGTTATCCTGGAAGAAAACTTTTGTAAATGACTCAGGACTGATCATCCGGGCATAACGGTTCTGGAGCCAGAATTGACATCTGTTGCGGCGTTCCCGGAAACCGGACCGGATATATTCTGCACGGACTTTGCAATCCCCTGCGGGAGCAAGTTTGCAGACCATATCAAGATCCTTTTCGCACTCTTCAAAGAAGTTTTTATCAAGATCCAGCAGATAATCATGCCAAGTCGGGATAAGATAAGTTCTGGCACAGCGTTTGAACCAGTCGCCTTTGGGCATATCCTTTGTCCAGAACTTTTCAAACCGTTCATAATAACGTTTCAAATAGGGTGTAGCTTCCGGTCCGACAGCTGTCTGGCACCAGTCCTCAATGATCTTGTTTTCATCCTGGAACGGATTCCAGAGCAGCTTGTAAGTCATGTATGCCAGAGGACCTTCTGCCCAGGTCTTTTCGTGAAGTCCAAGGGGCGTATGCTGAATAAAGGCATGGCGGACACGCAGTTTGTATCCCTCCCGCAACTGATTTGCAATATGATGCAGTGTAATGCGGGGAAGCGCATAACCGTTGCTTGCATAATAATCCCACCAGCAAACTTCAGCGGCAATATCGGACCAGCTTTTCTGACGTTCCATATCCATTGCTTTCCGTACCGGATCGACCCAATTCAAACGGTCGTAGGTGATGACCGGAACCAGAGACGGATGGAGTTTGAATCCTTTCGGCGCAATGGAGGTGTGGTTGTAAGCAAAAATTGAAAACTTTGCTTCCGGATATTTCTTTGTGACCCCTTCCGCGATCTTGTTGCAGAACTGCAGATACAGCAGAGAACGGTCCTTGGAACCGAATATATGCGGTACATCATTTGCAGGATAGAACTTCTTGCAGTTTTCACATTCACAGTAACCATTACCATCGGTCTGTCCGAGACTCCAGGTCCGCAGATCCGGATCCTTTGCAAAAGCATCACAAATCATCCGGACAGCTTCTTTTACTACTGCCGGATTGGTCATACAGGGCTGCCAGTGGACTGTCAGTCTGGGAGGTGCAGGAATGAACCGTTTTCCGTCAATGATGGGATA
>JAGCNI010000126.1 GCA_017646015.1 Lentisphaeria bacterium
CGCTGATCCTGTTTCACTGCAAGACAGAGCAGACCGAACAGACGGTGTTTCAATCCTGCCACGGTCACACCGATATAGACAGAAGAAGTATCTTTCAAGATTCCCAGCGGGATCTGCAAAGTATTTTCTCCGGCTTTCACAGCAAAACGGTAGCTCTCTCTCAGTGTGTAGTCTCCGACTGTCACGAAAGCAGAACCGGATACAGGAGAGACAAAGGTAACAGCGGCAGTATCTCCGGATCTGTATTCTGTTTTATCTGTTTTGAAAGAGAGGAGCGAGGGATTGGCACTGCGGACACCGCCTTCTCCATAATAATGATAAAAAGAAGTACGTGCAGTTCTGCCGTCAACCGTGATTTGGAGATCATAAGATCCGGAATCCAGTTTCATTTTCCAGACACCTTCTGCGGCATTGGAAGAGAACGAACCGGGATTCTTGACCTCGGTACTATTTTCGACCCACACATGACGATAGGAACTACCGTTTTTCTTCAGGACATAATCCCAATCTTTTTTCAGGAGCACAACTTTGAAATCTCTCTTGGCGGCAGGGATTTTCATATCTTTCACTGCCGGGAAAAGTTTCCAGTCAAAAACAACTTCTCCGGGGAGTGCAGCACGTTCATTTTTCCGGAAACCGAAATACCAGTCAAAGGGATGATAGATCACACTGCTCTTAGCGGTCACAGCTCTACCGCCGTGTTCATTCACCTGAGCAGACACACTGAGTGTCACCGGAGCAGAAGAACGTCCGCCACGCTGTTTGAAACCGGGATATTTGACATTTGCCACACCATCTTTAATGTTTCCGGAATCAGAATAATAAGCGTGTTTGAAACTATCCTTCGTTCCGACTGTCCACCCTTTCCAGGCAGGCTGTTTCGGAGAAAATGCGGATTCAACCGTAAATTTCCAATACGCATTATCTACTTTCTTTCCGAAATAATAATCAGCAGCGATCTTGAATTCCACATTCTGATCCGCTTTCACTTCCACAACAGAAGGTGTGATCTGCACTTTGATCCGGTCAGCCACAAAATCCGCAACCACAAAAGAGGTTCTGCCCAACTGATTCTGATCCGTGTCATCTGTTTTACAGATAAAATAGAAATTGCCGCTGGGGATATCCGCCGGAAGTTTGAAATCGACCACTGCAAGCCCCTGGGCAGATGTTTTCATTTTCCGGGTAAAAAGTACATTGCCGCGACTGTCTTCCAGAATCAGAGAACAGGGCGTATTTTTATAAACAGAAAAGTCTTTATTACGGATCCATGCAGATACATGGACTTTTTCGCCGGGACGGTACACCCCCCGTTCGGTAAAGACAAATGCACGGGGAGAAGTTGAGTAAGTGTGTCCGTTATCATCAAATACAGAAAGGGAATGATAACCATTATAAGAACAATAGAAGAAAGATACATCTTTCCCGTGTTTGGCAATGAGCAGCTTCGGCGCATCTCCGGAATCTTTTCCGGCAACACTGCGGCTGTAATCCAGATTGACAATACCCCTGGCATCCGTTGTTCCTTTTGCCAACAACTGATTTTTCTGACTGTAGAGGGAAACACTGGTTCCTGCAACAGGCTTGGTTGTCTGCAAGGAATTCACTGCGGCAAAAACCTTTTTACCATTCTCATCGATCACCGCCTGAATCGCAAGATCGGTCACCGCAAAGAAACGTGTTTTGGTATAGTAATCGGAATATTCATAATCATCCGCAGCTTTCCGTACAGAAATCCCATAAAGTCCCGGTTCCCATTTTTCCATCAACTGATCCAGATTAATCGGATAATAATATTTCTTATTCCGTTTAAGATCCAGCTTATATACTTTTTGAGAGATCTTGCGGGCTGTTCTGAAATTCTGTACATCTGAACTCCCCAGCACGAGATTATTATCATAAAAAGAATAGAGTGCTACATGGAGTTCTTTCACATTGCAGACTTCCATCGGGAGCATAGGCTTGGTACGCTGCACAGGGAAAATCATTCCGTCAGAAAGAAAATTGAAAGTCGGTTCTTTCGGAGTGATGACAACATCTGCTTCGGCATTGAAAGCGAGTTTTGCGCCCTCTTTATTTTCCAGACCTTTGGCAATCTTTATCTTATATTTTTCGGCAGTGAAATTCCCTTTCAAACTGAGTTTACCGACACTCTGCTGCCGAACAGTAACGTTCACTGCAGGCTCCAATGTGAGCCAGTTTTGATTTTGGGGAAGGACAATGGCAAAATTGCCGGAAAAATCAAGTTCAATACATTCATCCCAGCTGTTGTAATAGGCAGATTTCAAAATCAAATCCCGCACAACATTCTTTTCCTTTTTGGCAACAGATACCGGCGGAGCCTTGATCTCTTTACTGCCCTCTTTCTTATTGCGGACAGCAACACAGGTACTCTTCGGTGTTTGCGAATCTTTTTTTCGCAACTCCTTGAAAAGACATACATTTAACGTTACTGACGCAGCGATCACGAGCCCGCACGCAAGGCTCACCCAAAGTCCGGATTTAGCCACAATACTCCCCTTTCTTTTTTTGTTCGATTGATTTTTACTCTCTTGCTTCTGACGATTGAATTTATATGGTATTTTAACATAAGGATAAAAAATATCAAGCACCAATTCTGAATTTTTCATATTATTAATACACTTAATCAAATAATTATATACAAACAAAAGAAATCTATTTTCAATTTTTCATAGATTTTGAGCTTGACAAAATGAAATCTGCAGATAAATTAACGGGGTAATTTGACAACAGGTATGAATGTTGTCCGGGGAGAAAAAAATAATCATAAACGAGAGGGGAACAGAACATATTTATTTTCACTGACAGAATAAGGGCAATCTGTCAGACATCAAAATGCTCTGATTTTCAACGATAAACCAACAAAACAAAGGAAATGTAAATGAAAGATTTTGTAAAACAGATTTGGGAAATGATCATCCAAAGCAATCTTCTCAGCATTCTCGGTGCGATCGCGATCCTCCTGATCGGCTGGCTTCTTGCCATGCTTGCCTCACGTAAAACAGCGGTGATGATCCACAACCTGACCAGTAAGAAGAACAAATTGCCGGATGGTTCTGAGATCCCCGTGAACCACGCGGACACCCTTGCCTCGAAAGTTGTCTATTATGTTATTATGATCTTCGCAGTGCTCGGCTGCTTTTCTGTTCTGCATCTGAATGCAGCGGCAGCACCGATCCAGGAATTCATCACCACGATCAGCCGTTACGCACCGAACATTGTCGGGGCACTGATGCTGGTGGTCGTGGCATGGATCGTGGCGGGAATTGTCCGCGCCGCAGTCAAAACCTTTGTTTTGAAAAGCAAAATGAGTGAACGGCTGGCGGCACAGAACAATCAGGAGCCCACCACGGTTGCTGCTTATACAGCCAATACAATGTTCTATGTGGTTCTGCTTTTCTTCCTCCCTGCGATCCTGAATGTTCTGAAGATCTACGGCATCACCCAGCCGTTGCAGTCCATGTTTGAAAAACTTCTCTCCTTTGTCCCGAATGTATTTGCTGCACTGGCGATCCTTGCGGTTGGACTCTGGGGTGCATCCATCATCCGGAAAGCGGTCAGTGGTCTGATCGTGATCACACGCCTGAATGCGTTTGGTGAAAAAGCGGGAGTTTCCCGTATCTTCGGCAATGGCGGGCTGGCATCTATGGCGGGTCTGGTTGCTTATGTTCTGGTGGCGATCCCTGTTGTAATTTCCGCTCTGACAGCTCTTCAGATCGAAGCTCTTTCCAATACGGTTGCCACATTCTTCAACAAACTCTTGAATGCGACCGGTGACATCATCGGAGCCTCTCTGGTAATTTTCATTGCAATTCTGGCAGCCAGTTTCGCCGCAACACTCGTTACAGATCTTGTGGCAGCATTCGGTTTTGACAAACTGATCGCGGCAATGGGATTCAAATCCGAAAAAGAAAATTCCGTGGCTCCCTCGGTGATCGTCGGAAAGATCACCTTTATTTCAATCATCCTCATGTCCCTGCTGGCAGCCTGTGAGATCCTCGGATTCAACGGAATCGCTGACCTGATCAAGACATTTGCTTCTTTCGGCGGTAATATTCTGCTCAGTGTGGTTGTTCTGCTGGTCGGTATCTGGCTTGCCAACTTCGCTGCGGATGCGATCAAAGGAAAATGCAATGAACTGATCGTGACCGGTGTCCGGGTCATGGTCATTCTCTTCACGATCGCTCTGGCTATCAGCAATATGAAGATCGGTGACTCCATCGTTCAGATCGCATTCACTCTGATCATCGGTGCTGTCTGCGTTGCAGCTGCAATCGCTTTCGGTGTCGGCGGAAGAGATTTTGCTGCTCAACTCCTGAAAGAATGGTCTGAAAAATTGAAAAAATAATTCAGATCCTCTGAATATCATTTCAGACATAAAGAGGTTGTTTCTCCGGAAACAGCCTCTTTTTTTTCAAAAAATTCTCTTTTTACACAAAAAATCCAACTTGAAAAATATCTCTTATGGATTATTATAATCCTCATGATTTCATTTTGAAAATCTATAACACCGTAAAGGATCTGTAAGTATGATACAAACTCGCACTGGAAATATTATCACGCACGAAGAGATGTTTTTCGGAACCATTGAATGGCAGGATCAGAAAATCACAAAGATAGAAAAAAACGGACCGTTCCGGGAGGAGGCCGACCGCATCCTTGCCGGATTCATAGAAGTGCATCATCATGGTACAGGTCCATATACGGTTGAATCAGCCGGAGACATCCGTGGTATGGCGGAGTTTGCGCCGCAGTGCGGCACGACTACATTGTGTCCGACACAGGCAAGTGCCACACGGGAATTTTTTGTAAAGATCCTCCGGGAAACAGCAGCCATAGCCAAAGCCGAACCGCTTGGTGCCAAAATCGCTGGAACACACATGGAAGGACCTTTTCTGGATTTGAAATTCAAAGGCGGAATGATCCCGGAAATGTTACGTCTGCCGACAATCGAAGAAGTCAGGGATTATTTGGAAGCGGCGGACGGCACATTAAAGATCATGACCATTGCTCCGGAATTGCCGGGAGCATTGAAAGTCATCCGTTTCCTGAAAGAAAATGGTGTTACGGTCTCGGCTGGACATACCAACTGTCCTCCGGAATTCCTCGGAGAAGCGATTGATGCGGGACTCTCCCAGATGTGTCACCTCTTCGACGCCTACGATTGCCCCACTTCGCCGGAGGGAGTCCGTCTGCCTGCATTGACCGATATCGCTCTGATCCGGGATGAAGTGATGAAAGAAGTCATCATGGACGGCTTGCATGTTCCCCCGGAATTGATCACTCTCACCCGACGTGCTGCCGGAGCTGCTCACATCATCGGGATCACGGATGCCATGCAGGGGGCAGGCATGAAATACGCCAGATTCCAAAATTCCGGCGAATGGTACACTGTCCGAGAGGGCGAACTTGCCAGACGGGAACAAGATAATGCCATCGTGGGCTCTTCTCTCTCCATGAACCGTGCTTTCTACAATATGACACACCGTTTTGGATTCACCCGTATGGAAGCAACGATGTGTCTTTCTGCCAATCCGGCAAAAGCATTGCATCAGGAAGAACTCACCGGCAGATTGACACCCGGTCTCCTTGCGGACATTGCGATCCTTGCCCCGGATGATCTTACGGTTAAAGAGTGTATTGTCAACGGCAGAACTGCCTTTGCCCTCTGATCGTTCTGCAGAATGAATATGATCAGGATCGACGCATCCAGACAGCCATATTGGTATCGCCGCGATTCTGCCAGAGAGCATAGGGGATCGCCCGGAAAGTCACAGTGGATACAATCGGGGGCTGCGTGGAATAAAGAGATTCATCCGGGAATGTTTCACTTTCTGCAACTCCTTCCAGAACAGGAACATCTTTCAGGATTTCGAAGGCAGAAGAAACGATTTTCAGCGGAGAGGATGTTTTCAGGATCAGACTCCGGACAGGTACATTCTGGTCGATTTCCTCAAGAGCATACACAAGCGGACCGCGCATGATCGCCACACGTCCGCTGTTGGAGGTTACTTTGGGATGTGAATAGATCCATTCCGGCGGCATTTCCAAATCCAATTCCAATACATCGCCGGCGTTCCAATCCCGACGGATACACCAATTCTCCTGAAGTTTACCATTCAGACACAAAGAGTATTTCCCGCACCAGCCGGGGATCCGGGGCTGCAAAGCAAATCTGCCGGAAGTTCCGACTGTGATCTTGATCATGCCGTCATAAGGATATTTTCCCGCAATATCCAACACGATTTTCCTGCCATTCAACTCCAATTCAGCGTGATTGGCAGCCGGGATATTGATCATGACAAGCTCCTCTGTTGGGTCAACAGAATAGAGGAATCGTCCGAACTGCGGAATAAACCGGGCAAAACTGGTCGGGCAACAGGCACAATCAAACCAGGGTTCACGGGTACGGGAAAAACGGGAAGAGTGATTTTCATCCATCTCTAAATAATTGGCATAGAAAAATTTATCACCACAAAGCCCGATTCCGGAAAGGATTCCGTTATAGAGACAGCGTTCCACGGTATCCATGTATTTTGTTTCTCCGGTCACATTATACATGCGCCATGCGAAAAATGCCAGTCCCATGGCAGCACAGCTTTCCGCATACATCAGATTGCCGTTTGTCAGATCATAATCGACCGTAAATCTTTCCTGAGCAAAACAGGAACCGATCCCTCCGGTCACATACATCTGGCGCAACGTAATATTATCATACAATTCCCGGCAGGCTGTCAGCAGGGATTCATCCTGATCCAGAGCGGCAAGATCAGCCATTCCACAGGCGAGATAAATCTGCCGGACAGCATGACCTTCGGCTTTCTTCTGTTCCCGAACCGGACGGACTGCCTGCACTTGCATCAGAGCGGCAGAATTTTTGCCCTCTGATTCCACATAAAAATTGGGAGATGTACCACGATCATTGATGAAATATTGCAAGAGTTTCAGATAATTTTCCTTTCGGGTGACACGGTACAATTTAGCCAGAGCCAATTCGATCTCTTCATGACCGGGCCAGCCGCGGCGTTTGCCCTCCTCATATCCGAAAACAGAACAGAGATAATCCGCATAACGGCAGAGACAATCCAGCAATTTCCGTTTCCCAAGAGCTTCATATCCGGCAACCGCTGCTTCGATCAGGTGTCCGGCACAATAAAGCTCATGATCATACATCAGATTCGCAAAACGTTTTTCCGGTTCAACAATGGTAAAATAAACATTGAGATAACCATCCGGTTGTTGGGCAGAACAAATCAGATCGACCCATTCTTCATAGATTTTTTCCAAATCCGGATCAGGTGACAGAGCCAATGTATATGCCATCCCCTCCATTACTTTTGCAACGTCCGAATCCCAGAAGATATGCGGTTTATCGGGCATTCCCTCTTTCCATTTCAAAGCGAAAGCCTGAATTCTGCCGGACTTGAGAGTCTGCGCGATCACAGCCGGGATCGTGGAATCAAAACAACGCTCCTGTCTGAAGCGTAAAACAGGATCTGTAAGGCGGATATCTTTCAAGGCGGGACTGCATAATGTTTTCATAAACTCTACTCTCCTCCGTTTTGGATTGATGAAAAACAATATAATTTTTCTTTCCGGAACTTGCAAATTTTTTCATAAGGACTATGTTACAGAAAAAGGAGACAAATCTGTATGCTCAATGAGGTTTATAATGCAGGACGTTTTATTTCCCGCGGCAGAGGGGAACATCCCTGCAGGGTAATCGACAGCGATGAACTGATTTTTGTTTTGCGTGGCGAACTTTCCATGTTTGAGGGGAACAAACAATTTCATCTGCAACAGGGAGAATGGTTGATCCTGCGGCGGGGAAAACTGCATGGTGGGAAAGCGGTGTATCCGAAAAATCTCTCTTTTTTCTGGCTTCATTTCCGCGATCTGGATCAATGGCTGGATACATTTCCTCAATCAGGAAAGGTATTGTATCCGGAGCAAACAGCTGAGTATATGCAGCATTTTCTCTATGAACAGAACCGGATCGACTGTGACCGGAGCATCCTCGAGTTGCTGTTTCAACTGATTCTCAAGGAATTGCAGCGACAGGACAATACGGGAGGAACAAATCGGAATCACACTCCATTGACCGTAGCGGCACAAGAATATCTTGCTCTGCATTATATGGAGGAAATCAATCTGGCATCCACCGCCGGAGCCTTGCGGTGCAATACGGAATATCTCGGCAGGCTGTTTCATAAAAGTACAGGCATGACCTTTGCCGAAGCCTTGAATAAAAAACGAATTGAAGAAGCAGCAAAACTCCTCACGAATCATGAATATTCCATCAAGGAAACCATGCAGCTCTGCGGATTCAATGATCCGGCATATTTTCGGAGAAAATTCCGTTTTTATTACAATCAATCGCCCGGTAAATTCAGAAAAAACCATACGATCGGACATCATAACACGCTCTGATTCAAGTTTTTAAAATTTTTCCCACTGCATTACTTGAAAAAATATTTGTATGAGTTATCTTACTCAGAGTTGCAAAATAAAATATAAAAAATCCCTATAATCCAATATTGTAAAGGAGGTAATAAAAATGAAAAACAAAAAACTATTCTCACTCCTGCTCACAGCATTATGCGTACTCTCTGTTTCCGGGGCAGACATCTATGTGGCACGAGCAAAAGGCAAAAACAAAAATCCGGGAACCAAAGAGGCCCCGGTAAGAAACATCTGGAAAGCCATTGAGATCGCAAAACCGGGCGATGTGATCCATATCACAGCCGGAACCTATCACGGCAAAATGTCTTCCGGTTGGATCAATCTCAATAAACCCGTTTCACTGATCGGCGGATACTCTAAAGATTTCGCTCAACGCGATCCGTTAAAATTTCATACACTCTTGCGTCCGACCAATAAACAGAACGCAACAAAACCGGTTTTCGGGACTCTTACCGCAGATTTCCGCAAATTCGGAGCCGCTTCCAATGTCGTGATCGACGGTTTGATCATTGATCATACGGATGCCAATAACTATCATGCAAAAAACGGTAAACCCGAAGGTTTTGCCGAAGGGATGTATATGATTCCCCCTGCAAAAGGCAGTAAACCGATGCCCTCTCTGGATCGCTATGCTCTTCATGCAAACAGCGATGGAAATCTGACGATTCAAAACTGCCTTTTCCTCAACAGTTCCAATTATGCGGTCAATGTGCAGCACTTCTCCGGAAATGTAAAAATCCTGAATAACGTTTTCATGAACAGCCGTATGGTCGCAGCAGAAGTCCGCAGCACCAATGGAAAACCGTTTGCTGTCAACTACGAATTTGCATACAATACAGTCCTTTTCACCTGGACACGAACCAAAGAATTTGAAGACATGGGATATGGTGTCCGCACCAATGAAGGAATCACTTCCAATCTTCATCATAACATCCTCGGATTGAACTGTATGGCGGGGTATGACAACACCAAGGGAAATTCCAAAAAGAAAAAAGTCACCCTTGAAAATAACGTTTTCTTCCTCAATAAAAAAGCCGACGTTGCGATTACGATCAGTCCCAATATCAAATTCATGAAAGTCGAAGACGATGGTTTTGATGATCTTGCGGATGCCGATGGAATGGAAAGTGTCGAGAACAATATCGGATTCAAAGATCCCTCTCTCTTCAAAGGCAGAATTGATGATAAATTCCTGGCAGCATTCTTGAGTGCGACTTATACAGAAAAAGTTCATTACAATGAAAATTCTCCCATCAATCAGTTCCGCGCTGCTCTCGGACTGAATAAACAGGGAACAATCACTTCCAAAGTCACAATGTATGCAAATCCATATCCTTTTGACAGCGCCCTGAAGTTCTTCGGTGCTGTTAAGGATTACGGAGCACAACCCGTCAAATAAACAGAATCACTGCCAATTTTTTTGATCAGAGGATCTTTCCGGAAAAAAATTCGGGAAGATCCTTTTTTATGCGCTAAAAAAAACTTAAAAACATGATTCATGCTTGAAATTCCACAAAAACAGAATATCTTATCTGCACAATAAAATAAGTCGCTTTTGCAAAAAAGGAAAAACTTTATGAAGATTCAAGATTTACCGGTTGGCAACGCACCTGCCCCGATTGAATATCCTTATTTTCCAACACGCTGGCAGCATTTCATCTGGCGGAACTGGGAATTGATCGAACCGGAAAAAATCGCCTCTGTTTTGAAATGCAGCAGAAAAGAACTCTTTGAAGCTGTCGCAGAAATGGGGTTGAATACTCAGCCGGATGTGCTGCCGAAATGGAAATCTCATGGTTATCTGACTCTCATCCGGAACAACTGGCATCTTCTGAACTATCCCCAACTGCTGGAACTGCTCGACTGGACTCCGGAACAACTGGCTTATACTTTGAAAGAAGAAGATTTCTGTTTTACGAAACTCGGAGCCTTGAAACCGGATTGTCCGGAACTGAAATATGAACCTTTGACAGAGCCTCAGAAAAAACAAACCGCAGAACTCAAAGCCGTTTTTCAAAAACATTTTCCCGCCGGTACACTGGCGTATAAAGAACCGCCATTTGCATTTGCTGATGCCTATGCAGCACGGGAGACAATCATCGGCAATGAAAAATTCGAGTTCAATTTCATCCATTCCTATGCAGCAAACTGCGGCGATGTGCTCGGATGTGCTGATGAGTTGGATCCGGTTCCGGAAAATCTGATGGAACAATATGCCTCCATGGGAATCAAAGGAGTATGGATGCATGCCATTCTGTATCTGCTGATTCCGATCCCCGGAGCGGAAGAATATTCCGCAGGCAGAGAAAAACGGATGCAGAACTTGAAAAATATTGTTGCCCGGTGCAAAAAATATGGATTGAAGATTTATCTTTACCTGAATGAACCACGTTGTCTGCCCCTGTCATTCTATGAAAAGAAACCGCATTGGACAGGGATTGATGTTACTCATCTGAATACAAAAACAATTTGCACAACAGCACATCCTGAACCGCTTCAATGGCTGGAGGGAGCAATGAAAACCCTCTTCACAGAAGTCCCCGATCTGGGCGGTGTTCTTACAATCACGATGTCTGAAAATCCGACTCACTGTAATTATAAATTCAATAAACATGAATGTCCCTCCTGCAAAAATGTCCCGCAGGAAAAAATCATTGCCGGAGTCATCTCTGCAATGGAACGCGGAATGCATGCGGCAGCACCCGAAGCAAAAATGCTTTGTTATGACTGGGCATGGCGGAGAAATCCGGAAGATAATGATGTGATTTCATTCAAAAAAGATGTATTGGACAACCTCCCGAAAGACATTTATGTCACCAGTGTCAGTGAATGGGGAATGACAACAAAAGTCGGCGGAGTGGAACAATATCTTGTGGACTATTCCATTTCACAGGTCGGTCCCAGCGAAGAAGCACGGGAAGTCTGGAAATATGCTTTGAAAAACGGGATCGGCGTTGCTGCAAAACTGCAGATCAATAACTCCTGGGAAATCTCCGCTGTCCCCTACATCCCCGTGCCATATCTGATTCAGGAACATCTGAAAAATCTGAAAGAGTGCGGAGTTCAGGGGCTTATGCTCAGTTGGACTCAGGGCGGATTCCCCGGCGGAAATCTGGAACTGCTGAATGCAACACCGGAAGAAATCGCCGCAGGAAAATATCATCCGGAACTGGCAGAAGAAGTTTGTAAAGCATGGAAAATATTCAGTGATTCTTTCCGTGAATTCCCATTCAATGTAACAGTGATCTACAAGGCACCCATGAACTTCGGACCCATGAACCAACTTCATCTCCGGAAAACAAATTATAAGGCAACCATGATCGGATATCCTTATGATGACCTCAAAACATGGCGCAGTGTCTATCCGGAAGATGTCTTTGAAAATCAGTTCAGGATCCTGACTGCCGGCTGGCTGAAAGGCTTGCAGATCCTCGAAAAAGCAGAATCCATGGTCACAGAAAAAGAGTCTGCTGAATTCCATGAACTCCGCAAAATCGCAACCGCAGCCTATTGTCATCTGAGAAGTACATATCTGCAGATCCGTTTTGTACGCTCAAGAGATAACGCTTTTGATAAAAATACCATGATCGCATGTGTCAAAGAAGAAATCGAACTGGCTCATACGCTCCATGATATCATATTGGAAGATTCCAGAATCGGATTTGAAGCAAGCAATCACTATTACTATTCTCCGGCTGACCTGAGAGAAAAAGTGATCAACTGCGAATATATCATCCGGGAACTCTCAAAATAAAAATCACCCACTAAAAAAAGGAAAAATAACTATGATCCGTAAAGCATTTTACATGGAAGTCCGTCCCGAACGTCTGGAAGAATACACCAGAGCACACAACCCCATCCCGCAGGAACTTGAAGCGGTAATGAAACGTCATGGGATCCACAACTATTCCATCTATCACCATCCCGGCACAAACGTCATGTTCGGATACATGGAAATCGAAAGCGAAGAAGAATTCGCAAAAGTCGCCGATTATGAATGCGCTCACAAATGGTGGAAACAGATGACAGAAAACCTCGTCTGCGAATATCCCGGCGCCCCCAAAGCCAAGGAAGAACCGATGAACGAAGTCTTCCACATGGATTGATTCAAACTCAGTCGGCACAAAAAAAATGGTCTGTTTCCAGCAGGAGACAGACCGTTTTTTTATCTTCTGATACAGTAAAATTTATTTGCGCCCGGCACTCTTAAGGGCTTGTTTCAAACGTTTGAGATATACCGGTGCTTTGGCATATCCCCCGATCCTGCCGATCTGATTGCCATTCGGATCCATGATCACAGCAGTGGGAACCCCTCCCCCGAG
>JAGCNI010000127.1 GCA_017646015.1 Lentisphaeria bacterium
GCTGATTTCTTCCAATCCGGCGATCATACGCAGAGTGGTTGATTTTCCACATCCGGACGGTCCGACCAGAACCATAAATTCCCGGTCTTTGATCTCCAGATCGATATGATTGACAGCATAGACTCCGCCATCATATACTTTACAGATATCTTTCAGTGTAACTCCAGCCATTTTTCTCCTCCTTCATTCAATAAAAAAACAAAATCATTTTATGATTCAAGTAAAGTAGCCTGTTTTTCTAAAAAATCAAGCTGTTTTGTCATAAAAATTAATATTTTGTTTCATTATTGTTAAGGTTTTGTATAGTATCTCCGGATTTTTGAAATCCGGAGATGTTATACAAATCAGCTTATCTCTTTCTGGAAGGGATATGAGCGGATTCGCCGTGGACAGCGTGAGCAGCTTCCATCATGGCTTCACCGAGAGTCGGATGGGCGTGGATTGCTTTACCGAGTTCTTTCGCGGTGATTTCCAGGTGGAGAGCGGGGCATGCTTCCGCGATGAGGTCAGTTGCATGGGGACCGACGATGTGGACACCATAGACCTGATCTGTTTCAGCGTCTGCGATGATTTTGCAGAAGCCGACAGTTTCGTTGATCGCCATAGCTTTACCGAGAGCGGCGAAGGGGAATTTACCGACTTTGGTATTGAGACCTTCTTTGTCACACTGTTCCTGGCTCTTGCCGACAGAACCGACTTCCGGAGTTGTGAAGATACATCCGGGGACCTGAGATCCGTCATATTCATTCTTTTTGCCGCATGCGACGTCAGCAGCGACAGTTCCCATGGCACTTGCTGCGTGAGCGAGCTGCACGGTACCGGTAGCATCACCGATTGCAAAGATGCCGGGGACATTTGTACGGCAGGCAGAGTCAACGGGGATCCATCCGCGTTCATTTGTTTTGACACCGGCAGCGGCGATATTCATACCGTCGAGGACATTTTTTCTGCCGATGGAGACCAGCAGGTAATCAGCGGAGACGGATTCATCACCGACTTTACCGGAAACAGATTTTGCGGTTGCTTTGATGTCGGAAAGGGGTTTGCCGTTCATGATAACGATACCGGCTTTTTCCATCTGAGCGGCAACTGTTTTTGCACATTCGCGGTCGATCAGAGGCATGATGCTGTCCTGCATTTCAACGATTGTGACTTTTGTTCCGAGTTCAGCAAAGAGACATGCGAATTCGCAGCCGATGACCCCGCCGCCGAGGATGAGCAGGGATTTGGGGATTTCCGGAATGGAAAGCAATTCAGTGGAAGTGATCACGCGCGGGCCGCGGGGGATGAACCCGGGGACGAGAGATTCAGAACCGCTGGCGATAATGATTTTCTGAGCGGTCAGTTCTTCGACGGTCTGTCCTTCGTTGTCGAGAACGCGGAGAGATTTTTTACCTGTGAATGCGCCGTGACCTTTGAAAACGGTGACGCCTGCGGCTTTGAGAAGAGAACCAATACCGCCGCGGAGAGTTTTGATCACATTGTCTTTACGACCGAGCATAGCGGTCCAGTCGGGTTCGATGGTTCCGCTGATTTTCACACCGAAATCCATTGCGTGTTTTGCTTTGTGATAAACATCAACGCCGCCGATCAGGGTTTTGGTCGGGATACAACCGATGTTCAAGCATGTTCCGCCCAATTCTTTCCGTTCGATCAAAGCGGTTTTTGCGCCGTTTTTCGCAGCCCGGATCGCTGCGACGTATCCTCCGGGACCGCCGCCGATAACGATAACTTCAAATTCCTGCATTTTGCATACCTCCTAAAATTTATATGCTTGGGTTTGGTATTTTTTTATCCTGTTATATAATATACACCACTTTGTTCATTTTTCCAGAGCTTTTTTCAGCATTCTGTTGATTGTTGCACGAACATTTAATACAGAACGCTCTCCTTTGGGGTATTCTGCCATCCTCATCTGCCCTGTCGGAGAGAGTTTGTTCATGGCTTTTTCAACTGTTTCCCTGCCGACCAGTGCCTCCAATTTGTTCAGAACTCTCTGATCCTGCAATGCTTCATAGAAGACTTCCGCCCGGATGGAATCCTCCGGGATCCCGTTTTTTCCGGGATAGACCAGGAATGGATCACCGGCGGGGAAGTAGCCGCCGGAATCTGTGCTGCGGTAGGGATCGATCCGGAAAGCGGATAACTGAGAGTTGTAGAAATTGAATCCCCAATGCAGAAATCCTGTAACCTTATACATATAAAGGAGCGTTCCGAAGATTCTGTTTCTTGCAGACGGCATTACAATAAAACGGTTGCAGTAAACGGTTGAGGGACCGCAGCAATAGTAAGTCCAACGATCTTTCATTCCGGCTTCAATGAATTCTTCCAGTTTGCTTTCGACCGGAACCGGAGTTGTGACAATGCCCTGTTTGAAATATTCCACGTGGGAAAGGGCATCCATGATCGTGAACCCTTTGAGATATTTTTCCATAAGGGAGCGGCATTTCTTATAAGTTTCCAAATGTTTTTCCGAAGGTTCATCGGAACAATGGAAATAGAATTTTTTCTGCAACTTCCTTTCTTTCAGAAATGTCACGAGTGCGGGCAGGAAAGCATTGAGGAATTTATTATATTCCCGTGAAGAGGAAGAAACATCCCATCCGAAGATGCGTTTTGTTTTGCCATCCACTTTTGCGATGATTTTCGGGGTGAATTCAGAACCCCATTGTGTGAAGAGCGGCGGGATTTCATAATATTTGATCCCTGCCTGCCGTGCCAGTTTGATCCAGCGTTCGAGACGTTCAAATCCGAATTTATATTTTCCCTGTCGCAGAGTCACATCGATCAACTGTACCGTAGTCCGTTCGCCGCCGACTTCTGTATCCAGTGCCGGTGTGAAGACCGGGGTCAGGATCATATTGATCCCGTGGTCAACTGCACTCTTCATATAATTATAAATGATCTTCCAATGTTCTTCACTGAATGCCGGAACGTTATAGTAATCGGCGAGACAGTCGGTATAGAACCAGTGTGTATTTTTCAATTTCTGCGTAGGGATGATCGCATCGAGGACTTCGATTTCAAAAATTTTTTCGATCGGTTCGGTGAGGATGTATTTGTTGTGGAGACTGATTTTAACAGGATATACTCCCGGAGCGCAGTGTGTCGGGACATCCACCGTGAACCAGATTGAACGCCACTGTCCTTTGGGTGCAGAAACATATTTGCCGCCGTCAAAATCTGTCAGCAGATCCGGATACAGTCCCGGCTGATCGGAAATAATATCATCATCCAGAACTTCACTGGGATTTTCGACGGGGACAAGAGCGACTTTCCGTTTCCGTACCGGCAAATCTGATTCAACATCTGCTTCCAGATATTTGACCGCACAGTCCGAAGCGGAAAATGCCAATTGGAATGAAAAACGTTCGCCGCGCAAGGCACATCCCTTCCGGATGGTGATTTCCGGTTCTGTGAGGGGCATGACTTTTGCCAGAGAACTGCAGAATTTGAGTTTCAAATTCATGGAATATCCTTTCTGTATGCACTGTTATAACGTATAATCAACATTGTCTGATCATCTGATTGAGGGGCAGAGCCGGAATATTTTCTGACTTCCTGCAGGAGTGTTTCTGTAAAGGTCTGCAAATTTTCTCCGGGTGTTGATTCGTGTATGATCTTTTGGAGTCGTTCAATGCCGAACAGTTCACCGTTTTCATTTTGTGCTTCGGTGAAACCATCGGTATAAAGGATCAGCAATTCATTTTCTGTCAGAGTGATCCGTTCTTCCTTGCAGAATCCTTTTCCCTCCTGCGGGAAAGGTCCGAGCGGAAAGCCTGAAGCAAATTTTTCCATAGTTGCAGAGCTTGTATTTTTCCGGAACGGCAGATTATGCCCTGCATTGCAGCAGACGACTTCCCCTGTCCGGCAATCCAGAATACCGCAGAAGACAGTGATGAACATACAGGTGTCATTTTCGGCAGCCAGGAAATTATTGGTATGGAGCAGGATTTCCGCCGGAGAGTGATGATTTGCTGCAAGGCTTCGCATCAGCGTTTTGGCTGTTGCCATGAAGAGAGCTGCGGGGATCCCTTTTCCGGAGACATCGCCGATCACAAAAAAGAGATGATCGTTGTCGATGAAAAAGAAGTCATACAGATCACCGCCGATCTCTTTTGCGGGGATCATGCAAGCGTGAATATCCAATTCTTTCCGTTCGGGGAATGGAGGGAATTTACCGGGAAGCATTGAAAGTTGTATTTCTGCTGCCGCTTTGAGTTCAGCCTCAGTCCGTTGTTTTTCCTGTGCGGCAAGATTGAGATTATGGATGTAACCCTTCAGATCGTCTGCCATTTTATTGATCGCTTCTGCCAGATCTTCCAGTTCATCTTTGGAATCGATCCGGATTTTTGTATCAAGATGTCCGTTTCCGATCTGTCCGGCTGTTTCGATCAGTTTTGTAATGGGACGGGTCAGACGGTGTGCCAGAAAATATCCGGTAAGCAGGATCAGAATGAGGAAAATAAAGCAGATCAGACAATAAATTGTAATGACATTATTGACATAGAGATGGATTTCACCTTTGGTGATATTATGATTCCGTGCAATGATATTTTCCTGTTGTTTCAGAATCTGTATCAGTTCTTTTTCCGGCTGCAGGAGCAGAAGGAAATAATCCGGACCTGTCCGGGCGAATGCGATTGCAAGAGTTTCTTTTTCTTCCAGAGGGAGATTCCAGAGGAAAGAGCCATTTTTCTGTTTATCGATCTTTTGCCGGAGAGATGTTGCGGAACGGTCTTTCAGGATTTCCGGGAGAATTTTCATCCAATGGGAATTCCCGCTTGCCTCGAGATAGATTTTTCCGGCTGCAATATTGCCATAGGGGTCGATCAAAAGAGGAATGTTGTTGCCGCGATGGAGTGTTTTTTTCCGGTAAAGCAGGGAGTCCATCGGGATAAAAATTCCAATCAGATGTGAAATATTTTTTTCCGGATCCGGAATGGGTTGGACAAAAGAGACTGTAAGAGTTCCGTTCAGAGCCGTGTGAGGTTCCGTAATAAACGGTTTATTGCGGGTGGCTGCTTCTTCGAGGACTGTATGGATCCAGGGTGTTTTCCGGACCCATTCAAACGGAAGTTGAGTTTGCGGACTGGTTTTGATTTTTTTGTTTTTGAGATCGATCAGAAATGCCGTTGCTCCGGGAGGAGTCTCCCGGACAAGGTCTTTCAGAAGCAGGGAGACGGCATTGTGATTCCGGATCCGTGGAAATCGGACTGCAGCCGCTGCAACTTGTGTGGTGATCGTATGCAGGCGCAGTTCGATGATTTCCGCCAATTCTGCCGCATGATGCCGGAGATCCCGTAATGTATTCCTGTGCAGGGTTTTGATACTTTCATTGTAAAGTTCCCCGGTCAGGTTCATACTGTATCTTGCGACCGTTGACCGCATGTGCAGGATACTGCGGACTGAATAGTACAGAAGTACTGCAAAGGTCAGGAACACCATAAAAAACAGTGATCCGATAATTTTTGAACTGATCTTTATTTTCACGGGAAACCAACATGTCATAAATTACTTGATAAACATTCGCATTAATGTAATTCATTACATTAACGATTTCAAGTATTTTTATGAATTTTTCCTGAAATATGAAGCTGCGTTATTTTCCGATTCGTTTTTTGAAATCCGGACAGTCATCCATCGGGTTGACATCCTTGTTGAATCTGGAACATCGCAGGATGAACGGATGCGGGATCAGATGGATACAGTCTTTGCAGAAACGTGTTTCTTCCACACTGGAGTCAATGACAGGTTTTTTTTCAAAATCATCGACTCCCAGGATGGATTTGAAACGTTCTGCCGCAGAGCTTTTCAAGGGATCGGAGGAGTGCGTTTCGGAGTTTGTTTTTCCGCTCAATTCACACACCACATGCCCGCAGGATGCGCATTTCAGTACATCCCCTTTTTTTGTCCATCCGTCCATGACAGATTCTTTTTTCAAAAAAGTCTCTTTTTTACATTGAGGACATTGATAATCATCACCCGGTTTCATAGTGGGAACTCCTCTGTTATATTCAAATCCATGCAATCAGACGTGTGACTTCATTTTCATTTCCGCCCCGCATCCGGATATATTCCTGTTTCTGATCCTCCCCTATTTTTCCGACAGCGAAACAGGCAGCCTGCGGGTGACGGATCATAAAACCGCAGATTCCGGAGGCAGGGATCATCATACAGCTTTCAGTCAATTCAAAACCGAATTTTTCACGGACTTGCAACATCCGGAAAATCTCCTGTTTCAGTGCATGATCCGGAACAGCCGGATATCCGGGTGCCGGACGGATCATCTTCATTTCCGGAGCATTCTGCCATTCGTTGCTGACTGTATTCATCAGATATTCTGCTCCGGCTTCAGCCAGACGGTCTGCCAGCGTTTTGATCAAAAGCTGGTTGTAATCATCTGTATATACGGCGGAGAAAGTTTCATTGATCTTGCATCCGATGACAAAGGTGCCGCCCCAGACTTCTTTCTGATCCTGTTCCTGCGGGAAGAAATCGACCAGAGAAAGATTGGGTTGTCCGGGATATTTTTTGAATTGCTGCCGGAGCATCGGGAAAGAAGAGATCCCGTTTTCTGTTTTGAAACAGAGAGTTTCCTCTTTTGCAACAACGGGGAAGAACCCGGTGGATGCGGAAACCGTGATTGCTTTTCCGGAGGTGATTTTCTGCAACATATTTTGAGCATCCCGGAGCAGTTCTGAATTTTCATCGGGCGCATCCTGCCAGACTCTGCGGAATTCCTGCCAGTTGATCAGACTGATCAGTTTTTCAAGTTCGATATTTTCAAGATCTCTGATCCCTTTGAATTTACCGGGATCCCCGCAATTCACTTCTGCCCAGTTGGTTTGCAACGCATTGCTGCGTGCTTCCTGAAGAGAAATCGTTTCGATCGCCGAGGCTTTCAGATCCGCTTCAACACGGAGTTTTTCATATTCAGCAGAAACATCCTGCCAGTATTTTTCTTTTGTTTTCGGGTTGAGGATCGCATTGACTGCAAGAACACCTCCGGATGCATCCCGCACCTGGAGGACAGCTCCGGATGGATAATTGGGGGCAACTTTCAAAGCTGTATGAGCCTGAGAGGTGGTTGCACCGCCGAGCAGCAGGGGGATTTTCATTCCGCGTCGTTCCATTTCTGTGGCAATGGCACTCATTTCTTCCAGAGACGGAGTGATCAATCCGCTCAAACCGATCAAATCGACTTTCTCCTTTTCTGCTGTATCAAGGATCGTTTCCCGGGGAACCATTACACCGAGGTCGATGATCTTGTAATTATTGCATTGCAGTACAACCGAAGCGATATTTTTTCCGATATCATGCACATCGCCTTTGACGGTTGCCATCAGGATCGTTCCGTTATCTGCGGCAGTTCCGGAATTCTTTCTGGAATCTTCGATCGCGGGCATGAGTTTTGCCACTGCCGCTTTCATGACTCTGGCACTTTTCACTACTTGCGGGAGGAACATTTTTCCTTCGCCGAAAAGTGTACCGATCCGTTTCATGGCATTCATCAGAGGTCCTTCAATGATCCCGACCGGATCGCTCCATTGCTGCAGAGCTTCCTCCATATCTTCACTGATATAAGAATCATCGCCCCGCAGCATGGCATGTTCGATCCGTTTTTCGAGCGGTTCACTCCGCCATGCCGGGGAGAGTTCCTGTGCAGTTTTGGGATCTTTATGATAGCGTGCGGCGATTTCCAAAAGTGTATCACCTGCGTTTTCTGCCCGGTTGAGGATCACATCTTCGGCAGCGGTACGGAGGTCTTCCGGGAGTTCTTCATAAATCGCAAGCTGAGCGGGATTGACGATCCCGAAATCCATTCCGTTCCGGATCGCATGATAGAGAAAAACACTGTGGAGTGCTTCGCGGACAGTATTATTTCCACGGAAAGAGAACGAGACATTACTGATTCCGCCGCTGACTCCGCAGAGCGGCATTTCTTTTTTCAGAATACCGACCGCATCAATAAAATCTTTTGCAAAGTTATCATGTTCTTTCATCCCGGTTGCCACAGCGAACACATTCGGGTCGAAAAGTATATCTTCGGCAGGGAATCCCGCTTGTTCTGTCAGGAGTTTGTATGACCGGCGACAGACTTCGATTCTGCGGTCGAGAGTATCCGCCTGTCCATTTTCATCGAATGCCATGACCAATACCGCAGCACCGTATTTCCGTATTTTCAGAGCTTTTTCGAGGAAGGGTTTTTCCCCTTCTTTGAGGCTGATCGAGTTGACAACACATTTGCCCTGAACGCAGCGGAGAGCACTTTCGATCACTTCCCAACGGGAGGAGTCGATCATGATGGGAGTTCTGGCAATTTCCGGTTCTGCTGCGGCACTGAGCAGAAATTGTTTCATCACATTTTCGGAATCCAACAGGGGATCATCCATGTTGATATCAATGATCCGGGCTCCGTTTTCGATCTGCTGACGTGCGATCCGGAGTGCTTCGGTGAAATTATTTTCTTTGATCAGGTTCAGGAATTTTTTGGAACCTGCCACATTGGTACGTTCCCCAATATTGATGAAATTGCTTTCCTGTGTGACTTCGAGCGGGTCCAGTCCGGCAAGACGGAATCGCAGAGGGATCACCGGTTTTTTCCGGGGGGTGATCCCGTTCAATGCTCCGGCAATGGCACGGATATGATCCGGATTTGTTCCGCAGCAGCCGCCGGCAATGTTGAGCAATCCCCGTTCCGCAAGAGAACGCAGAATCGATCCCATCTGTTCGGGAGTTTGTGTGTAACGTCCCAATTCATCCGGCAGTCCGGCATTGGGATGTGCACTGATCCTGAACGGACATTTTGCGGCAAGTTCCTCGATATGCGGACGCATTTCTTCTGCACCGAGAGCACAGTTGAATCCGATCGAGAGCAGGTCGCGTGTGTGTGAAACAGAAATCAGGAAGGCTTCAACATTCTGTCCTGCCAGAAGCCGTCCGCTGGCATCACTCAGGGTCGCTGAGATCATGACCGGCATCCGCAGATCCCGTTCATCCAGCGCATCCTGTATCCCGAAAATCGCCGCTTTGCAGTTCAAAGTATCGAAAATCGTTTCGATCATCAGAATATCTGCACCGCCGTCGATCAACCCCAGAGCCTGATCTTTATAAGTCGCCGCCAATTCTTCAAAAGTAACATTGCGGAATGCCGGGTTATTCACATCCGGAGACATGGAGGCTGTGCGTGAGGTCGGTCCCATGGAACCTGCGACGAAACGGGGTTTGGAGGGGTTTTTTGCTGTATATTCATCCGCACACTGACGGGCGACAGCTGCACCGGCTTTCGCAAGAGCATAAACATGTTCCGCCAGTCCGTATTCCGCCTGAGAAATTGCGTTGGCATTGAAGGTATTGGTTTCAATAATATCCGCCCCCGCTTCAAGGTAATCCCGATGGACTTTCTGAACCGCCTGAGGACAGGAGATGCAGAGCAGGTCATTATTCCCTTTCAGTGCCTTGTCTGTTTTGAACAGTTCATGATGAAAATCCCGTTCTGTGAGACCCTGTTTCTGCAACTGGGTGCCGGTAGCACCATCCAGGATGAGAATGCGTTTTGACAATGCTTCCAGCAGAATATCCATATTTTTATGCTTCATAAAAACCTCTGTTTCTGTTTCTGTCTTATCATTTTATGATATACTATACCCTTTTTTTCCGGAAATTCCAGAAAACTCTGCTTGATTTCCGTTGATTTTGTGGGTATAGTTCCGGATATACATTACGGATTTGAACAAATCAAAAAATCAACAGGGAGGTATTACTGTCATGAATACACAGGAAATGGTACAGGATCTGAATAGCAAATTTCAGTCCGACAGCATTCGTTTCGGCATTTGGGAAAACTCTGATCTGCCGACAATTTTCGTTGCAAACAAATATTGTCAGGGAGCAGTAAGTGTTTTCGGTGCACATGTTCTTTCCTACATTCCTGCCGGACAGCAGGAAGTTCTGATGATGTCCAAAGCATCTCATCTTGCAGCCCCCAAAGCGATTCGCGGTGGGATTCCGCTGTGTTGGCCCTGGTTCGGCGGTGATCCCCAGCCGACACACGGAACCGGACGGATCCAATTCTGGAATGTGACCGCAGTGATCCGCGAAGCGGATGGTTCCGATACCATCTGTCTGACTCTTTCCATTGAAGAGCCGCATCGTCTTGACGCCTCTCTGAAAGTCAATTTCGGGAAAAAACTGAGTATCACTCTCAATACAGTCAATCAGGGCGACACTGCATTTGTTCTTGCCGAAGGGATCCATACCTACTTCAGTATCGGTGAAATCAGCCAGTGCTTCATCCATGGTCTCGGCGGAGCCAAAGCTGAAAACCGTGTTGACAACACTGAATTTGTGGCTGCGGATACATTCGGTTTTGAAGCAGAAACCGATAATATTTACTATTCCACCTCTGCCATTACGATCGAAGACCGTGCATGGAACCGTAAGATCTTGGTCGAGAAACTTAATTCCAACACCAGTGTTGTCTGGAATCCCTGGATCGCCAAATCCCAGCGCATGCCGGATTTCGGAGATGAGGAATATCATAACATGGTCTGCGTGGAAGCAACCAACTGTGCCGGTGCCAAAATCGAACTGGCTCCGGGCAGAGCTCACTCCATCACTCAGTTGATCTCAGTTCTCTGATTCGATGAAAATCTCATATCCGCTGGAAATAATTTTTCAGCGGATTTTTTAATTTTTGAACAA
Organism: Lentisphaeria bacterium; assembly: GCA_017646015.1. Taxonomy (GTDB): domain Bacteria; phylum Verrucomicrobiota; class Lentisphaeria; order Victivallales; family UBA1829; genus SIG94. The sequence continues at coordinate 10,708 of JAGCNI010000127.1, forward strand.
CATGGTTGCAGAATGAAAGAAAAGAGTCTTGATTGTGGATTCACTATGCCGTATCTCGGTATGGGAACGTGGCTTATGGGAGGACGCGATACCCGTGATCCCGCGGATGACGGCAGAGCATCGGTAGAGGCTCTCACCCGTGGATTGAATGCCGGATACCGTCATATCGATACAGCCGAGATGTATGCCGGAGGATTTTCCGAAGAGATCGTGGGAGAGGCGGTTGCCGGGTTCAAACGGGAATCGCTGTTTCTGACTTCAAAAGTCTGGAAGACTCATCTGCATTATGATGATGTACTCCGTGCGGCAGAAGATTCTTTGCGGCGGCTCCGGACAGATTATCTTGATCTTTATCTGATCCATCAGGTCAATGAAGATGTGCCGATCCGTGAAACCATGCGTGCCATGAACCGTTTGGTCGATGAAAAGATCATTCGCTGGATCGGAGTCAGTAATTTTGCTGTCGAACGCTTTGAACAGGCTCAGGGGTGGGCAGACTCCAAAGTGGCTGTCAATCAGGTTCATTACAATTTACAAGTCCGGGAAGTGGAAAAAAGCGGCTTGCTGGAATATTGTCAAACGCATGATGTGATGCTGACTGCATGGCGTCCGCTGCAGAAAGGGATGCTTGCGGAAGAACCGCCGCGATGTCTGATGGAGGTCGCACAGCGTTATTCTCTTTCTCCTTATCAAACCGCATTGAGTTGGCTGACCAGTCAGAAAAATGTGGTTACGATCACCAAGGCGGCTGATCCGGATCATTTACTGGAGAATATGCAGGCGACAGAGGTCGAACTTGCATCGGATGCACTGGAATATCTCCGGGCAGAATATCCCGGACAGACAGATCGTTCCGAAGCGGTTCCGCTCCGTTGAAAAAAGAGAGGGTAAGAATATGAAAAAATTTAATGATCCCACTTCACCGCAACGGGGGGCGGTCTGTTTTACTTTTGATGATTATCATGGTGAAAATTGGTTGAAAGCTCTTCCGCTTCTGAAAAAGTATGATGCCCATGTGACTTTTTTTATTGTTGGAGAGATCACACCGGAAAAACTTTCTGTGATGAAACAGCTCCGTGCAGCTGGTCACAGTGTCGGTCTGCACAGTCTCTTGCATGGCGATGCCAATGGTCCGGATGGCGTTGAAGCCTATTTTGAAAAACAGGTCAAACCCCAGTTGGATATCTGTAATGCCAATAATTTCCCGATCCGTTGTTTTGCCTATCCCAACAACCGGCATGATGATGTGACCGATCCGTTTTTCTTTCAATATTTTGATTATCTCCGTGCCGGAGTCGGAAAAACAAAGCCCGTTCCGGTTTATCCGGTTGATTCATTGCCGGAAAAACTTGTTCTCGGCGGCTCCGGGATCGGAACGTATTACAACAGTGAAGTATCTTTATTGAAAGAAAAGCTGGCTCATGCCGCTGAAACCGATACGCTGCTTGTTTTCTTTTCGCATGATATTGCCCCGGGTGCAGAGCATATTCACATGCCTCTTGAGTGGTTGGAAGAACTCTTGCAATATGCCCGCAGTATCAATTTACGTGTCGTTGGAGCCGAAGATCTTGCAACGATCTGATATTCCGTGAAACAGCAAAAGAGAAGGTTGTTTCTTATGACTTTTTCTGTTCGGCAAGATAGGCTTTCAATGCTTTTGCCAACTGATCCGGACAGGAGGTCGGCTTATCTCCGCAAGTAATTCCGTCAAGCCGTTTGATGACTTCCTGTACGGACATTCCTTTGACGAGACTGCAGATTCCTTTGAGATTTCCGGGGCATCCTCCGAGTACACTGACTTTCCGGATCATATCATTTTCCAATTCTATATTGATCTGTTGGCTGCATACCAGCGGACTTGTGCGGAATGATATTTTTTTGATTTCTGTGTTCATAACGATGTATTATTTGACTTTGTTATAAAAAAGCTGGAGCAGTTCATGGAACTTTTTACGGTCTTCCTCCGGAATTTCAGCAAAAACTTCCCGGGTGATCTGATCATAGTAATCAATATAATTAGCCATCTTACGCTGTCCTTCTTTGGTCAGAGCAATATTGACAGCACGGCGGTCTGTTTCACAATGCTCCCGTTCCAGCAGACCATTTTTGACAAGAGAATCCACGATGATGGAAGTGGCTCCGGGTGTCAGTGCTACTTTTTCCGCCAGTGTTTTGAGCATGATCCCTTTTGTATTTTCCTGAATGATAAAAGATGCAACCGCCTTGAGAATTCTCAGTTGTCCAACAGTGATATTATCAACCGCAGATTGGTTTTCTTTATTATGCTTATTTGCTTTTTCCCGGAAACTGTCCGCAAGATTGAATATCAAACGCCAGCATTCACCAGTCAGATCTGTCATAATTTTCTCCACCTTTTATTTTTGACATAAATATCTTCCCGTTTGTAATATAATGTGCAGGGATTTATTTTCAAGATGTGATTATGTGAAAATGGAGATATATCCGTCAGATTACTGTGATTTTTGTAAAAAAAAGGATGCCTGATGAATCAGACACCCGTTTTTTTGAATGAGTGGATGAATGCAGTAAAAATCTTATGCATCCAGTTTTTCAGTCAGAAGCTTCAAAACAGTCTGCGGATTTGCTTTTCCGCGGCTGGCTTTCATGACCTGACCGACAAAGAACTGAACAACATTTTTTCTGCCGTCTTTGTACTGCTGTACCTGAGTCGGATTGGCGGCGATCGCCTCTTCGACGAATTTGAGGATCGCGCCCTCATCGGAGACCTGAACAAGCCCTTTTTCCTTGATGATGTCTGCCGGTTTTTTATTTGTGGCATACATTTCAGCGAAAACAGTTTTACCGATTTTACCGTTGATCGTACCGTTATGGATCAGATCGACCATTTCGGCGAGGTTTTCCGGAGAGAGCGGGCAGTTTGTGAAATCTTTTCCGGACTCTGCCAGTTCGCGCATGAGTTCAGCGATGATCCAGTTTGCGACCAGTTTCGGAGCTTTTGATTTGGATGCTGCCGCTTCAAAATATTCGGCACAGGGTTTTTCCTGCGTCAGAACTTGTGCGTCATAGGGAGTGATCTCGAAATCTTTGACGAAACGGGCACGGCGTGCTTCCGGCAGTTCCGGCAGATTCCGTTTGAAGTTTTCGATATCTTCATCGGTGAAGATCACCGGCAACAGATCCGGTTCCGGGAAATAACGGTAGTCATGGGCATTTTCTTTGCCGCGCATGGTATAGGATTCCCCGCTGTCATCATTCCAACCGCGTGTTTCCTGTTCGATCACTCCACCGTCGTTCAGAACCAGGATCTGACGCTGGATCTCATAGGAGATCGCGCGGTGAACTGCACGGAAACTGTTGAGGTTTTTGAGTTCGACTTTGGTACCGAATTTTTCTGCCCCGCGTTCACGCAGAGAGATATTCACGTCGCAGCGCATCTGTCCTTTTTCCATGTCGCAGTCACTGATATCTGCATACTGGATGATCTGTTTGAGAGAGGTCAGGTAAGCGTATGCTTCATCGGGAGAGCGCATATCCGGTTCGCTGACGATTTCCATCAGGGGGACACCTGCCCGGTTGAAGTCCACACCGCTGTGAGTTCCGAAATGAGTCAGTTTTGCCACGTCTTCTTCCATGTGGATACGTGTCAGACGGATATCTTTATCCGGCAGAGGTTCGCCGGAAAATCCGACACCGGAGATATGGACTTTTCCATTCAGACAGAACGGCATATCGTACTGAGTGAGCTGATAGTTTTTGGGCATATCCGGATAGAAATAGCTTTTCCGGTCGAATTTGCTTTTCTTCTGGATATCGCAGGAACACATCAATCCGGCAGTAACGATCTTGCGGATCGCTTCACGGTTCGGAGTCGGGAGGACTCCCGGATATCCCATGCAGACCGGGCAGACCAATGTATTGGGCTCTGCACCGAAACGGTTTGCACAGGAACAGAACATTTTGCTTTCAGTGCGTGCCTGAACATGCACTTCCAGTCCGATAACAGCTTCGTATGAGGGCATAGTAAATTTTCTCCTTGATTTTGCGCTGTAAGATAGCACAAATTTGTGCATTCTTCAAACTGTATGTCAAGGATTTATCCATTTTTTTCTGAAACTTGTTCCTCTTTTTCACTTCTTCCGCCGTTTCCGGTCATAAATTGATCCTTGAAACGGATGTAGAAGATCGCCCCCGCCAACATCAGAAGTCCGCAGGCGATCATTGCGATGATCCGCCAGAACGGATCGTGTCCGGCAAGGTCAAGGAAGAAAATTTTTGTCGCGCATACCGGGAAAAGAAATGCGCCCGGATAACGCAGCTCCTGAATTTTGAAACGGATCCCGGAATAAACCAGGATCACCGCAAGCAGACTCCACCATACCGTGAGCCCTCCATGACGGAACGAGGGCAGGAGCAATTTCAGGATATGATCCAATTCAATCGAGGAGAAGAGGAAAAATAGAAGTCCGGCAGTCAGAAAAGCAAGTACGCTCAGGTGTTTTGCAATTTGGATCTCCACTTTCAGGGTGACTTTCTTCTGCCACTGCTGACAGGCAATCCCGGCTCCTGTCAACATCAATACAAGGATCAATGCAATCGCCTGCCGACTCAGGAAAATATCCTTGGCTGTACCGGTGATATAGTGAGCTGCAAGCATCGTAATGGAGCTGTAGAAGAGATAGATCCCCGGCAGACACAGCACTTTTGAATTTGTCCGGGAGGCAAAAAAGATATACATACATGCTGTGACACTTTCTGTTGCGATCAGCCATTCCCCTTTCAGAAGAAGCGGGAGCATTATCATGATTCCGAAACCGGACTGCAGCAGAAGAATTTCCTGAAGGATTTTTTCTTTTTTCTGTTTCATCCGGATCCAGAACCATTCTGCCAGAGGAACCAGTGCGGCAAAGAGTGCAATCATCGCATTGAGTTTTATGGCGTTGCAGGAAACTGCTTTCTGATCGTGGATCATTGTCAGGAGATAGAAGAGAATATTGAGACTCAAAAGAGCAACATCGATCACTGTTGTGAGTCTGTTTTCTTTACTCCGGATCACAGCCGGAAGATTGAAAATCAGATAATTCAATGAGAAGAGAGCAAGAAGCGGAATGAAATCTGCCGCAGCACTTTTTTCGTATGCGATCCATGCGAGTCCCGTATAGAAAAATTGTGCAGCGATCTGCAGGATCTGCCAGTTCCGGTAACGGGCGATCAGAAGTGTCCCGGCAGAAAGAATCGTCATGTATCCCAGAAAAGCGACCGTATTGCCTGAACCGCTGGAGATGAATACCGGGGCAATATATCCACCGACACATCCCAGCAGAGCCGGCAGCAGCGAATTCATTTTCAGCGATATGAGCATGGCTGCGACTGTGACCAGTACACTCAGGATCAGTGCTGTTGCATTTCCGATCAGGTGATACAGTTTCAGCGAGGCGGCAATGTTCAGATACAATACTGTAAATCCTGCCCCTGTCAGAGCGATGAAAAGAGAACGGTATTTCCCTTTGGAAAAGAGAAGTCCGCATCCGGTCATTGCAATTCCTGCAACAAACATGCTGCTCATTCTCACAAGCGGATTGAGCAGATTTTTGTCGATGGAATATTTCATCAGAAAACCGAGTCCCGCCAGCAGAGTGATGATCCCGATCCGGATCAGCCAGGTCGTAACAACGGCATATTCTGCTGAGATATTCGTGGGGCGGAGTTCTTCCCCGACACAGATCCAGTTCCAGATCCGTTGTGCGATCCGGCTGTTCCAATCAAATCCCTCTTTGTATTTTTCCAACTTGAAAAATTCCAGTTCTTCATTGAAAGAATGCAGGTTGTTTTTCCAACTTTTTTCCGGAAGTTTGACCGTGTTTTGCTGTATCGTTATCCCTGCCTGCTTCTGGATCGATCGTTCTGTTTGTTTTTCTTCCGTTCGGATAAGTGCTTCTGTATTGTCTGTTTGTTTCACTTCATTGATACTCTGGAACAGTTTGGAAAAATCTCCCTGCATTTTGAGTAGTGATTTTTCATGTTTTCTCAGCATGTCGATAAATGATTTCATTTTGTTCAAGATGGCACATTGCAGGATTGCAATGGCAAGCATCATGAACAGCGTGAATACGTACACGTGTATCATACAGGATACTCCTTTTTTGTTTTGTTGTTTTTTTTGAAATTATTTGTTTGGTTGTTTTGTCTATAATATAAAATACAACAGTTTAATATTCAACTGATTGATAATAAAAAAGTGAATAATTTTTATTTGAATGAGTTTGAGTTATGCCAGTTTATAGGGGGAAAACAGAAAGAAATTACAACTGCGAGTCATAATATCCGGAATGAATTTCGGGAGAGAACCTTTGACCGAAAGATTGGTTTTCATGCCGATATTGAATTCATATTTGAACTGTTTGGAGGTTTCTGTTTTTATGATGATGACATTCTGTGCGACCCACATTTTTCCGGTGGGCGCATAAGGACCATCATACGTTTGCAGAGCGATTTCCGGCAGACCTGCGCGCAAGGATGGATATTCCGGTTTTGAACCGGGCAGATTTCCGCAGTAGAATGCGATCGAACGCTGTTGGATGGGGGCAGAGGGAAGATCTGTTTCCTCCTGCATCTCCTCCCGGGAAAGATGTCTCATGCCCGGATAAAAGACCATATTCATGGCACGGCTGAGAAAATCTTCCTCTTCTTTTTTTTCAGGATAAAAAATCCAGCTTCGCATTTTGCACTCCGTTTCGGTTTTTATATTTTATCTGTCTCATAAATGTATCATACTTCACGGAAAATTCAAGCAGTCATATTTTGAAAATATGAAAAAGCTCTGTCCGGTTTTGAGTCGGACAGAGCATGGGTTTGTGGCGGAGACTTTTTTCAGCGGATCACGATCATGCCGTAATCATGCAGGAGTCCGGCGGGAATGATCACATTCAGTCTGGCATTTTCTGTGATGGATCCGGAAAGAGTTGTTATTTTTCCGGTCAGGTCAGTGAAAATGATATTTTTTCCGGAGACTTTTTCCGGCAGGAGAATGGAGATCACACCATCTTTTCCAGTCCATTTTGTAAACGGAACCGGGTGGTCATGTGAGATCACTTCATCCATTGACTTCGGCAGGGTGTCCATGGCATTGACCATGTGAATGACCAGAGCGTTTTCTTTTTCTGAATAATAAGGTGCGGTCAGGATCAGATCGGGGAGTTCTGTTTTGTAAGTCAGTTTTTCACCGGCAAGTTCAGTGATGAGCGTTGCGATCCTGTCAAAATAGAGAGAATTGCGAGAATAGAGATTATAATCTGCTGCGGGTTTTGTCTGTGTTTTCAGACCAGCTCCGCGGGAGATCGGCGTTGCGAGCATCTCCTGTTTCGGAGAAACATAATTTTTTTTCCGTCTGCGTTCATCATAAACGAATCGCAATTTGTTTTCCTCTTTTGAGCCGGGATATCCGAAATGATATCCGACACGGCAGATTTTTCCCTTTCCGAGCGGGAAGATTTTATAAGAATCGGCATAGGTCTCATCATAGAGATCGATTCCCCACAAAGCATTGATCTGTTCCGGTGTACGGAATGCGGAGTTTTCATCCTGTTCGCCGCAGATACCGGTGAGAACCAGAGTCCCGCCGTTTTCAGCATATTTTTTCAACAGAGTGATTTCTTCAGCGGAAAGCAATCTGACTTCATTGGCGATCAGGACAGGAGTTTTCCAGTTTTCCGGTTCCCGCATATTGAGGAAGACAGCCGGGATATTCCGGAAGATTGTTGCCTGCATCCAGAATGAGGTGCGGTTATCGAAGAATCCAGCGGAAAAGAAACGGTTTTTTTCGGAATTGAGGAATCCGGCAACAGGCTGTTCCTGTGCGCCGAAAATGAATTTATGATATTTATTTTCAAAATTCCGCAACGGAGTTTCATCGGTATTGTTTTCGCCTTCGGGCGTATTGGTGTACATTGCTCCGGCGATACGGCACAACCCGAATGTGAAATTCAGAGTATCCGGACGGTCTGCATAGAACATCATCATGTGTGGAATATTCCGCAGACGCGCATATTCCGCCCTCATTTTCTGTTCGAACAGGAAGAGAGGCCATGAGTAACGGATCGCACAGGAGAACATACATTCCTGGAAATAGACATCCATTTCGGGGACCATGGCGGCGACTCCACCTTCATGGTCGTGCCGGAATGCCACTGCATCATAATTCGGACGGATAAGTTTCAATCCGAGAGATTTATAATGTTCCGCCACTTTTTTATGGAATCCCATATAGGTCATCCGGCGGAATTTGAGGAAATCGATGAATGTGGGATCATCCATATTTCCGTACCACGCATCCCATTTGTCGGGCGCAGGCATGTCGTAGCCGTATGTTTCTCTGAAAAGTTTGCGGCAGTGTGCACAACCGCATGAAGGCTGTTTCATACGAATTTTTCCTTTTTCATGCAGGATCATATTGGGATATGCGTACATATCATCGGTCATGATCCCGTCAACTCCGGTGGCATAAACACTTTCCAGATATTTGAGATATCCTTTGATATAATCCGGATTATTGGGACATTTACTGTGTCCGAAATAATGTGTAAAACATTTTTCTCCGGTGACAGCATCGATCTGACACCATTGTTCCTCTTCCGTTGTTTCATCGAGCAGATGATCGATCAGTCCAGGCCAGTCTTCCAGCTTGCTGCAACGTGTGTGAAGCGTATTGAGCAGACGTTTCAGAGGCATTCCGTCAGGATCATTTTTCGGGAATTTTGTCAGATTACTGGAATGATGTTCAATGACTTTCAGACCGTATTTATGGGCAGAGACCACGATTTTCCGCAGACATTCATTGATTTCTTTCCACCATGGACGGAATGACCAGCGGAAATGAGTACAGCTGAATGTGATCAGATGAGTGAATCCGGCATCGGCATATTTTTTGACTTTTGCATCCATATCAGCCTGAGTGAATTGCCAGATTTCAGCACTGTTATACCAGAACCAGGCATACCGTGCGCGCCATGGATTTTCTGCCGCTGCCTTGATTGCCGCCTGTTGTGCAGTCTGTTCTCCTGTCATGATATCGAAACCTCCTGATAAAAAAATTCCTGCAAGAAGAGTTATCTGCAAAATTTTCATTTCTTTTCCGGTACAACTTTCAATTCAAGATCTTTCACCACAAAAGCGGCATCGAATCCAGCGAGATTTTTGTAAAGATAATTAATTGCCCGGACTGTGACCGGTTTTCCGGACTTGATCAGATCTGTGATATCCATGCTGTATTTCCATGCTTCTTCACCGAGCTGGACACGGGCATCGGCTTTGCCGGTTCCCGGACCGTAGAAGACACGGAAACGGGATTTCTGATACCACCAGCTTTCTTTTCCTTCTTTTCCTTTGGAAATGGTTTTGAAGCCGTCGCCTTTGTTGAGCAGACGCAGTTTGCCTGCGGAATCTGTTTCTTTAAGATGTTTTCCATTGATCCGCAGAGCTGCGACCGGAGCCCAGCCGATTGCCTTTTTACGCTGTATGAATGCGGTGAAATTCAGAATGACCCGTTCAGATTCTTTGAACTGTACGGCGGGAAGAATGGTCTCTTTGGATGTTTCGCTGCCATTGACGCTGGGGACAATGATTTCTGCTGCGGAGAGGATCCCTGCTGTGAAGAGGGCGGATAATGTTAAAAGAATTTTGTTCATGAGAATCTCCTTTTTATTTATAGAGTTTGTAAAGAGTGAATCCATCGGGGTCCTGAGTGGCGATCTGCAAACGTTTGTCATATCCGGAGAAGAGGAACATTTCCACATGACCATCCATCATAGCTGCATTCATAGCTCTGTTGTGAGGATAGACAACTACGCCGTCCCCTGTGGTGGATGAATTCGCAGTAATTGTTCTATTGGTGCTGAATCGGGGTGGTATGGAGAGAGTAAGAGATTGCGCTCCTGCTGCATATTTTGTGGTTGCATTTTTCATACCGGTTTCGATCAACATCCCACTGGCAGAAGGTTGTCTGACCAATTTGATGGCAACTGCTTTATCGGCGGTTGCGAGTTCCGGGGCAAAGGTCTGATTGATTGCATAGTTTGTACCGTTATAGTTATTGACCATAGCGGGACAGAGTGTCAGGTAGTTTGCATAAACTCCTGCGCCGATATTCTGTTTCCAGTGTGCTGCGGTATCGTGTGTTTTCCAACTGTCGATCCCGAGATATTCTTTTCCAATGACATCGTAGTAATAACGGTATTCGATATCGGAAAGTTTTTCACGCCAGATCGGGAAATATTCTTTGTTGTCACTTGCATACGAGATCAATCCGAGAGAGATCTGTTTGAGATTTCCGGAGCAGAGAGCTCTTTTTGCTGTATCTCTGGCTTTCCCCAGAGCGGGGAGCAGCATTCCTGCAAGGATTGCGATGATGGCAATGACCACGAGGAGCTCTATTAATGTGAAACTGTTTCTTTTTTTCATGATTTTTTCTCCTTTTTTATTGTTATTTTATTGGATTGCACCGGGTTTTGTCAGGATAATGCTTTCGATGAAGAAATTATTTTCTTCTTTTGCTTTTTCTCCGGTTGCGTATGCCGGACCGACTGCTTTCAGAGAGAACCAGATATCCCAACGGTTATCACTGCCGTCTGCATAGACTTTGGAGAGGTCGCAAAGAGTCCACCATCCCCAGGCGAAGAACTGAGTTTTAGATCCGAAATGGAAATTCCGGATACAATACCAGTTGTATTTCCCATCTTTTTTCAATTCATTTTTCAGATTGTGCCAGACTTCATTTTTGGTTACGAAATTATGCATTCCGACGATATATTTTGCTGTGTCTTTCGGGTTGGCATGCCTGACTTGATCTTTATCCTTCTCACGTGAGCCGATCCGGATCACTTTTTTGAGTGTTGATTCGGGATCATTCACCTGAACACCGCGGAAATCAATGGCTGTGAATTTCCGGATCGATTCCGGGGGAAGATGTTTGAATTTTTCCGGAGTGGGGAAATCGAATTCCAGTTTTTTCAATTCATTTTCCATTATTTTCAGGACTGACGGCAATTCTTTTGCGGTGTAGCGGTATTTGAGTTGACGTTCCCGCATGGTACGGTATTCTTTCATGATCTGCTGTTTGGTTTTTCCCAGACGCAGAGCATCATAGAAAGCCTGAGTCCGCAAAACAGGGAGCATCTCTTTTTCCACCCGCATCCGCCAGGCTGACCCGGGCGGTGTCAGTGCGATGGCTTTTTCCATTTCCGAGCGGACAGCGAGTATGAAAGCCGGAGTGAGGAATTTCTGGAAAATATTTCCGGTGTAGAACATGGGGCGTTTTTCTGCTGCAACCTCTTTCCGGATGATATTCAGAGCAGCGGTCATGGGTTTTTCCGCCGGACCGAAATAATGTTTCATGAATGTGGCAACAAGCTGTTTTTCATCTTTTGTGATATCATCCAGAAGCTGCTGTCCAAGCCATACTTGCAGTTCAAGGAAATTGGTATCGACATCGGCATAGGAGTGTTCCATTTCTGTGAAATAATATCTGACTCCGCGGGAGTGGAAATAGCGCAGATCCGGAGCAATGGCGTCAAGCATGGTCTCTACCCGTGGAGGATTGATCCACCTGCCGCCCATGTTCCAGTAATCCCAGATGGAATCGACCACGATACCGCGTGCTGTCCAGTCTTCAAAAATCTTTTTCTGTTTTTTGTTGATGGAATGAGAAAGCGGTCTGTAACAGTCGCTGTTGAAATAGAGATCGCACCAGCGCAGAGAGATATTTTTGGCTGCTTTGATATATTTCGGAGCTTTTTCTGTGGAAACATAGACGTATGTAGAGATCCGGATTTCCGGATAATCTTTCGCGATACTTTCTGCAATGGGATTGAGAAAATGGAGCAGCAAACCTGAATCACTGCCTTCGCGTGTTGTGATTTTTTTACATTCCGGACAGTGACAGATATAATCTGTATTATCGCACTGGGAGATCTCATAGATCACGGGCCATTTTTCTCTGGGCTTGTTGGCGCGGTCACCTGCAATATATTCCCGGAGTTTTCTTTCCGTGATTTTGCGGACTTCCGGATTGCTCAAACAAAGTTGTCCGCCCAGACGGCTTTTGCGTGTACCTGCCACCCGTTTGCCAAGAGAGTTCATACCGAAATATTCCGGGTGAGTTTTGAAATAAACGCCTGGATCGACAAATTCATAGAATGAGTGAACCGAAGTATATTGATCAGAACTTCCCTGCGGCAAGCGTTGGAAGTTGCTTCGGTTGCGGCGGAGCCAGGTGTGCATGAGCTGTTCCAGACGTTTGGATTTCTGTCCGGCCGGAGGGATATAGATCACACGGTTGATGAAAGAGGGAGTTCCTCTGCGATCGAGTTCCGGGATCGTAAGATCTTTTTTCTGCGGGATGTAAGTACATTCATAGCTCAGCCAGAGACAACCGAGTTCCTCCTGGAGGAATTTATAGAGAGCCAGATCATTTCCCCAGTTGAATCCGCCGCCGATCACGATATTTTTTCCGATGCTTTTATAGAGCCATTCCTCTTTATCGAATTTGGAAAAATCCAGACCGTTTTTCTTTGCAAAATCAGTTTGTCCAATCAGGAATGCGGGTTGTTTCTGATCCCATGCAGTTTCTTCCACAATGGAGAATTCGGCTCCAGTGATTTTCTGCAAATGGCTTGCCAGTTCCCGGGCTGTCAGATCTGTCGTATTGTAACGTTTGTAAACATGATCATGACATTCATTTTTCGGATTGGCTGTTTTTTTGTAAACAACCAGCATTTCCGCTTTTCCGTTTTTAGCTGCCGGATGAGCCGCCGGAAGTACGAATTGCGCCGCCAGAGAGAAGCATAATAGTAATCTCTTATACATTCTGTTTTTCCTTTCTTGTTTGCTATTTGAAAAGTAAAGATTAATTGTGAAAACTTTTCCGGATAACCAGTTGAGATGGTATTCTTGCCTGATAGATTACATCCGACGGAGTCTGGATGAGCTGCAGAAGCAAACGTACTGATTCGTGGATCATCCTGTCTTGCGGGACATCGATAGAGGAGATTATGGGTTCATCTGCAAAACGGAATCCCTGTCCTTCCCGGTTCCCGCAGCTGATCAGAACAAAATCTTTTCCGGGGACATGATCTTCCAGTGTGAATGCTCCGATAATGTTGTAAGCCAGCCCGTCTGTGGTTGTCAGGATCACTTTTCTGGCAATGGATTTACAATATACCCGAATCTGTTTGTAACATTCCTGAGAACGTTTTTTCAGATCAATAACAATGGTTTCGATATTTTTTGCGGCGATTCCGGCTTCCTGTGCACATAGGGACCATTGTTGACTTAAAATTTCACTGGTGATCGTATTTTCGGCAAAGATCACGATTTCCCGTGATTCCAGAACGGGAATCATGGCAAGAGCTTCTTTCATTCCGTAACGCATATCTCCGAAAACCTGAGAGCAGTGATGCGGCATTTCATAAAAATGACCGAATACGACAAAGGGGATCCCGGATGCCTGAAAGAGCGGCAGAGTATTTGGGTCCACATACCTGTTGGAGATCAGCATTCCGTCAAAATTCTGCATCATGGCAAGAGCTGTATTTTTATCCCGCAGTTCATAATATGGCATGAGTTGTGTAATGCATCCGTGACTGTGCAGAGATTCGATCATATTGTCAATTGCTTCGGAAAAAACGTTATGCAGACTTTCCGGAACATGAGCAGGCGGCGTATCAAAGAGTGCGATCCGGTAATTTTTATGAACATTTCCCCGTCGGATGAATGTACCGCTTCCGCGGACACGGTATAGAAGTCCTTCGGAAACCAATAGTTTGATCGCTTCATGAGCTGTCGGAACCGATAAACCGAACCGCTCTGCAATTTGTTTTGCCGATGCGACTCTGTCACCATCTTTGAGATGACTTTCAGAAAACTCATCCCGGAGAATGGATGCAGTCTTGCTGATCTTGTTTACCTTTTTCCGTTTTTCCACCATAGAAAACAACTCCGTTTTAATTTGTTCTTAAATATTATATAAAAATTATAAATTTTTTCAAGAGGTATATAATTGCCAAAAAAGGAAAAGAGATATTTTGAACTCAAAAAAATGGTGAAAATTTAAAAAATATCAGAAAAAAGAATATGATAAGTTATAAAAATAGCGATGAAATATAAATAAAAAATATGAAAAATCATTCTTGAAAATGTTTTTCTGCCGGAAAATATTTTATTTTTTATTCCGGAAAGCTGATTGTTGTCTTTCTGGATCGGTGTGTCTGTTGAAAAACGGGAAAAATGAGTGTGGATTTGAAAAAAAAATCTATTGCATTGTTATTTTGTTGAACTTAAATTTTAAAACAGCTTGGAAAAAACGTTTCAGGTGTGATATATTACCATGATAAATAATGAAAACAGATTTTTAATCAGGAAAGAAATTTATTAGATATGGAGAGTTTTTACCTCGGTATTGATATCGGCTCCACCACATTCAAGGCGGTACTGATGGATGGGAATGGTTCCGTGCGGCATTCTGTGTATCAACGGACTCGCCCGGTCAGTACGGATCATGCTTTGAGCTGCACCGGTCGCTGTGTGGATTGCGGACAGTGTAATCATGGAGCATTGAAGAAAACAGTTTCTGATTTTCTGGCTGCTGCAGGAGTGGAACGGAATGCGATTGCCTGTACCGTTGTGACCGGCAGTCAGATCGTGGAAGATACACGGAAATATCTTGCGTATGACTTTCAGGTGAGTGAAGTTTCAGCCCATGTGGCAGGAGCATTGCATTTTTATCCGGACTGCCGTGCCATTCTGGATGTTGGCGGTCAGGACAGCAAGGCGATGATCTATAATGACTCCATGCAGATGTGGAATTCCAAGATGAGCGGGATCTGTGCTGCCGGTACCGGAGCTTTTCTGGACAGTGTGGCGTTGAAATTGAATATTCCCGTGGAAGAGATGGCGGATAAAGTTGAATATGAATCTGAATTGGAATTTTCCAGTGTCTGTGCTGTTTTGAGCGCAACTTCGATCAATAAATTCAAAAACCGTTATCCGATCGGTCAGATCATTGCCGGAGCCTGCCGTGCTCAGGCGCGAACCATTATTTCCGGTGTGGGAGAACTGTTGTTCAACTACAAAGGGGACATTGTTTTTCAGGGGGGGGTTGCCTCCAATCGTGCGGTTGCTTATTATCTGGAACAAATTACCGGAAACCGGATTCTGATTCCGGAATATCACAGAGTCATGGGTGCATTCGGCGCAGCCTGTCTGGCGAAACAATATGCCGGACTCCGTGGATCTCTTGCTCATCGCAAGATCGATTATGCAACTGATATCCCGCTGCGTTCTGTTGCCATGCGTGCAAATTCCACACGCAAAGAATTTTTCTCCCGGAACAATAAAGCTCCGACAGTTTGGCGTAATCTTTTCTTCCCGACCGAGATTCTCAATGCTCTTGGTGTGCGGATGTTGACTATGGAAACATACGCTGCGTTGTTTGCCCGGAATTCAAAACGAACCAAAAAAGCATTGGATATTGCTGCATACAAAGGTTTTTCCGGGGAAACATGCTCGTTCCTCCGTGTGTTGGAAGGGTCGGAACTGCCCAAACCGGATTTCGGAGTTTCAACTTCCCAGCCGTGTCAGCAGGGGGAACGTATTTTTCAGGATCTGGCACGCCAATATGATTTTACAGACCGTTTTTACTCCCTGCATACACCTGTCAATATGAATGACCGCAATGCGGTGGAATCCATTGCCGCCGGATTGGAAGAATCTGTTGCATTGATGGAAAAAGCTCTCGGTCTGAAACTGGATATGGGAAAACTTGCCGAGGCTTGCCATTATACCAATCTCGCAGCGGAAGTTTCCAGACAATGCAATGATCTCCGCTGGAACAGTCCTCCGCTGATCCGCGGATCTGAAGCGATCTACAATGCCATTCTGTTTTCCCAGTTGTGGGGAAAAAAGGAGATGATCGACATTCAGACTCAATTCAAGCATGAGCTGGAAGAACGGAAAGCGATCATGGAAAAACGGTATTCCATAGAAGATACGCACCGTATTCTCTGGCTGCATCTGCCGCCGTTCTATGATACCAAAATATTGGATTATGTGGAAGAAACATGCTGTGCTCCCATCGTTTTTGAAGAAGTCAACTTCGTAAACTGGGATGTGTTGAATCCGGATGATCCATTCCGTTCACTGGCGAGAAAACTGCTGACTGTCGGCTTCCTGGATCCTGCATTGCGTGTCAAATATATCAGCACCCATGCACAACAGGCAAACCTCAATGGATGTATTCTTTACAACCATGGTTTCGGGCGTTGTTCTCTCTCGGACAGTTGTTTTATGAAACATCTGCGTGAGGAGTTGAAAAAGATCGATCTGCCGCTGTTGATTCTGGACGGTGATTGTATGGATCAGACCACTGACCCGTGCAGTACCAGCACCAAGATCAGCGCATTTGTAGAGTCATTGAACAGTAAGAAATACGGAAACATTTTCGGTCCCGTACTTTGAATAAATATTTAACTGCAAGGAAAACAAGATCATGTTCAAACAGGAAAAAGATTGGAATCCGGAGCTCCGGCATGAAGTGCGCGGCGGCAATGGCAATGTGATGTTCAATCATATTTACAGCAAAGGTGCTGAATTGAATCCGAATATGCGCCTCTTTGCAAAACTGGTTCTCGAACCCGGATGTTCAATCGGATATCACGTGCATGAGAATGAAGATGAAATCTATTACATCCTGTCCGGAAAAGCGGAAACCGATGATAACGGTGTCAAGCGGATCCTTCTGCCCGGCGACAGCACTCTGACCCGCAACGGGGAAGGTCATTCCATTACAGCAGTCGGACCGGAAAAACTTGAATTGATCGCCACGATCATTTCCTATTGATTTTTCAGAAAAACAGAGTATATTGTTGCAGATTTTTATAAAATAAGGAGGATTGATTGATGAAAATTGCAAAAATCTTGTTCGGGACTGTTGCCGCGCTTATGCTCGCCGGATGTATGACCGAAGAGCCGATTCAGAAAAAAAGTGCTGATCCGCAGATCTCCATGATCAACAACAGCAGTTATGAACTTTCCCTGCTTTCATCCAAATCCTATATCAATGATAATGGATTCCTGACTGTCAGTGCATCGGCATATCTCAGCCGTACTTCCACTTTTTCATGGATCTTTTCCGGTGATTCTCCGGTAAAAGTCTATTATACATTTGAATGGAGCAATGCCAACGGAAAAGTCATGGCTGCTCCTGCCCGTGAAGTTTCTGCATTGCCCGGCAGTGTGTTGGATTTCCACAGCGTCGCACCCTGCGAAAAAGTTGTCGCTTTCAGACTCGTGATCTCTCTCAAGAATCAGAAAGAAGACAAGAAATGTGACAAGGCTCCTGCCAAGAAATGTGACAAGGCTCCTGCCAAGAAATGTGATAAGGCTCCTGCCAAGAAATGTGACAAGGCTCCTGCCAAGAAATGTGATAAGGCTCCTGCCAAGAAATGTGACAAGGCTCCTGCCAAGAAATGTGACAAGGCTCCTGCCGTTAAAAAAGCCAATGTTCAGCCTGTTTCCAAGCTCTCCACCAGACAGAGTTCTCAGAAACTGACAGAACCTTTCAACTGATTTGAACCAGCAATCAAACTTTTCAATATAAACAGAAGGAAAAAGAATCATGATCGAACTCGATTTCAAAAAATGCGGCGGATTGATCCCTGCTATCGCCCAGGACTGGAAAACCAATGATGTCCTGATGCTTGCTTACATCAACGAAGAATCCTGGAATGAAACCCTGAAAACCGGAAAAGCCACTTACTGGTCCCGTTCCAGAAACAAACTCTGGAAAAAAGGGGAAGAATCCGGTAACTCCCAGATCGTGAAAGAAATTCTGGTTGACTGTGATGAAGATACTGTGATCTTCAAAGTCGATCAGATCGGCGGAGCTGCATGTCACGAAGGATACCGTTCCTGCTTCTTCCGCAGACTGGAAGACGGTGAACTGAAAGTTGTCGGTGAACGCGTTTTTGATCCGAAAGCTGTTTACAAGAAATAATTGTATCCGACTGTAATTTCTGCGGGTTGACAGATGAGCTTTGAATGTGTTGCAAAGTATTGCCGTTGTGAACGTTGGGATCGTGTGACCGGACTTGGAGCCGGGAGCGGGACTTTTCTGTTGGCGGAACCTTGTGATACAACGGAAGCTCTGGCAATGATCCGTTCGTTCCATGAAGTGGGTTTGAAGATCCGCGTTCTTGGCGGCGGAATGAATTATGCCGGTTCTGATTTGCCCATGGAGGATACTGTTTTTATGAGACCCGCTGTTACGGCGGGTTTTTCTGTTATGCGGCATTTGGGGGAGGGACGTTTCTTTTTCGGCACAGCCTGCCGTCTTTCTCAAATGGTCCGTTATGTACTTGAACACTCATACGGCGGGTGTACCGGATTGAGCGGGATTCCGGGAATGCTGGGTGGAGCTCTGGCAATGAATGCGGGCGCAAAGGGTGTCTGCATGAGAGATTTTCTGGAAGAAGTGAATATGATTTCACTGGACTCTGATGACCCGCTTGAATTCACCTTGCCGGTGGATGCGTTGGCGATGAGTTACCGTCATTCTCCATTTTTGCGGAACGGGATGTTTGTTACGGGTGCAGTCATGCGTTTTCCTGTTTCAGATAAGCTTGCGGAAGAGGATTTGCTGCGTGAGGAAAATATGCGTCGGCAATGTGCTCCGAAAGGGCGCAGTGCGGGGAGTGTTTTCCAAAATCCGCCGGGGGGAGAACCTGCGGGAAAACTGTTGGAAGATTGCGGATGCAAAAATATGCGGAACGGTCTGTTCCATGTCAGTGAAGCTCATGCGAACTGGATCCTCCGGGATTCTGTTATGGAGAGTGCTCCGTGTGCGGATCTGATCGCATTGATCCGGCGTATGCGTTCCGTTGTTTCTGAGAAATATAAGATCAATTTAATGCCTGAAGTGAGGTTTGCCAATATGGTTGAAGGGAAAGAGTTTGAAAAATCTCCGGTCAAAGTGCTGATATTGAAAGGCGGCTGCAGCAGTGAACGGGATATTTCTTTGTTGTCCGGCGGAGCGATTGCTGATGCGTTGCGTCAGAAAGGCTACGAAGTATCGGAATATGACATTCAGGAGTTGCGTGTGACTCCTGAAATGCAGGCGGCAGACATTGTCTGGCCTGTATTGCATGGTGGATTCGGGGAAGACGGTCGTATTCAGAAATTGTTGGAAGATGCGGGGATTCCTTTTGTCGGATCCGGTTCTGAAGCATGTGCATTGCTGATGGATAAAGTTGCATCGAAGAAACTGATGGATCTTCACGGTATTCCGAATGCCCGTTATGCGGTTCTGGCACCGGGAGAGAAGGCGATTCCGGAAAAGTTGCGTTTCCCGCTGGTGGTGAAACCGGTTGCGGAAGGTTCCACATTCGGGTTGTCTGTGGTGGAATGTGCGGAAGATTGGGAAAAAGCATTGGATCTGGTCTTCCAGTACGGTGAATTGGCATTGGTTGAAGAATTTTTCAGTGGTGTGGAAGTCACGATCGGTATTCTTTCCGGGAAAGTCCTTCCGATCATTGAGATTCGTTACGATGCAAAAGTGTATGACTTTGATGCGAAATACCTGCATCAGAATTGCGATACCCAATATTTGTGCAATGCGCCCGGAGTTCCGGAGAAATATCAGAAAATCCTGCAGGATGCTTCCTTGAAATTCTATGAAGTTTCCGGAGCGCGGGATGTGTTGCGTGTTGATTTGATGATCAATGTTGAAACGGGTGATTATATCATGCTTGAAGGTAATTCGATCCCCGGCTGTACAGCCAACAGTCTGGTTCCGAAAGCGGCAAAAGCGGCAGGAATGTCTTTCCCTGATATGTGTGCTTTGGAAGTGGAAGGAGCCTTATCGCGTTACCGTTGAGCGGAGGAATGAATTTTCTGAAGAGCTGAGCCGATTCAGATCCGGTTCAGCTTTTTTTTGAGTTGAAAACTGTTTTTTTCAGCTTGTAGTTCAATGGGAATCATGATATATTATTTTTATTTTCAATGAAACTTTTTTTATAGTTTTATAAAAAGGAGAATATTTTTATGGCACAGGTTAAATTTCTTGTTTTTGCAGACTTGCATCATTATCCCGGAGTGTTCTGCACCGATGCACGGAGACGTTTGAAAGAGCTCTTTGCCCGTGCGGAAAAAGAAAAAGTTGATTTTGCTGTCAGTCTGGGGGATTTCAATCATTCTGTGGGAACTTTTCCGGAATTGATCGAGGATCTGAAAGAAAGTCCGGTTCCGGTATATCATGTGATGGGAAATCATGATACCGACGGAGCAGCACTGGATGAAGTTCTCAAGGCTTACAATATGCCGGCGGAATATTATTACAAGGATATTTGCGGATTCCGTTTCATCATGCTGGATACCAATTATTACAAACATCACGGCGGAATCACTCATTTCCAATACCGTAATTATTTTGATTTTCCGAACAGCCGGGAATTTCTGCCGGATGAAGAATTGGAATTTTTGGATAATGCCTTGATGAGCAGTCCTTATCCCTGCGTACTGTTCAGTCATGCTTCTCTGGAACGGCGTGCAAAAGGAGGAGCGGGATTGGTCAATCAGTCTGTTGTGCGTCAGTTGATCCGTAAAGCCAATGATGCCGGGAAAAAAGTGATGCTTTCCTGTAATGGGCATCATCACCGTGACAATATCCGTATTCTGGATAATGTGGTTTATTTTGATGTGAACTCTGCCAGTTTTGATTGGCTCAATGCACCTCATTCACTTTTTCCGGAAGAGCTTCGTAACGCGTATGAACTGGCTGACCATCAGGCTATTTTCACTGATGCTTTGAGCGCAGTTGTGACATTGGATAGCGACGGTCTGGTGAAGATCGAAGGTTCCAAGTCTGACTTCCTGCATGGTATCACCCGTGAGATGTCCGGCAATCAGGAATGTGACGGTGCCGGTCGTCCCTGTGTGGCAGAAGTCCAGTCTGCCATGTTCCGTTTGTTGTAAGAAAAAATAATCTGTCCGGCAAAGATCAGCGGACAATTCTTTTCTGCATCCGTGAAGTGCGGTAAACTGCCCAGTAACA
>JAGCNI010000128.1 GCA_017646015.1 Lentisphaeria bacterium
ATCAGTCTCAAACAGGAAGGCGTCTCCTACATTGCCACCATGGAACTTCCCTGCGTGATCGTTGACGTTATGCGCGGCGGTCCCGGACTCGGAAATATTGCTCCGGAACAGTCTGACTACAATCAGATCGTCAAAGGCGGCGGACACGGTGGCTACAAAGTGATCGTGCTTGCTCCCTCTACTGCACAGGAAATGTGTGATTTTGCATTCCTCGCATTTGATCTTGCCGACAAATACCGCACACCGGTTTACATTCTGACAGACGGTGTGATCGGTCAGATGTTGGAATCTGTGGCATTGCCTGAACCGCTCCCGCGCCGGGAATCTCCGGACTGGGCTCTGGACTTCAAGGTCAATCCCCGCACAAACTTCCTCACATCCATCTATATGGAATCGTCTGATCTTGAACAGGTCAATATCCGCCTGAACCAAAAATATGCAGAAATCGAAGCCAATGAAGCCCGCGCCGAAGAATACCGGACAGAAGATGCTGAAATCATCCTCTCCGGATTCGGTATCTGCGGACGCATTATCAGAACAGCTGTTGACCGGCTCCGGGATGAAGGGATCAAAGTCGGTATGATCCGTCCGATCACCCTCTTCCCCTTCCCCAAAGAGGCGTTCCGTTCCAAGGTCGCCAATGCAAAACAGTTTGTATCTGTAGAAATGAATAATGGACAGATGATCGATGATATCCGTTTGAGCATCGAATGTGCACGTCCTGTTTCGCTGGTCAACCGCATGGGCGGAAATCTTCCGAGCGTGGAAGATGTTGTCCGTCACTGCCGTCAGCTTGCCAATGGAGGAAAATAATCATGGCGGAAAAAATTAAATTCGGTCGTCCCGCGGGCTTCTTTGAAACCTTTGAACGCCGCCCCGGAAGCATCAAGAAAAATATGTCTTACTGCCCCGGATGCGGACATGGTATCCTGCACAAATTGATTGCAGAAGCTATGGCTGATTTCGGAATCCAGGATAAAACAACCCTTATCTCTCCGGTCGGGTGCTCTGTTTTCGCTTATTACTATTTCGACTGCTTCGGCATTCAGGTCCCTCACGGACGCTCCGCCGCAGCGGCCACCGGTCTCACCCGTGCCAATCCCGACAGTATCGTGATCGGTTATCAGGGGGATGGTGACTTGGCTGCGATCGGTTTCAATGCGTTCATGCAGGCTGCCAACCGCGGCGAAAACTATTGCGTCTTCTTCGTTAATAATGCAATTTACGGTATGACCGGCGGTCAGATGGCTCCCACCTCTCTGCTCGGTCAGAAAACAGCTACCAGCCCGTACGGAAGAAATGCTCTCTCCGAAGGGTATCCCATGAAGATATCTGAAATGGTCTCTCAGCTGGAATCCCCGGTCTATGTCGAACGTGTCGCTCTGACATCCACCAAAAATATCATGCGTGCACGTATGGCTGTCCGGAAAGCGATCCAGAACAATATCGAGAAAAAGGGATTCTCTCTGGTTGAAGTCCTCTCCGGATGCCCGGTCAATCTCAAGATGAAAACCGATGAGATGAACACCTTTATCGATGAACAGATGACCAAATATTTCCCGCTCGGTGTCTATAAAGATGAATCCGCCACCCGCGAAAAAGTGGTTCGTCCCACTCCGGTCTATGACCGTGATTCCGTGGTCAAAGCCATCTACCGTGAAGTCGGTCAGGAAGTTTCCGCAGATTACCGTGCAGAATCCTCTATCTTCGACCGTGAACTGCGTATCAAAATCGGCGGTTTCGGCGGACAGGGCGTGCTCAGCCTCGGTCTGGTTATGGCAGCAATGGGAAAACAGCGCAACTTCAATGTTTCCTGGCTCCCCTCCTACGGACCGGAAATGCGCGGCGGTACAGCCAACTGCGCGATCATTGTTAACCGTGAAACCATCGGAAGCCCGATCGTTGACAGCAACTGCGACCTGTTGGTCATTCTGAACCGTCCGTCCATGGATAAATATCTGCCGGAACTCGGCGAAAACGGTATTATTCTGTATGACAGCTCCACGATCAAAGAAGCTCCGGTTCTCAAACCCGGTCAGAAAGCCTTTGCTCTCAACGGGGCAGACATTGCAGAAGAATTCGGCAATCTCAAATGCGCCAATGCGGTCATACTCGGTGCATTGTGCGCCATCCTCAAGAAACATTATCTCACCGAAAAAGATGCCGCTGACCTCGATCAGACTGCATTCGACGGTTTCGCTGAATGTTTCAACGGCAAAGAAAAGATTGTCAAAATGAACTCCGAAGCCTACAAACTGGGGCTCGAAGCAATGGCAAAACAGCTCTGAATCCAGCTGCTTTACTGAAACTTGAACCCTCTGTCAGGATCAAATTCCGACAGGGGGTTTTTCTATTTATTTCAAAAATGAATAGATCACATAGAATATCGATTGTTTATCATAAATCATCACTTCTCCCCGACCGGGAAAAAAGAGAATCATTCTTACGATAAAAACCAGAATAAGAAACAGAAATACTGTCATATAAAAATATTTTGACCGGTGCAGCTTCTGAAAAAAAGAAATGAATATGCCGCTGGTTGTTTCACTTCTCTCCGGAAAAACAGCGATCAACACAGTAAATAACGTAAAAAGTACCGGAAGCAGCAAAGGATGATATTGAAAAGATCTTACCGGATCGCCCTGAATAAGAGCAAGAAAGGAACGGGTAAGTCCGCAGCCGGGACAGGGAAGACCGGTAAAAATACGGAACAGGCATAACTGAAATTTTCCGGTAATAAGGGAATAAACACCCAATCCGGCAAAAATAAGAAGACCTGTTCCGGCAAGAGAAAAAATTTTTCTTTTTTCCAGCATCATGCGGAAAAATAATCAATCAGCAAGTTCATTCAACTGACTCTGAATGATAAGTTCACTGATAATTCCGAAGCCCAAAACAGCAAGCAACAGATTGATCATAGTGTTATTGTTTACATATCTTCCATTTTCTGTCTGATAGCGGACGATATCTGCGGAAAATTTGTAGATCCAATAATAAAAGAAAGGGAAACAGAGAATACTGAGTAACAATTCCAAGCCCGGATTGATATCGGAATAACCGGAAAAATCTTGAAATTCACATCTGGCAGAATACATCCAGAAAAGATTGTAGATCCCGCAAGTCACAAACGTGAGAATGAGCATGACAATAATACTTCTTTTGGGCATATTTTCCTCCTTTTTTTCAGAAATTTTTTTCTATAATTTCTTATTTATTTCCGGCGGCGTACTGCGGCAGCCGGCTTTCTGTTTTGCGGAACAGGCGGTTTCACAAGGTGCATGTAAGAATAAACAGCCGAAGCGATCCCTCTGGCGATCTTTTCCTGATAGGCACTCTGGGAAAGTCTTCGTCCTTCCAACAGATTGGTAATGAATCCGGTTTCGATCAGAACTGCAGGGCATGTAGCATTCCGGAGCACATAGAAACGGGCATGTTTGACTCCACGGTCCTGTGCTTTGGTCGTACTGACCAACTGACGCTGAATCTCGTATGCCAGACGGTAATTATTCCGGTCGAAAGAGTTTCCGGGTCCGGTATTTTTTCCCGGTTTGGAATCACTCGTGGACGCTGCACCGTAAGGAGTCATGGCAAACGTTTCGATCCCGCTGATCCGTCGATTTCCCACCGCATTGCAGTGAATGGAAAGGAAAAGATCGGGTTTGATTTTTTCACAATATGCGGAACGCTGCTGCAAAGTCAGATCGGTATCTTTACTGCGGGTCATGACAACCCGGTATCCATATTGGCGCAGTTTGGCTGCAACTTTCAACGCCATGGCAAGGTTCAGATTTTTCTCCCAAAGATTCGCCGTTCCCGGTGCTCCTTTATCCTTACCGCCATGACCGGCATCGATCATAATGGTGAAAACTTTATGTTTCCAGAGCAGAGATTTCCGTATGACTGGATCAAGCACCAACAGGAAATCATTTTCATTCAGATAGACCAGTGCACCGCGAAGTACAGGCGATGAAGTCAGATACATCAAAGTGCCATTGACTTTACAAACACGTTTATTATAAAAGAATTGCACTATATCGACCCCGTTCTGCATCAGGAATCCGTCCCGACGGTAAGTCATCTTCATTTTATAAAAACGGGCAACATCCTGCATGAGCACATAGCGTTTTTTGGAGATCCAGGTATAACGGATCTTAACTTGCGGCTGTTTTTTGACAGTTGGAGCAACCTGTTTTTTCGGTGGTGGTGCGACATTTTTTCTGACAGTGGGTCGGACAGCCTGTTTCTGAGCGGGAGCCGATTTTGCTGTTTTATTCTGATTCTGAGCGGCATTGCGCTGACGGATCGCACGGATCCGTTCATTTCTGAGGCGGTTTTCCTCTTCAAGCCGGAGTTTTGCCTTTGTTGGCCGATATACTCTCTGTTGCGGCTCGGCGCATTGTGCATCGAACACATCCCCCCAGAGGAATGCCGGCAGAAATACAGTAAAAAGTCTCCGCCGGGTAATATTTTTCAGTGCTTTATAAAAAGCAGAAATCCGTTTCATTTTCAAATCTGTCTCCCAAAACTTTCAAAAAAATAATCATCTATAAAATAAGAATACTTTTTAAAAAATCAAAGTCATTTTCAAAAAAAATCATAATTTTTTCTTCTCTCAAATTATTTCTTCTGCAGAAATGAGAAATCAGGATTGATTTTTACGGAAAAGACAAGTATGTTATCAGGACTCTGAAACTTATATTGAAAGGCTGTCATGAAAATTTTTTCTCTCTGGATCATATTTGCGCTGCTCATGATCTCTGCCGGATGCAGATCATGGTTTGAAGATAACCGTCCGGAACCGGTGAATCCCCCGTATCAGATCCCCGAAAACAGAGAACAAATCAAACTTTATACCCCTGATGAAGCTGTCAATGCGGCAGTTACGGCGGTCTCTCTGCAAATGGCGATTTCCGGAATTCCCCCCGTGGAGATCCGTTCTGCCAAACCGATCTCTCTGATGGGCGGAGCTTTCCGGGATTCCCTGATCCGGATGCGCCTGGCTCAATTCCGTTCCAACGCAAGCCTGTTTTACACCGATCATCTTTCAGAAAAAAACGTGTGGTCTCTCACACTGAAATATCCAGACGGAAAAATCTTTTTCTCAAAACAATATCCTCTTGACCGTAAACCCGGAAGGAAATAATATGTATTATGGAACAATCGCATGACAACAAGCTCACAAGGAAACGGAAAGGGACACTGGCAGGAATTCTGGTGGCTCTTGCTGTGATCCTGATTTTTATTCTGGTTGCAACATTTCTCAAATCTCTGATCTTCGGGATCATTCTGGCATTTTTCTTTCTGCCGCTGGAAAAGTTCTTTGAGAATCATTTCTTCCAATGGAAAATCATCCGCAAAATCTGTTCTTTTGTGGATTACATCCTCATGCCGCTGCAAATTTTAAAAAAGAAAATCGCCAGGGAGAAAGAACTTACAGAACAGGAAAAACTCCAGCAGCAGAAAAACCGTCTGCTCCTGCAGGCATCCATTGCTTCGCTGATCTCGGTCATGGCAGGATTCCTCCTTATCCTTTTTCTCATGGTTTCTCTCCTGATCCCCAGTGCGGTCCTCGCAGGAAAAAAACTGAATGACTGGGCAAACTCCAGCCAGATCATCACTCAGGCAGAAAATATCATTCTCCGTTGGACTCAACCGGAAAAAGCTCCTGAAAGATCACAATCCGAACTCAAAGAACTTCCTGCAAAAACGGAATATAAAACTGTACCTCAGAAAAACAGTTCTCTGAAAGAATTTTTTGCACAACTGAAGCTGAAACTGCAGGAGTATATCCAGAAAAATCACAAGGATATGGCGAAACTGATATTCTCAAAAAGCACCGATATCATTTCCAATCTCTTCGCTGCGGCAACCGCATTGGGAGTCTTTGCTTTCGATCTGCTGTTGTGTCTCTTTTTCTTCTTCTTTTTTCTGCAGCAAATGGCAAAATTCTCTCTGGATCATCAGGGGGATCAGAAAGATACACCCGGAGAATGGTGTGTCCGCGGGATCTTCAATTCCAGCTGGATGCCGGATATCGCTGAACAGGCAAGAGATGAAGCAGTGGAGATCATCAACAGGATCGCTCTGATGTTCAAAAGTTGGATCCGCGGATATTTATGGATCATTATTATTGAAACGGTTTTGTATCTGACAGCCTTTTCTCTCTTCCGGGTCCCCTATGCGGTTCTACTGGCATGCGGAGCAGGGCTGACAATTCTTCTGCCGTTCCTGGGACCTGTCGCAAGTTTTGTACTCACGATCACAGTCTGCGGAATTGTCTGCCCCAATGAACAACTCCTCGGAACACTCATCGGGGTCTGTATCTCTTACGCTCTCATCAATGGTATTCTCGAACAGCTTTTCCTGTATCCTTCATTTGTCGGCGGAGCGATCGGACTGACTACGCTTGAAACGATTATTGTAGTCTTGCTCGGCGGTCTGATCGCAGGGATCGCCGGAATGATTTTTGCCGTGCCTGCCGCTGCCATCATCAAATACCTGATCCCGAAAATCTATCAGGTCATGCAGCATGTGGAACAACAGGATCCGGAAGAAAATAAGAACACCTGACCGTTTTTTCACAGAAAAAAGCTGTTTTATTTTTCATTTTCAGAACGGAGTTTGATCGTTCCTTTGGCAAGGCGTCCGGTCAATACAGTTCCGGCGGGAGCCTGCGCGGGATCGGTCAGCGGAGTTTTCCCGTCCGGTCCGAAAATCATGGAATATCCACGGTTCAGAATGGCATACGGACTGAGTGTATTGATCTTATCCTGCACAAGCTCCAGACGGTATTCCGCCTGCTGCAGAGCATTGGACAGAGCATCTTCCATATCCCGGACCAACAGATCGGTCTGCTGTGTTTTTTCCATAATGAAATAAGCAGGACGTTTCAACGGTTCTGAATTGAGCAGAGAATCCAGTCTGTTCCGGGTCCGTTCATACGAAAGAGCCACAGCGGCATGAAGTCTGCCGTTCAGAGAAAACAAGGTATCATCGATCACAGCCCGTTCCGGGATCAGCATTTCAGCTGCACCGGAGGGAGTCGGAGCCCGTAAATCAGCAGCAAAATCTGCAATCGTGAAATCGATCTCATGACCGACCGCACTGACCAGTGGAATTTTACTGGCGGCGATCGCACGGGCAAGCACCTCTTCATTGAACGGCCAGAGATCCTCCAGACTGCCGCCGCCACGGGTGAGAACGATCACATCCACATTCTTCTTCTGATTGAAATAACGGATCCCCTCCGCCAGCTGCAGTTCCGCTCCTTTTCCCTGTACCGCCGCAGGATACACACGAATCGTCAACTGGGGAAAACGTGCCAGAGAAATTTTCAAAAAATCTTGCAAGGCAGCCCCTTCCGAAGAGGTAATGACCCCAATCCGGGTCGGAAGATAAGGAATCGTTTTCTTGCGGGTCTCATCAAACAGTCCCTCCTCTGCGAGTTTCTGTTTCAACAATTCAAACTGTCTCTGCAATTCACCGATCCCCATGGGACGGACCATTTTAACATTCAGCTGATATTCCCCGCGCTGCATATACACGGAAAGTTTCCCGTACACTTCTACCTTGGAGCCCTCCCGGATTTTCAGTCGCGCACACTGTTCCGCACCACCGAAAAAAACAGCTTTGATCTGCGATGAGGCATCTTTCAAGGTCATATAGGCATGACCGCTGCGGTGAAGAGTCAGATTCCCCACTTCCCCGCTTACCCAGAAAGGCATCAGACTGCCCTCCAGAATTTCACGGACAGCGGTATTGACCTCCGTTACACTCCAGACCGTATCTTCAGGCATGAGAACTGTATCCTATATAAAGAGCTGTATTCATCAGAAACTCCCCGACAATAAAGAGATATTTTACACTGAGAAATGCAATAAAGATCAGGATCATCATGATCCCTTTGACCAATTCAGAACTGACATTTTTCAAGCGCGGCACCAACTCCGTGAGGATTCCCCAGCCATCCATCCCCGGAGCCGGAATCAGATTAAAAATCAGCAGCATGAAATTATAGATCCCGAACAAACGGATAAACACCAGAAGCATCGCCATCTCTTTGCTGTTGTTCTCTTCCCGCAGGATAAACCCGGTCAGAAGAATACAAAGAATATATGCCACGATCAACAAGAGCAGATTGGCAGCAGGCCCCGCAACTGCTATCTTCAACCAACTCCGTTTGGAACGCAATAAACTCCGGTCAACCGGAACACTCCCCCAGGCAAGCCCGACCAGCGCAAGCATGATCAAGGATAGGATCCCCATC
>JAGCNI010000129.1 GCA_017646015.1 Lentisphaeria bacterium
CAGTGGAATATCCAGCCGGAACAGTTTTTTGTTTACTGTCAGCGGGGTGATCATGGAGCATAAACCGAGGATCAGAGCAATATTGCAGATATTGGATCCGACCACGTTTCCGATACTGACATTTCCCAGACCTTTTATGGCTGCATCAATACTGACAACCATTTCCGGTGCACTGGTGGAAAATGCGACCAGAGTAAGACCGATCACCAGCGGTGAAATTTTCATTTTTGTGGCAATGCTGACTCCGCCTTTGACAAGAAATTCAGCTCCGTAATAAAGAAGTGCGACACCGGCGATTCCACCGATTATCTGTAAAAAAGTAGTCATGTTTCAAATTCTCCTGATTTGTACTGTTATTCAGTAACTGCGTTTTCAATTTTTTTGTTCTTATGAACTGCTTTCGGCAGTTTCCCGTAGAACATTCCTTCGCGATCCATGATGTTGAAGAGTCCATGAGCGACTTTGCGGATCTCTTCCAGGAGTTCCAGATAAAGGATCCCGACCTGCGGACGGCAGGCTCCGGCATTGATCCGGGTGATATGTTCCTTTTCGGATTCAGCCAGTTTTTCTGTAAGGAACTGACGCAGCAGGGATGCTTCGGAACGGGTATCCGGATCATTCTTTTCCATGAGCGAGGCGGTACATTTTGCGATTGAGGCAAGTGTCTGATGCAGCATGGCGTATTCCTGTTCCGCTTCCGGACTGAAATGAAGATTGGCTTCCTGCAATTTATTCATGATTTCCCGGATGATCTCTGCATGATCCCCGATTTTTTCAACATCGTTGGTACAATGCAGCAGAAGCGGGATCTGTTCCGCCTGTTCACGGGAAAGTTCTTTCTGCATCAGACTGGCAAGATATCCTGTGATATCCCGCTGTCGTTCATCAATATCTTCCTCGCGCTTGTCAAGCTGTTTCACCAACGCCTGATTTTTTTCATCGTTCCGGTTATACATACGCAAGGCACAATCGTTCATCTTCCATGCTTTTTTCAGCATCTTGTGCAGGGCGGATGTCGTCTGAGCCAACGCAATGGAGGGAGTATCCAGCAGATGCGGTTCCAAACGGCTGTACTTGACTTTTGTTGTTTGTACCGGAATCACTTTTTCGCAAATCTTCGCCAGCAGCGGAATAAACGGAGTCAGCAGCAGTGTAGTGAAAACATTGAATACGGTATGAGCATTGGCAATCTTACGCGGAAGATCACCATCTGCCGAAATCCAGTTGACAACCTGAAAGAAAATCGGTTCTCCTTTGATTGTGATCCAGAATGTGAGTGTAATGATCACGGCTCCGATTACGTTGAACAAGGTATGTGCCAGTGCTGCCTGTTTTGCCACACGGTTGGCGGTGATCGCTGCCAGCTGAGCTGTGACAGTGGTTCCGATATTGGAGCCGAGTACAAGTGCAACGGCTGTATAAAGGTCGATCAAACCACCCGCTCCCAACGCAATAATGATCCCGCTACAGGCAGAACTGCTTTGAATGATTAGCGTTGCAACCAAGCCGATCCCGATCGCTCCGAAAAGCGGTGCCGGCGGGATGATCCCGTTGACCGGAGCACAGCGGAACAACTGGAATGCCTGCATGAATGCCGGATGTGTGGAGAGTTGTTTGAGTTCATCACTCATCAGTTCCATTCCAAGAAACAGAAATCCGAGGCCAATGATTGTTTCGCTCCAGTTTGCCAGCGATTTATAGGGAATAAAACTCAAAAGCAATCCCAATATGATCGACGGCATAATGATCCAGGCGATATCAAAGGCAACCAGCTGCGCTGTGATCGTGGTTCCGATATTCGCTCCGAAAATGATCCCGATCGCCTGAATCAGTGTCAACAAACCTGCATTGACAAAGCCGATCACCATGACTGTACTGGCTGAAGAGGACTGGATCACAGTGGTCACTGCCGCTCCGGAACAGATTGCTATAAAACGGTTGGATGAGAACAGTCGCAGAATACTCCGCATCCTGTCTCCGGCGACATGGTGCAGACCATCACTCATCAATTTCATTCCGAAAATGAAGATGGCAAGCCCCCCGAATACATTAATCAAAAGATTGGTCATAGAAATTTCCTGAAATTCAGATTATATGTTCCGGAGATGCCGGAACCTTATGCTGCCAATTCCGTTTCTTTCTGCTTTTGAAACGTGTGGCAAGAATTTTGACAAAGTAATATGTCAGTGGAGTCATCACCAGTGTCAGTAATGCTCCTCCGATAAAAAATGCCGCCGCCAACTCTCCGCCCAAGGCTGCAAGAGATTGATAATTCTGTTGTTCAAGAACATTTTTTAATGCATCGCAGCAGGCTTTATAGGAAAGATCCCCCCCGATGATCCTGTTCCCGACCCAGCATTGCAGCGGGTAAATCAGAAATATTGTAAAATGATTGGTCAACAGTGTCCCAAGCGAAGCTCCGATTTTACTGCCTTTCAATACGAATGCAGTCGGAATCGAACATAATAACTGGAATCCGAACGGGATCAGACACCCGTAAAACATTCCGATCGCCCAACCACGGGCAATATATTCAGGAGAGGCTTTTTCCCGGACAATTTTGAAGTAAAGCCATCTCCATTTTTTCTTGATCCATTTTTTCATTTGCGTTTTCCTGTGCTGTGAAGGTTGTGTACGGATACTGTCATCAGAAATACTGACAGTATAGGGAAACAAATCAGCAGAGGGGACCGGCTCTGACCGGCGTTGATCGGAAAAATGGTTTTGAGGTTATACTGTGGATCACTTCCGGCGGATTACTCCGGATCCGGACAATGAAAATTTCATTTTTCTTCGGCGGCAGAACATTGTTCAGACGGTATCGGTTCTGATGCAGATGTTTATATTTTGTCATGACCCGGTAACAATGATGTTCCTGTGAGGTGGTCGTGACCTGATCTGCATCGGCATCATCGATCCAGATATTTTCAAATCCGGGCAGAGAAACGGTGTAGTTATACAATTCCTCTGTTGATATTCTGTTGTCCGGTGATTGGATAAACGCAAAAAGGGATATCGTTGCCAAGATCATCAGAAAAATGAACTTACAACCGGATATTCTGCTTTGATGATTTGCGTTCGACTTCAAATTACTTCCTTTTTTCGTATTGACCCAGTACTATAATCTCTCATGTCCCGGTTTTCAATATATCCAAGTATAGATTTTTCAAGATATATAATAAAAAGTGCATCTTTTGCGGAAGATCTTTTCAATTTACATTCTGTCTTTTCTTGTATTTTGATTTGAAAATGCTATTGTATCCTGTTGTAAAAATCATTTCAGAAAAAGGAGATTTTATTATGAAAATTGCCACTACGCTTTATGATTATGATCGATATGATATCCCTGTATCTGAGATTTTCAGAATTGCCAGAGAAAGCGGATTCCGTTATCTGGATTACAGTTTTTACAATGTCCATCAACCCGGGACTCCTTTTGTTCAGAAAGAGGAGCGTGCCTGGAAAGAGCTGATAACAAGCTATGGCGAAGCCGCTGCAAAGGAAGGTTTGTCTTATGTTCAGGCTCATGCACCCGGATATAATCCCGCTGTCGAGTGCGATCATGAAACAGCATTGCTTGCCTATCGCCGTTCCATTGAAGCATGTCATATACTTGGTATCCCGAATATCGTTCTGCATACCAGTTTCGGAAAACAACATCTTTATCCACAGGATCGTGACAGCTATTTTCAATTCAACCGCAAATTCATCGAAGCAATTCTGCCGACCGCTGAAAAATACGGGATCAATCTTTGTATTGAAAACAGTTCCCGCGGCAATATGGGCGAATATTATTTCTTTATGACTCCCGCTGAAATGAATGATTTTATTGCGTATATGGATCATCCGCTCCTCGCTGCCTGCTGGGATACCGGTCATGCCGCCATGGATAAAAAATTTGATCAATACGGAGAGTTGACAGAACTCGGAAAAAATCTGAAAGCCCTTCATATCCATGATAATGATGCTGTCCGGGACTTGCATCTTCCGCTTTACAGCGGTCTTTTGCAGATCGACCGGATCATTCAGGCATTGCTGGACATGGATTATAAAGGATATTTCACCTATGAAGTCAGTCTGTATGTCGGGAAAAAATGTGGCAATGGTCCTTTGGCAAAAATGCCGCAGGAAATTTTTGAAATGCGTTTGAAAATGCTCTATACTATGGCGAAAATCGCATTGCAGACCTATCAGTGTTATGAGGAATAAAATCCTTTTTTCTCTATTGCAGATATAAAAAAAGCAGTTCTGTTTTGGAGTCAGAACTGCTTTTTTATGTGAAGTCAAAACGTTCAGGAACGGATCAATGTAAGAAGTTCATCCCGTTTTTCTTTCATGGTTGCTTCATCTTTTGCTTCCACGATCAGGCGCAACAGCGGCTCTGTATTGGAGGCGCGGACATTGAACCACCAGTTGGAGTATTCCGCTGAGATACCATCCAGTTCAAACATTCTGCCGTCAGAATATTTCGCCCGGATTTTTTCGAGGATTGTCTGCACATCGCTGACTTTGGAATTGATTTCACCGCTGGAGAAATATTTGCGGAGTGGAGCGACCAGCGCGCTGACCGGTTGATTTTTGCGGCAGATCAGATTTGCCAGTTTGATCATGGCAAGACCCTGGGATTCAGCCACAAAGTTTTCTTTGAAATAATAGTGTCCGGAAAGTTCCCCGGCAAAGACAGCTCCGTATTCCCGCATCTGGGCTTTGATAAAGGCATGTCCCACGCGTGACATGATCGGCTTGCCGCCGTTTTCCTGAATACATTCTTTGACCGCCCAGCTGCTGCGCAGGTCATACAGGATCGGAACACAACCCGTGGGTTTTTCAGAGAGGATATCCTGTGCGATCAAGGCAGTGAAAAGATCCATCTGAATGATTTCTCCCTTGTCATCAATAAAGCCGCAACGGTCTGCATCTCCATCGAAAGCAGCCCCGAAATCAGCTCCGGTTTCTTTGACTTTCTGACGGATCGCATCCAATGTATCCAGTTTGAGTGGATTGGCTTCATGGTTCGGGAATGTACCATCCAGTTCTTTGTATAGCGGAATGATATCAAAATACTGTTCGATTCCGGCAATTTCCGCAGACCCCATGGCATTGGCATAGTCAACAACCACTTTGAGCTTACGTGTCACATGGGCATTGGATTGGAGAAATTTCGCATATTCCGCAGAAATATCAAATCGGGAAACGGTTCCGGTTCGTTCTGCTGCCGGCCATTGATCCGCATTGACCAACGCTTCAATATCTCCGATCCCGGTCTGTCCGCTGAGAGGAACAGCCTGTGCCCGGCAGATTTTGAAACCATTCCATTCCGCCGGATTGTGGGAGGCTGTGATCATCACACTCGCATCCGCATTGAGTTTGCCGTTGGCATGGTAGGACATCGGGGTGGAGCACATCCCGAGATCAACAACATCGGCCCCCTGTTCAGTCAACCCTTTGACCAATGCATTGAAAAGCGGAACCGAATGAGGACGCATATCTCTGCCGACAACCACTTTGCCCGCTTTCAGAAATACAACGATCGCACGCCCGATCTTTTCGGCAATCGCTTCATTCAGCTGTTCCGGATAAAGCCCGCGGATATCATACGCTTTGAATATTCCAGCCATAACTCTCTTCCTTTCTGAGCCTGCAGGATCACCCGCAGATTTTTTAAGATTGAAATCCTTGTTTCGATATAGTAACATACCACGGAGTATGCCGTTTTTCAAGTAACGATCAGAATACAGTCAGAATCAGTCCCGTCACAACAAGCACTGTTCCCAACAATTTCGGGATCGTAACTTTTTCATGCAGCAGGAAGATCCCCGCCGCCACTCCCAGCGGCAGACTCATCTGACGGAATGCCTGAAGATAACTGACATTGGTCACCTGTGCCATCGCAAGCAGAACCAGCACATACGCCGCACCGGAGAAAATCCCGCACAAATACGGATAAGGGGTTTTCCAGCATTTCCGGAATTCAACAATTTCTCGGGGTAGTGTGAAAACATAAGCCAGCAAGCCCAGCGCAATGAAAAATTCAACCACGCAGAAATATGCCATCACTGTCATGGATGAGCCCGATTGAGATAACAGAGTCAGTTCTGCTGTCGCCAGTTTATCCATCAGTGTGTACCCGGTCGTGCCGATCGCAGCCAACAGAATCGCTCCGGAAACAGATCGCAGAAAATTACGCGGATTGATGTCTCGAACATCTTTCTGCGGCAGAATGATACAGCCCAGTGAGACAATAAAAATCCCGATCCACCCGGGAACAGTAAGCGGTTTGCCGATATTGAGGATGTAAGTCACCGCCGTGATCAGCAGAACCGGCAACGCACGCATCAACGGGTATGCCATGGAGATATCATTCTTCTTATAGGCTTTGAACAATCCGATCGCATAGATGATTTCAAAAAATACACTCCCCGCAAAAAAGATCCAGAATTTCCATGAAAGCTGCACCCAGGCAATTTTCGCAATCAGCGGAAAAGGCAGCAGCGCAACTGCTACGATCCCGTTGACAATTACATAAAAAGAGGCGGAGGGACGGTTGGCTTTGCTGAGAAAATTCCATCCCGCATGAAGAAATACTGATATAAGAATCAGTAAAAAGGCTGTTTGATTCATGGTTTTATTCTGACTCCATTTTTTTAGGTTGCTGTTACTATAGCATCAAACTCGATTTTTACAACTTTCGATCTTATCTTTTTTTATTCTATAAAACATGGGATTTGTATTTGCTTACTATTTTGAATTATATTACCATACATTCCGGTATTTTTACCGGAATGTGATCTTTCTTTTTTACGCACCGGTTTCGTGGGGTCTGTTCTCAAAATCAAAATCCAGCACTCTGCCTGCAGATAGTGATCAGACACAATTTTATGAAAAATTCGATTTTTCTTTCGATTTTGACTTGCATTTTTCAAGAATGGCAATATATTATCAGAGTTTTGAGGCTTGTTCCCATCGTCTAGAGGCCTAGGACACCAGGTTTTCATCCTGGTAACAGGGGTTCGAATCCCCTTGGGAATGCCATTTTTTTTGCCCTGATACATCGTTCCCATCGTCTAGAGGCCCAGGACACCAGGTTCTCATCCTGGCAACAGGGGTTCGAATCCCCTTGGGAATGCCAATAACCATAAAGTTTATGCTATGTCTGATCTGCCGCAGGAAAAACGCATTATTCAAAGTACACCCGGATATGAGGGAAAAGGTATGCGTCTGGATCACTGGTTGACAAGCCGTTTCACATACCGTTCCCGGACTGAATGGCAGAAGGCAATTCGGGATTCTCAAATCCTCTTGAACGGAAAAAAGACACGACCCTCCCGCATCCTCCATGGCGATGAGATCATTGATTTCGATTTTGGAAATATTGAGGAGCCGCCTGTAAGAACAGATTATTCCATACTCTATGAAAATCCCCATTTTATCGCAGTCGCAAAACCGGGAAATATTCCTGTGCATCCCGCCGGACGTTTTTTCAATCACACGCTGCTCATGCTGCTGAGAAAAAACTATGGCGAATTGTATGTTGTCAACCGTCTCGACAGAGAAACTTCCGGAATCGTTCTGTTCGCACGGAGTTCTGAAGCCGCAGCCGCATTATCCGGATGTCTCGCAAGACGCGAGGCTTTCAAAAAATATATCGTCCTGGTGCATGGGGATTTCCCGCAGACATTGGATGGTACAGGTTGGCTTTCTCCGGATACAGCCAGTACCATCCGGAAAAAACGTCGTTTTACGGTGGAAAAACCGGACCCTTTATCAGAGGATGTGGAAGATTGCAAAACGGTCTTCAATCTTTTAGAAAAATGCGGTCCGCTCAGTAAAGTGGAATGTATTCTGCATACCGGCAGATTGCATCAGATCAGAGCAACTCTTTGTTCGCTCGGTTTCCCGGTTGCCGGAGATAAACTTTATGGCGTCGATGATACCATTTTTTCCCGTTATGCTGATGGCATTATGACAGCTCAGGATCGGGAAAATTTACTGTATGAAAGACAGGCTTTGCATGCGTGGAAACTGGAATTTATTTCTCCGTTCAACGGAGAAAAAGTCTGTTTTGAAGCACCCTTCCCGGATGAATTTCAACTGCCGGTCTCCTGAATTTTTTCAGGAGAATTTTGATCGTACTGTTTCAACTGAACAATTCAGCCTGGATCATCTGCAATCTTTTGGGGCGATCAGGACGTTTTTCTTTTGCGATCCGGAAGTTTTCAGTGATCCCGCAGGCTCTCCGGGCTTCCGCCCAACTGCCATGTCCGAGTACCTTCATCCCATAGGCAAGAAGATACTGATGATTTTTCCGCATATTGGAATATGCCATGTCTTCGCCGTTATTGTAAAGACGGAGGATTTCTGCTCTGATCTCTTCCGCTTTCATACTGCGGCGGAGACGCACTGTATTGTAATCGATCCCGGCTGCCTGGATCGCTTTGCCCCAGGAACGGAAATGATGAACAGATGCCATATACAGCGGTTTGCAGTTGTTCTGAATATATTGACTGGAAAGAGGATCTCCTTCACGGTATCTTTTGCGGATCGCGGTGACAATACGGACACGGGTCCATCGGTTATATTTGCGGACTGCGTTGTAGTCAAGGCCGCAGGAGGTGATCGCATTTCCCCAGGAACCGAAAATACGCTCTGCCGCCGCATAGACACTTGGATAAGTCGTCGAAAAATAATGAGAATTCAAAGGTTCTTTCCCATTGAGCGAAAGAATGATATCTCTTATCATATCGGGTGTCCAAATTTTCTTAAACATCATATCCAAAAAATCCTGTTTTATCAATTAAATAAAAAGGTAATATACACAGGTTTGATATTTTTTGCAAATACTTTATTATAATATTTTTCTATTTATTTTAATTTTTTCGGAAAAAACAAAGAAAATTGCAGGATATCTTTGTCCGGAAACAAAAATATCCCGCAGTTGGATATTTTTTATTTTTTTCCCATCAACCGCAACAGAGCTTCCAGCAGAACTGCCGGATGCGGCGGACAGCCGGGAACATAAAGATCCACTTTGAGGATCTCCTCGAGTCCGTTATGGACTTCCGGATTTCCCGCATAGATCCCGCCGGAGACCGCACAGGTCCCGCAGGCGATCACCCAGGAGGGACGGGGGACTGCCGCATAGGTCTTTTTCAATGCAAGCAGCATGTTTTCTGTAATCGGACCGGTGATCAGCAGACAATCTGCATGACGGGGAGATGCAACCGCTTTGATCCCGAAACGACCCATGTCCCATGCCAATGTATGCAGCACGTTGAAGTCCAGTTCACAGGCAGCACAACCACCTGCGGAAACTTGACGGATCTTCAGTGAATCACCGCAGAACCGTTTGAATTTTTCGTCGGTTTGAACCTCAGGAACATACGTATCTCCCGGGCGGCAGTAGAGACCTTCCCGTTTGAAACTGCCGATCCGGTATTCATTGGTGAATTCGATTGCTTTTTCCGGACAGCTTTCTGCACATTTTCCGCAGAAAAGGCATTTCCCCAGATCCAGCATGATACCTTTTTCTTCTTGGATGATCGCATCAGCAGGGCATGTATCCCGGCAGATCGTGCAGTTGCCCGTACATTTCCCGGCAGCGATCACAGGACGTCCCTGAAAACGTTCCGGCAGATTCGGCGGAGCATCCGGAAATTTCCCCGTCCGGAATCCCTGTCGAAAACATCTTGATTTCAATATACTCAACATGATGAAAACTCCTCTTTACAGATCGTGTCCGCAATAGGACAGATTGAAACTTTTGTTGCAGATCGGGAAATCGGAAACCGCTTCACCCCGGAGTGCCAGAGCCAGTCCGAACCAGTTGTGGAAAGACGGGTCTGTGATCTTGTAGCGACAGAATTTACCATCCGGTCCGGTGATCGCCACATGACAGACTTCTCCGCGCCATCCTTCGGTCAGCGATACCGCGATCGAATTGGATTGCAGGACGGGTTCACGCATGGGGACAGCTTCGACTGTTTCTTTGATTTCCGCAAGAAGATTCCGGAGCAGTTGATGCGATGTTTCTATTTCCTTGTAACGGATCTCTGCACGGCTGAGAACATCTCCATTTCCGGCAACAACGGGTTCTGTATTTATGGTTTTATAGGCCCCGTAAGGATGTGTTTTCCGGATGTCCTGTGCATCTCCGGATGCACGGGCTGCCGCTCCGACCATACCGATCTGAACACTGGTTTCATACGGCACTTTTCCGGTGTTTTCAAAACGGTCCAGCACAGATGGCGCATCAAACATCAGATGCAATGCGTCGTTCAGTTCCACCTGGAATGTATCCAGACGTTTCAGAATTTCTGCTGTGTTTTCCGGTGTGATCGTCTGACGGATCCCCCCCGGTACGATAAAGTTTCTACCGAAACGGTTGCCGCAGAGGATGGCTGTTGTGTTCAGATAATCTCCGCGAATACGTCCGCAATAAGAAGCTGTCGGGAGAAATGCCACATCTCCGGCTAATGCTCCGAGATCCCCTGTATGATTGGCGATCCGTTCGAGTTCAGCGGCGGCAGCACGGAGTTTCCGGGCATTTTCCGACGGAACCAGAGAGGGATCCAGACTTTCAATCAGCTGTGCATACGCTGTCGCATGTGCAATGGAGCTGTCTCCGGACACTGTTTCCATGATATGGATCGTTTTTTTGTCCGGGGCATTGAGGAGCATTTTTTCCACTCCGCGATGCTGATATCCCAATTCGATTTCGAGGTGCATGACTTCTTCGCCGAGACATTGAAAACGGAAATGTCCCGGTTCGATCACTCCGGCATGAACCGGACCGACTGCAACTTCATGAACGGTACTGCCTTTGACCTGAAAATAATCTGTCACTCCGATTTGCACTTTGTCTCCGCTGCCATCTTCTTTCTTCTGAAAACGAATCGGTTTCAGCCAGGGATGTCCTTCCGGAAGAATTCCGTACTGTTCATGGATCTCTCTTTCAAACCAGTGAAATGCAGGTACATCCACTGTCAGAGAGGGATAACGTTCCGTGGTCATGGCAGAGGTAATATAAATTTTTGCCGCAGCATCATCTGCAAGAACAGCGATCAGACGGAAATCATTTTTTTCCGGCATGGCAAAAAAGGAAGAAACTCTGCAATGTTTTTCCTGTACAGCCTGAATCAGATTTGTCCGGAATTCCCCTATGGAAAGGAGCGGAACAGAAGCAAATGCAGCCGATGATGAGTTGGCAAGGATCAGAAATTTATTATTCATTTTCAAATCTCTCCATTGTTAAGCAGGATCAGCCACATGATTCCGCAGCATGTTACTGCAATCAGTGCCACCAGCGGGATCAGATTCAAACGTTCTGCATTTTTTGTCGGTTCCGGCAGCGGTGCAGAACTTCCGGTGTGTCCCATCAACATGGAAAGACACACTTTTGTCATGCCGCCGAAGACAACAAACAGCAGGAGCAATACAGCGGTGGAAAGCAACGGTCCGGCTTCCCGTACCAGCAGATATTCTGTTACGAAGAGCGGCGAGGGTGGCATCCCGCAGATGAACAGGATCCCGATGAGCCAGAAACATGCCGTTTTCGGCATATCTTTGAACATACCGCCGATTGTCGGGATCGCACGTGTACCGTATGCCAGCAGAATGTTGCCGGCAATCAGAAACAGTGTCATCTTGATCAGAGAGTGTCCGCAGACATGAAAAATAGCTCCCTGATCACAGCCGATCGCCCACAGAATGGCAGCCAATCCCATGTGTTCCACACTGGAATATGCCAGCATTCGTTTGAAATCATTCTGACGCAGAATAAAGAAAGCTGCGATTCCCAGAGAGAAGAGTCCGCCTGCAATCATCAGATTTTTACAGAAAGGACGCAATGTTTCCGGAGCCAGCGCATAGAATCGCATCAGTGCGAGGAAAGAACAGTTCAGCAGACTTCCCGAGAGCAATGCGGAAACAGTTCCCGGAGCTTCACTGTGTGCATCTGGCAGCCATGTATGGAACGGTGCGAGCCCCATCTTGGCTCCATAGCCGGCAATCGCAAAAATAAATGCCGCTTTGAACCAGCCCGTATGGAATGTGGAACGGGTAAGAAGCAGTTTGTCAAAATTCAATCCCGGACTGTGTCCGCCGGAACTTGCCGCCACATCCAGCAGCATCGTGCCGAACAGAGCCATGGCGATCCCGACCGAACAGATCAGAAGATATTTCCACATTGCTTCCACCGATCCGGCTGAACGGCGGAAACAGATCAACGGTGCACTCACCAGTGTTGTCGCTTCCAATGCAACCCAGAGGATCCCCAGATTTCTTGCCGCAGTGACCAGTGTCATCATTGCAAGAAATGCCAGAAGACAACTGCGGAAGACGG
This sequence comes from Lentisphaeria bacterium, assembly GCA_017646015.1. Classification (GTDB taxonomy): domain Bacteria; phylum Verrucomicrobiota; class Lentisphaeria; order Victivallales; family UBA1829; genus SIG94. The sequence goes on from JAGCNI010000129.1 coordinate 12,341, forward strand.
ATTCTTTCTGGAATCCGGCAGCAGTGTGTCCGTGTGCCGCAGCGTGTTCCGGTTCTGCCGCCAGTTCCGCAGGAAGCCAGAAATGTGTCTGGATCGCAACCAGAATGAAAAGCAGACTGGTAATCAGAAGAAACAATGCAGAAATCGGGTCAAAACCCAGCAGTGTTGTCTTCCCGATATCCCATTTGGAAAGTGCCGCTTCCGGATTCAGCAGCAGGTAAACAGAACAAATACTGTGGCATACTGCTGTGAAAAGAAACAGAAAACGTCCGAATTTCAGATGTTTTCCCATCAGATAGATAATCCCCGCCGAGATCAGCGGCAGAAGAACGATCAGAATCGCGATCATTGTTCAGCCTCCCCGTCTTTATGATTTTGTGCCGGAAGATCCCAGTCTCCCAGACTGTTGAGTTTATCGGAATCGATATGGGAAAATTCGCGGTTGATATTGAATAGTGCGATCCCCATGACAAAGACCAGAACAAATACATCCAGCAGGATCCCGAGTTCGACCATCAGACCATGTTCCAGCATCATGCAGATCCCGAACATGCTGATACCGTTTTCAAAAATCAGAAATCCGATAGCCTGTGTGATCGCTTTCCGACGGGCAATAATGATAAATAATCCTGTTACCATCGTTGTAAATGCCACAGGAACGGATGCCGGAGAGGCTGCTCCCGGTGCAATATTCCAATAACGGCAGAATCCGAAACAGATTGCTGTTGCAGCAAGGAGCAGGATCAGCGAGGCTGTATAGCCGACAAACGGTTCCAGTTCTCTGCGGACATCCGCTTTGCGCATGGCACGGATCAACAGCAACGGAAGAAGGATCCCTTTGACTGAAAGGTTGATCACTGCCAGGATCAACATCTGAACTCCGAATCCGCTTTCATGCAGCAACAGCGGCAGAAGTCCCAGCAGAATACCCTGGATCGCCACCCAGCGGATGCTGTGAAGAAGACGACCGGAGATGACCAGTACCAGGTCTGTGATCAGCAAGGCAACAGAAATGATTTCAACAAATGCGTTCATAATAAACCTCCCCGGAAAATCCGGATCCACAGAATTGCGATCAGGGCAAAACCGAGTGCACCTGTCAACATCCGCGGAACTTTCAACATACGGAAACGGGCAGTAACCGATTCCGTGATCCCGATCAGGATCGCCATCAGGAATACTCCACCGAAGTACAACAGAATATTCCAGAACATCGAACTGCCCGGTACCGGCAGAACCAGCAGAACTGCAATCGAGGAGAGCAGCCAGAGTTTCAGCGCAGCACCGTATTCGATCAGAGCCATATCCGGACCTCCATAGTCCAGAATCATCGCTTCATGGATCATGGTCAGCTCCAGATGCGTTTCCGGATCATCCACCGGAACACGGCAGGCTTCTGTCAGCAGAACCAGCCCGAATGCTCCGAAGATCAGCGGCATCGGTGCACAGAAACGGAGCCATTGATTGGTCTCAAAACCGATCAGCATGTCAGACAGCGAAAAGTGTCCGGTAATCAGGATCAGAAATGCGATCACAGTAAAGAGGGCACCTTCTGCCAGGGCGGAAAATTCAATTTCCCGGCTGGCTCCCATCCCTTCAAAACTGGAACCTGTATCCAATGCACCGAGAACCGTGAGAACACGTCCCAATGCCAACAGATATGCAAACAGGATCACATCACCCGTAAATGCCAGCGGAGATGCGGCACAGCCGAAGGGAAACAGCAGAATACATCCGCCCAAACCTGCAAGAGATACCACCGGAGCCAACTGAAGAACTCCGCTTGTGGTATGGCTGAATACAGCCCCTTTACAGAGAAGTTTTCCCAAGTCGTAATACAACTGCAGAAGCCGCGGACCGCGACGTCCGGCAAAGAAAGCCTTGACTTTATTGATGATCCCCGGCAGAAGAGGGCAGATCAACAGGGAGATCAACAGGGAAATTCCCCAGATGATCGAATGATTGAATTCAAATTTCATTTCACGACCTCCTTTTTCACCGATACTTTGCCGTGATCTTTCTGTCCGGCAGTTTTATCTGTCTGGAATACAAATCCCCAGATCAGCATTGCCAGAACAGCGATCACCATCATCAGAATGTACCAATGCAGAGAGCCGGATTGCAGACGGTGTACTTTTTCGGCAATTTTTCCGAAGAATTCAAACAACGGTTTCCACCATGCAGCGGTTGCAGGATCTTCCGCTGTAACTGTTACCGAGGCAGATTCCGGGAAGAGTCCATCCGGTTTCTGTTCATGTTTTTTGAAACAGCTCAGGAGATTGATATCCTTGCATAACGGGCGTGCAAACGAGGTTGCAGTATATTCCATCCGTGCAGTCGGTTCAGCATAACCGCAGTCCCATGTGGGACCTTTTTCCACACTTTTACCTGTCAGCAGCATATAACGCAGGAGCCAGATCATGATGAAGAAGATCAGAACGATTCCGGAAGCGGCAGTCAGTTTCAGCATCAGACCTGCAAGATGATTGCTGTGCTGTGCGATCTCATTGCCGGCAGTTTTCAGGAACATTTCCGGCATTTTACGAAGCAGAAGAGTCATCACGGGAGTTGCGACCAGCATGATCACTGCCAGAGAGATGAGTCCGGTCATTGCTCCGAAAATGGAAACAGGAGTTTTTTCTGCTTCAGACGCATGAGAGGAACGCGGTTCTCCGAGGAATGTTCCCCCGATCGCTTTTGCAAATACGCCGCAGACAACGCCGCCTGTGACAGCCAATCCCAGGATCCCAGCCAGAGAAATGACAAACAGCAGGGTACTTTTTGCTGCCAGTCCGGCAAAGCCAGCCAGATAAATTGCAAATTCTCCGGGGAACGCGTTGAACGGCGGCAGCCCGCTCAGAGAAAGTCCGGCAAGAGTGAAAATACGTCCGGTTCCCGGAATCCGTTTCATCAATCCGCCGAGCAGATCCATATTCAATGTTCCTGTGGAACGATAGACTTCTCCGGCTGCAAGGAAGAGGGTTCCTTTCAGAACTGCATGATTCAGAATATGCAGGAATGCACCTGTGAATCCGCAGACAGCCATAAAATTATTCTGATATCCGAATCCCAGGAATCCGAAACCGAGTCCCATACAGATGATCCCGATATTTTCCACGCTGGAACAGGCGAGAAGACGTTTCAAATTCTGTTGTGCGTAGGCTGATACAGCACCGCCGAAAGCTCCGATGATCCCGCAGATCAACAGAAAATATCCGTACAACAGGAAATGATCGTTTGATTTGACTGCATACGTGAGGATCCCAAAGATCCCCAGATTGATCATTGCACCGGACATGACGGATGAGACCGGGGCAGGTGCCGCAGGATGAGCTTCAGGAAGCCATACATGCAATCCGGGCAAGCCTGCTTTCAAACCGAATCCGATCGCTCCGGTCAGGAAAAGCCAGAGTGTGGCATTGGCTGTCTGCCAGATCCCGAGATGGATCATGAACATCGGGATCAGAAAAGCGATCCCTGCATGACATGCCAGCAGATAGATCCACGCTGCTTTCATGGTCTCTCTGGAGTGATATTCATAAGCGACCAATGCAAAACTGGTCAGCCCCATGATTTCCCAGCAGAAGAGAAAAGTTACCGGTGTTGCAGACAGTGGAACCAGGATCATGGAGGCGATCATGAGGTTATAGAAAAACCAGTAGATCCCGAGTCTGCCATGCCCATGATGTTTCAGATATCCGACCGAATGAATTGCGGCAAATGCTCCGAGAATTGTGACCGGCATCAGAAAAAATGCCGCCATCATTTCCGGCTGTTGAATGACCGCTCCTTCCGCAACCGTTCTGATTTCCGGCGTCAAAAATGCCCGGATCGCTCCGATTGCCCCGCACAAGGTTCCCCCCAGCCCGCCGGTCAGCCCGCAAATCGTTGCGATCCGATCGTTCCGGTTGGATATGAGAGCCAGAATCCCGCCTGCTGCCAGTAAGAACAGCGAGGCATCAAACAAAACCACTGTAAGCCTCCTTAGCTATATTGTTTTTTGGTTTCCGTTTCCTGTAAAAAATAAGGCATATAATATAGCATAACTCTTTGTTTTTTCAAGGTTTATTTCATAAAAACAGAAAAGCCCCCGGTTTTATTCCCGGAGGCATTCAGAAAAATGAGTACAGCCTGATCAGTTCTTGTTCATGCGGAGATAGGCTTCCACAAAGGGATCAAGATCTCCGTCAAGAACCGCATTGACGTTTCCTGTTTCGTAATCTGTACGGAGGTCTTTGATCAGCTGATAGGGCTGCAGAACGTAAGAACGGATCTGGTTGCCCCATGCGATATCCGATTTTTCACCTGTGATCGCAGCCGCTTCTTTACGGCGTTCTTCTTCGGCTTTTTCATACAAACGTGCTTGCAGCATACGATAGCACATGGCACGGTTCTTGTGCTGGGAACGTTCCATCTGGCAGGAGACCACGATCCCTGTCGGCAAGTGGGTGATCCGCACGGCACTGTCGGTACGGTTGACGTACTGACCGCCTGCGCCGCTGGCACGGTAGGTATCGATCTTCAAATCTTTTTCATCAATTTCAATATCAAGGTCTTCGCTCAGTTCCGGGAACGCATCGGCGGAAGCGAAGGATGTATGGCGCCGTGCATTGCTGTCGAACGGAGAAATACGGACCAGACGGTGGATCCCGCGTTCTGCTTTCAGATAACCGTATGCGAATTCGCCTTCGACACGGAGTGTGACACTCTTGATTCCGGCTTCATCACCGGGCTGCATGTCGATGACTTCATCTTTGAAACCTCTGCGTTCAAACCAGCGGCGATACATACGCATCAGAATACTTGCCCAGTCGCAGGATTCTGTGCCGCCGGCACCTGCATGGATAAAGAAGAAACAGTTGTTACGGTCAAATTTTCCAGAGAGGAAACTGACCAGTTCCAATTTATCCAGCTGTTCGGAAAGATCCGCCCATGCTCCGTCGGCTTCCGTAAGAAAACTTTCATCTTCTTCTGCCAGTTCAGCGGTCGCATGGAAATCATCCACCACTGCTTTCAGTTTATAGAAAGGCTCTGTTGCGGCTTTGCATGCACTGAGCTGCTGCACTGTTTCCTGAGCTTTTTCTTTATCATCCCAAAAGTCGTTCCGGGACATCGTTGCTTCAATGTCCGCCATTTTCTTTTTGTAGTCATCTATCTTCAAAAAGTCGTAAAGACGAGCCAAACGGCTGTCTGCATCCTGGCAATGTGCCTTAATTTCTTCAATAAGCATGATATTTTCTCTGTCTGCTATGTTGTTTTCCTGTCAATTGCGTGTTATATTATATAAAAATAGTTTCAATTTGCAAAATTTCAAGTTAAGGAGTGAAAAATGCTGACAAAAACAAGTCTTGAGTTCCTTGAGAACTTCCTGAAAAGCTCTGGTCCGTCCGGTTTTGAGTTCGAGCCTGCTGCTGTTTTTCGTAAATATGCTTCCACCTTTGCCGATGAAGTCCGCACGGATGTGATCGGGAATACTGCTGCCATCCTGAATCCGGATGCAGAATTCAAAGTCATGCTTGCCGGACATTATGATGAAATCGGCTTCCAGGTCGTTTATATTGATGACAACGGTTTGATCACATTCCGTTCTGTCGGCGGGATCGACAAGCATACACTGCCGGGTCTTGAAGTGGATATTCTCAATGGAAAAGGGGAACGTATCCCCGGAGTGATCGGCAGAAAACCGATCCATCTTCAGACAGCCAAGGAGCGTGAAACAGCATCCGAGATCAAGGATCTCTGGATCGATATCGGAGCCCGCAGCCGTGAGGAAGCCGCAGAAATCGTGTCGATCGGTGATCCTGTGGCATTCCGTGCCAACTGCCGCCGGATGGGAAAATATGCGATCATGTCCAAAGGACTTGATGATAAAATCGGGGCTTTCGTAATTATTGAAGCTCTGCGTCTGCTGGCAAAAAAGAAAGTCAAAGTCGGCATCTATGCCGTTGGAACCGTTCAGGAGGAATTGGGTCTCCGCGGTGCTGAAACCAGTTCATTCGGAATCAATCCCAATGTGGGGATCGCTGTGGATGTCGGGTTTGCCACCGATGTACCCGGAGTTGACAAGAAGACTTGGGGCGAAGTGAATTTCGGAGATGGTCCGATCCTGCACCGGAATGCCGACAACAATCCTGTTCTGAACCGGATCATGTTTGATATGGCGGCAAAGAAGAAGATCAAATATCAGCTTCAGTGCGGACATCGTGCCACCGGAGGAACTGATACCGCTAAAATTCAGATGTCACGCAGCGGAGTTGCCACCGCACTGGTCAGTATTCCCAACCGTTATATGCATACTCCGGTTGAGATCTGTGATCTCCGGGATGTAGAGGGCGCAATCAATCTGATCGCAGAAACTGTTGCTTCATTCACGGGTAAAGAAACCTTTATTCCCGGTATTGATTGATTTCTGAAAAAAGGCAGCCGGATCATGGGAAAATTGTATCTGATCTCAGGAAATGAAGATTTCTCTGTCAAAGAACGGGCAGTGGAACTGATCGTCTCTTTATGCGGAGAAAATCCGGAGGACAACACTGCTTTGGAGATTATCCGCGGGGATGATGACAGTGAAAAATTCGGACCTGTACTGGAACGTTTCATTGCCACATTGGAAACACCGCCTTTTCTTTCGCCGGAAAAAATCGTCTGGCTCAAACATTTCAACAAGTTTGAAGATGCATTGGCAGAGAGTTCCAACAAGAAGAAAAAAAGTCATATCGACATTCTCGGAGATTTTCTGAAAGAGGAACTGCCGCCGGAACCGACTTTGACCGTGATCATTGATGGAACCGGGCTTGACCGCCGGAAAGGTTTTTTCAAGATTTGCGAAAAAGTCTGCAAGGAGACCGGAGGCGCATTGGAATGGTTTGAAAAGAATGATCCGAAAGCCAAAGGGTTTGCCCAGATCCTGCACCGGAAGATACGGGAGGTCATGAGTCAGAATAATAAACGCCTTGATGAACAGGCTGTCTCTTTCCTCGCAGAAACGATCGGCGGCGATGCTGCCCGTTTGAAAAATGAACTGGATAAACTGATTTCTTTTTCCGGAGAAAATACAATGATCTCTCTGGAGGATTGTCTGAGAGTTTGCAGTCGCAATACAGAAACTCTTTCATGGGAGTTTTCTTCTGCGCTTGCCTCCCGGAATGCTGCGAAAGCGATCAGTATGATCCCGGGGATCATTGAAACATTGGAACAGGAACGCGGTTCATCCGGCGGCAGAGCGGAGCTTGCTTTGATCTCTTCTGCCAATTCTGAATTCAAAAATCTGCTTTCTGCCAAATGCGAGGCGGAACGTTTTTCCATTCCCGCCCATGCCAATGCAGATTATTTTTATTCTTTGTTTGAATCCCGGAAAGGAGCGGAAAACAATTCTCCCTTTTTCTCTTTACATCCATTCCGGGCGTTCAAATTGTGGGAAAATTCCACCCGTTTCACCGATGTGGAGATCTCACGGGCTTTTGCCGCCATATTCACTGCCAATAAACAAATGGTCACCGGCGGTGATATGAGGCTTGCATTGGAAACTCTGGTGATTAAGATTGCCGGAACATGAGTGTATAACAGGATGATTTTATGAAGATCGTGGCTGATGACAAAATCCCGTATTTGAAAGGAGTGCTGGAACCTTACGCCGAGGTCGTATATCTGCCGGGAGGAAAGATTTCCCGTGCGGATCTGATCGATGCGGATGCGTTGCTGATCCGTACCCGTACCCGTTGTGATCAGCATTTGCTGGAGGGTACAGCGGTTCGTTTCATTGCCAGTGCCACGATCGGATTTGATCATATCGATACAGAATACTGTGATTCAAATGGGATCGTCTGGACCAATGCTCCCGGATGCAATTCGGGTTCTGTGGCCCAATATATCACTTCTCTGCTGTTGAATTATGCCGGACGAAACGGGCGGTCGCTGAAAGGAAGTACGATCGGGATCATCGGCGTGGGGAATGTCGGTTCCAAAGTTGCACGCAATGCGGAAATCCTGGGGATGCGTGTGCTGCTCAATGATCCTCCACGGGCAGAAAAAGAGGAAAACAATTCATTTGTCCCGCTTGAAACAATTTGCCGGGAGGCGGATTTTATTACCTGTCATGTTCCACTGGATCATGAGGGACGATTCCGGACATATCATCTGGCGGATTCTTCGTTTTTCAGTTCTCTTGCCCGTACTCCTTTCTTTATCAACAGTTCCCGCGGAGAAGTGGCGGATAATTCCGCTTTGAAACAGGCTTTGCAGCAGAAACAACTTTGCGGTGCTGCATTGGATGTCTGGGAGAATGAACCGGATATCGATCTTGAATTATTGGATCTGCTGGATTATGGAACACCGCATATTGCCGGATATTCAGCGGATGGAAAAGCGACCGGGACAGCGATGAGTGTTCTTGCGCTTCTGCGTTATTTTCATCAGGAGAAAAAATTTGACCGTTCTTCACTCCGGGAGCCGTCATTGCCGGAGAACAGAGAACTGGATTTGACTTTGCCGGAATATCATTTTCTGCCGGATCCGGAACTTATCAGACGTGCGGTTTGTCTCAGTTACGATATTACTGCCGATGACTCTCGCTTGCGTGCAGCTCCATCGGATTTTGAAAAACAGCGGGGGGATTATCCGTTCCGCAGAGAATTTTCTGCGTGGCGGATCAAAGCACCTGAGCGTGTGGCGGCGATTCTTGCCCGGTTGGGTTTTACAGTTGTTTGATGGGGAAGGAACAGATCATGATCAAAAAACTTTTCACAAAATGCAAACGTGTCTGCCGTTTTTATTACATGAAAGCAGTGCGTGAACAGGGAACGCCGGAATATATTGCCCGCGGTTGGGCGATCGGGATGTTTATCGGATTATTTATTCCGTTCGGTTTACAGCTGGCGATCTCTGTGCCGCTGGCATTCCTGTTGAAGGGTTCCAAACTCGGTTCTGTCGTGGGAACCTTTTTGACAAATCATTTTACGATTTTTATTATTTATCCATTCCAGTGTTGGCTTGGAAATATGATCATCGGCGGAAAACTTTCCATTGCGGAAATCGAACAGGCTATGGATCTGGTTGTTGAAAAGCAGGATTACAAGGTCCTTTACAATCTCGGGATGGAGATCGTGGTCTCCTTTTTTCTCGGAGGTCTGATCCTGGCTTTGATCATAACCCCGATTTGTTATTATGGCGTGAAATATCTGGTGATCCGTTACAGACGTATCTCTGCGGAAAAGAAGAAAATAAACTGAAAACTTACCTCAACCCCCGGAGAATAGAGAATGTTGACAATTCCGAAAATCAATAATTCAGAAGAAGATGCCCGTCAGTTGGAGGAACAGATCGACGGTTTGCGGAAGTTGATGCTGGAAGCAGAACAACTGCGGAAACGGCAGTATGCAGTATCGATTTGTGCTGTGCTGCTGATGCTGATCATCCTGACCATCGGTATTTTCAATCTCGCTGCATTTTTCAAATATTATCCGAAACGTCTGCTGATGCAGGAGGTTTTGCAGCGTTCCCGTGAAATTTTTGCAAATCCTTATATGAAAAATAGTTCCGGCGAACTCAATCGGAAAATTGTTCCCCTGTATTGGAAAGCACTCCGTCAGGCTCTGATCCATGAAATGCCGTTGATCAAACAGGAGATCCGACGGGAATTGCGCAGTAATAAAGCCTATGTCAACGGCGAATTGAAACAGCGTGTTTATTCACAACTTTATCTGCAGATCTCTTCTGAAATTCAAGCATTTCTGGAGCGTTCAGCAATCAAACCGGATGCCGCACAACAGCGTAAACTCAAAGAGTTCAATGCCGAAATCGCGTCTCTGCTGACAGCCCGTATTTTTATCGCTCTGGAACCTTCCGTTGATGCTCAGAATGTTTTTATGGAGGAACTGCAAGCCATGCGTCGTTCCGCTGAATACCGCAAATTGGAGGATGAACCCAAAGAATTGATCGAAAGCAGACTCGTGGAAAATCTCCTGGAGGCTCTGATCTATTCGCTGAATGAAGAAAAGGGATTGGTCCGTCCTGTCCCTGCGGAGGTGAAACAATGAATGATGAATTGAGAACCAAGTTGGAAATCCTGACGATTGAGGTCAAACGCCAGCACAAACGCAGCAAGGCTTCTTTTTATAACGTCATCATTTTCTGTTTTATTATCCTTGTCTTCTTCTCGTTGTATCTGGCTCTGCTGAATTACAAAATCCGTGAAATTGCAACTCCTTCCACCGTGGCGGTCCTGATTGCGGATCAGTTCCGTTCCACTCATCTCCCTGTCGGACAGAGAAAAAAGCCTTATGCAGAAATTCAGAATGATGCAAGGGATATGGCGCAGGCTGCCATGTTTGCAAGTCCGGTAGTTGTTCCGGCTCTCGGCGATTGCGTGCGGCAGATCCAGACTCAGGATATGACAGATACGGTCAGTCATCTGATGCCTCTGATACAGAATGAAATCGCAAAAAATCTTGAAAAGATTCTTGCCGGAAAAGAATTGAATCCGCAGCGCGCCGCTCAGAATGTCATGAATCTGATCCCCGAATCAGAGTTGGAAAAAACGGTGACAGATACGTATCGTTTCTCTTTTGAACACCTGATCGCCAGACTGGTTTATTTCCGGAAAGCAGATCCCCGGACTCTTACCCGTAAAGATCTCTGTGAAAAAGATCTTCTGCTCTGTTGGCTTTATTGGGAGGAAAAGGATCGTTTCAAAGATGCACGTTATATTGCTCCATTCTTTGAAACTGCTGAGCTCCTTTTCAAACTTTCTGCAGAAACTCTGGAACAGATGCGGCGTGTTCAAGGAGACTCTGCAGACTCAGAAAAAAATAAAAAAGAGTCCAGTCAGAAAAAATAAACCTGCGATAAAATAGAGAAGTCTGCGATTGAATTTGACAGAATCATCCAGTTCCCGTTTTTTTTCTGTACTGGTGAAGCTGCCCGCACCGATATATTTTGCCTGACGGCGTCTTTCGGCTGTATTGCGGGCATAATCGATCCTCTGCCGTCGTGTCTGCAACTCTTTCATCTCAAACCCTGAATGTGAAAACGATCATCAAGCCCAGAATGAATCCGCTGATAAGCAAAACGATCAGCAGCGGCAGAAAGAGTCCGAACCCGATCCGGCAGAGTTGTCCAAGTGTGACAGATTCCAATTCTGCCAGCAGATTGCCCAGCCCGCCTGAGGTCTGATTTTTATTCTTCTCCGGCAGTTGAGCTTGCAGTTCCACTACATTCAGCCGGATTTTTTCCAGATCATGATGCAAGGCGGAAAGCTGCATCTGGTAGGCTTCGGAATTCTGATCCGGGTTCGTGCACTTGTCGATTTCCGGCAACAGGGAATTCAGTCCCGTTGAAACATGCTGATATAACTCTGCCAAACGCTGACTTTCCGCAGCGTTCCGGTTGCATTCGCTTTGCAATTCAATGATTTTGCTGTGTATATCCGACTTTGTACGGTTCAATTCCGCCAGACGTTCATGACAGGCTCGCTGTGTTTCTGCGGAAAGTGTTTCAAAATACGGGCGTTGGGGTTTGGCGGTGATTTCTTCCGCCTGCCCGGCAGTGTTATCCGCTTCCGCGTTACGCCGGGTCGCTTCCGCTATCTGACCTTTGATCCGGTGCAGACCGTTTGTTACATAAATATCTTTTTTCATCGCTGTTGCCCCTTCGTTTTAATAGACAATATAACATTCATCCGTGAAAAACGCAAGGCTCTATTCTGCCGGATACAGAAAAATATTGTATAATCAAGCACTTGGAAAGAAAATATTACAACTTTTTGCTTGAAAATGTTTTGATTTGATGGTATATTACTGTTTTGGAATAATTTGTAAAAATAATCAATGTGCATAAATCCGGTTATTCTTAATTCAGGAGGATACTGATCATGGCAACAAAGAATGTAAAAATATCTGCTGCAAAGAGTGCAGAAAAAAAGACTGCCGCAACCAGAAAAACGGCTGTTAAAAAAGCTGTTGTGAAAAAAGCAGAACCCGCCGCCGCGAAAAAAGCTGTTGCGAAAAAGGCTGAACCGGTTGCCGTAAAAAAAGCTGTTGTGAAAAAAGCAGAACCCGCCGCCGCGAAAAAAGCTGTTGCGAAAAAGGCTGAAC
>JAGCNI010000130.1 GCA_017646015.1 Lentisphaeria bacterium
AAGGCTATATCTTGCGCCGTTTGATCCGCCGTGCGATCCGTGAAGCCCGTAAACTGAATGTCTCAGGTGCTTTCACCGCTCAGATGGCGAAAGTCGTTATTGATGAGTACAAGGAATTTTATCCTGAACTCGAAGCCAATGAAAAAGTCATTCTCGAAGAATTTGCCCGTGAAGAACAGCAGTTTGCACAGGCTTTGGAAAACGGGATCAAAGAATTTGATAAACTCATTGCACGTGTCCCCGCTCACATCCAGAACAAAGTCGTCAGCGGAAAAAATGCATTCTATCTCTATGAAACTTTCGGGTTCCCCATCGAACTGACCATCGAAATGGCTGCTGAAAAAGGTTTCAAAGTCGATCAGAAAGGCTATGAAGAAGCCTATGCAAAACATCAGGAACTTTCCCGTAAGGGGGCAGAACAGAAATTCAAAGGCGGTTTGGCTGACCACTCTGAAGCGACTGCCCGTCTGCATACAGCAACCCACTTGCTCCACTCTGCTCTGCGGAAAGTCCTCGGCGATCACGTCGGACAGAAAGGTTCCAATATCACGGAAGAACGTCTCCGTTTTGACTTCACTCATCCGGATAAGATGACTCCAGAACAGCTTGCTGAAGTGGAACGTCTTGTCAATGAAGCGATCTCTGCCAAAGCGGAAATCAAATGTGAAGAAATGCCTCTGGAAGCTGCCCGTGCACAGAATGCGATCGGACTCTTCGGAAATAAATACGGTGAAGTTGTCCGTGTTTACACCATGGGTGAGTTCAGCAAAGAAATCTGTGGTGGACCTCATGCTGCCAATACCGGCGATCTTGGTCACTTCAAGATCCAGAAGGAAGAAAGTTCCAGCCGCGGTGTGCGACGCATCAAAGCTGTATTGGAAAACTGAGAGAAAAACAGAAGAGAGAGGTCACACATGGGAAATGGGTGTGTTATTATCTCCGGCAGCGGAGATGCTTATGCCGTAAAAGTCAGCGGTCGTGCAACTTTTGAATGTGCGGGTCCGATGCGCAGTTTGGCTGGAGAACTGGATCAGACTTCTTTTCAGCGTGTGGACATTGACCTCGGAGAGTGTCAGGGAATGGACAGTACCTTTATGGGGATCCTTGCCATGATCGCTCTCCGGGCAAAAAAAATCTCTGCCTGTATAACGATTTACAATGCTAACGACTTGAATAAGAATCTTCTTTTCGGTCTTGGATTGAAGAAGATGTTTCAGTTTGCCGATGGTGAGGTTGCAGTAGGGGCTGATGCCAAGGCTGCTGATAACACTGTCAGCAAAATTGAAAATGCCACAACGGTTCTGGAGGCTCATAAAACGCTTATGGATGTCGATCAGGAAAATGTCAAAAAATTTGAAAATGTGGTGGCATTTGTCCAGAAGGATCTGGATAAACTCAATGATACTCAATCTTGAGATTTTATAAAAGATTTTTTCATAAATCGACAGAAAAAAGAAAGAAATAAAAAATGAAAAAAATTCTGATCTTTGCCGTGGTCTTTGCAATCACAATGATTTTCTCCGGATGTTCTGCTCCGCGTATCACCAATACCGGACGTTCTGCTATTGAACAGTATCTGCTTGCTGTTACGATCGAACGCCTGACTGAACATTCCGGTCTGGACAAATATGCCGGCAAGAAAATTTATTTTGATTACACTTATCTTGCACCGCAGGTTGACAAACCGTATCTTCAGGGCAGACTTGAAATGATGGTTTCCAAAGCCAACTGCGAAATCGTTGCAAAACAGGCTGATGCGGATGTTATGATCCAGCCGCTCTGCGGCGTGCTTGCCACTGATAACAACACGATTCTCTTCGGTACTCCGCAGTTCCCCATCCCGCTGCCGCAGACTGATTTGAATATCGTTATCCCTGAAATCCCGATTTTCAAAGTCTATGACCGTGTCGCTTATGGTCGTCTCTCTTTCAATATCTTTGATGCCAAAACCCGGAAACCCCTGGAAACGATCAATGCGATCAAAGCCAGTACCTCTTATAAGAACTGGATCATCTGTCTGATTCCGTTCCGGACTCACAACTTTGATATGAAAGATACCAAAGATACTGATCTGGAGATCAATGTTTTCTGAAAAAAGCAAATCTGCTGAGTAAAATCATATAACGGCGCTTGACAAAGAGTTCAAACGCCGTTATATTGTTTTTACTGCATGAACGCAGTCAGAAAAAATTAACACAGGAGTGTGATATATGAGTCTTCTTTTGAAAAACTGTCATTTGATCTCGCCGGAATTTGAACTGCAGAACGGTGCAATCCTGATCGAAGGCAAGATGATCAAACAAATTTATACCGCAGAAGATACGCTGCCTGCCGCCGATGAAGTCATTGACGTGAAAGGTGCAATGACTGTCCCCGGATTCATTGATGTGCATTGTCACGGTAAATCCGGCTTTGATTTCTGCGATGCCACGGATGAAGCTATGGAAAGTATGGGGATCGACAAGCTCAAAGAAGGTGTGACCAGTTATCTGCCCACCACTCTGACTCTGCCGGAAGATGTGCTTGCCGCTTCTCTTCAGACCGCTGCCAATTATACCGCAAAAGGTGTGAAAGGAGCCAAACTCCCGGGTGTGCATCTGGAAGGTCCATTCATCAATCCGAAATGTCTTGGCGCACAGAATCCGGATTATGTTCGTGAACCGGATATTGAAATGGTCCGCAGACTTTCCAAAATTTATCCGGTCAAGAAAGTCTCTTACGCTGTTGAGATGCCGCATGGCGCGGAATTCGCTGCGGAGCTGCAGTCTGAAGGTATTCAGGCGTCCTGTGCTCACAGCGCTGCAAAATATTCTGAATTCAAAGCAGCTTATGCTCATGGATTGAAGAGTCTGACTCACTACTGCAATCAGATGACTCCGCTGCATCACCGTGATATTGGTCTTGTGGGTGCCGGTCTGCTGGATCAGGATGTCTTCATTGAAATGATCTGCGACAAACTGCATCTCTGTCCGGACATGATCAAACTGATTTTCTCGCTCAAACGCATGGATCGTATTCAGTTGATCACAGATGCCATGCGTGCTGCCGGTATGCCGGATGGAGAATCTTCTCTCGGCGGACTTGCTGTTATCGTGAAAGACGGTGCCGCACGTTTGGCATCCAACGGGGCTCTTGCCGGAAGTACATTGCAGATTTGCGATGCTCTCCGCAATGTTTATGAAATCACCGGATTGCCCTTGAAGGAACTGATCAAGACCACCTCTTTGAATCAGGCAGAAGCTCTCGGCCTGGAAAAACTGGGTAAGATCGCCCCCGGATATTATGCTGATATCGTTGTGCTTAACGATAACTTCAAAGTCTCAAAGGCATTTGTCGATGGCGAACTCCGGTATCAGAACTGAACCAATACAATCTTGAAAAATAATACCCGCTGCCGGATTTTTTATCCCATCCGGTTGACGGGTATTTTTTGAATGGGGACAGCATGTTGCAGAAAAAAATATTCAGGGTCCATCGGGAGTATGACCACAAACTGCTCTGTGAGGAACACACTTATTTTCCTGTTCTCAGACCGGAGACTCAGGATGGGAATCCTCTGATTCATATTGCTGCTCTGAGTGAGTGTTTCTGGCATCCGGGGCATGTGCTCCGTTCCAAAGAGAAAACAGCCTGTATCTCTTTATCTCTTGTCTGTTCCGGCAGCTGTGCGGTCCATGAGGAATATACATCCCATATTTTGAAACCGGGTGATCTGGCGGTTTATAAACGTCGTAATTTTGAAGATATCCGGACACATGGCAATGATCTTTTCCGGAAGAAAGTCATTGTTTTCAACTGCACCCCGTTTCTTTCCGGTTTGATCGATCTTCTTTTTCTGCAGGATATTACCTTTGTTCATTTTGATGATCCCACTGGAGTGGAGGATCTGTTTGACCGTATCCTGTCGATTTTCCGGGATGGCGGGAATGATGTTGAGTTGAATATGGCTGTATTCCATCTTTTATATAGGATCCAGAAACAGTCTGTAAAGAAACAATATTCGCCTCAACTGCAACATGCGGTCGAATTGATCCATGCTTCCGCAGGGATGAGGATCAGCCGGGAAAAACTGGCGGAAGAGTGCAATATGAGTATCAGCTCTCTGAACCGGATGTTCAGCCGGGAATTGCAGTGTTCTCCCGGACAATATGTTTTGAAAAAACGTTTTGAAGCCGCCAAACGTTACCTGATAGCCTCCCGTCTGCCGATCAAACAGATCGCACTTGAATGCGGCTTTGTCAACGCTAAACATTTTTCTGCGGAGTTTCACAGATATTACGGCATATCCCCCCGTGAGTTCCGTTCCGGCATCCTCCCGGAAAAGGAAACCCCTTTCTCCTGAAAAACAGAAGAAAGGGATGAAATACAACCGAAACAGAATATTTCTTACTTCGCTTCAAAGGCAAATACATTCCGTTTGCCTGTACCGCAGATATTGTCAATGACAAGGCGCAGTTTTCTTGCTTTTACAAAAATCGGAATCTTTACAAGACGTTGATATCCATTTGTTTCCCGAAAAATCTCTTTGCCGTCTGCTTCAAGATGATATGCTTTGATCAGGGAGTCATTGACCTGATAGTCCGGAGTATTCAGCGGACGGTTGAAGATCATATTCAGGTGGGATTGATTTTCATTGCGTGTAAGTTGGCTGTCAAACACCAGTCTGATTTCATGCAGTTGTTCTTCCTTTCCGAAATCATATTCAGCCCAGTCTCCGGCTTCACATTGCCATGCGTTGAGATTTTCCGGAAAATCGCGGTCGATTCCGGAACGGAGTTCTTCTGCATTTCCGCAAGAGGCAGATAAGGCGGCTTTTTCGCAGATCGCAGAGATTTTCCGTTTTTTGCCGGGCAGGGTGCAGTCATCTTCGAGGAGTGTCTGTTGGATTTCCCTGATGAATTTCTGAGATGTTTCCCGGGGCGTGAGGAAATTCCGGATCGCATATATGGCAGTGGTTCCGATTGCCTGACCGAGGCTGGCGCAGGTTGCCATGACTCTTGTGGAACTGATCGCCACATGAGAACAGCTGATATTACGTCCGGCAAACATCAGGTTTTCGATATTGCGGGAATAAAGGCAGCGTAATGGAATTGCGTAAGGTTTTTTCGGGGGAATATTGATATTGGGTTCTCCTCTGTGTTCAAAACCATCCGGATGATGATCATCCACAGGCCAGCCGCCGTAGGCAACAACATCATCGAAAACAGTTGAAGAGAGCACATCTTTTTCGGTCAGAATGTAATCCCCCATCATACGTCTGCTTTCCCGTTTGCCCGGCAGAAAACCGACCCAGTCGAGCACCCAGTTTTCGACATTGAATTGGCTGTGATTTTTGATATGATCCCACAGCCCGAATGCGGTTTTCAGCAATTCATCGCGGATTTCTTCGGCATCTCCAATCGAATCCCGGTTCCCGCCGAGCTCAAGATACCAGAAATTTTGAGTTTTGATATCGAGATCGTAATACCGGTTCGGCGGCAGGGATTCTGCTGTCGGATACTTGTGCGCCCATGCCGGAGGGATGAATTTATGCGGACGGTCTGTTTCTCTTGCCTGGATCAGACAGCTCAGCCCCATTGTTTTATTATCTGCTTCATTCTGGGCAAGAGTTTCTCCGAATTCAGCTTTGGCTTCCCGTCCGATCCTGAAATCTGCTCCGGTCAGCGGCGCAAGAATACTGTCACCCGAACAGTCTGCAAAAATTTCCGCTTCCACAATATGATACGTTTCAGTGGTAAGCTGCCATGCTTTGACCGATTGGATTCGTCCGTCTTTGGTGACAGCCTCGTTACATGTGGTATTCAGAAGTGATATCAGATTTTTCTGGAACCGTACTTTTTCAAAAAGGATCGAGTCCCACACCTGATAATTCGGATAGGTGTTGCGATAGAGATTTTCCAACCGGAACTCTTCGACCAAGCCTGTTTCCAGCAGATGAGGTGATCCGCAGACCCACATCCGGATCTCACTGGAGGAATTCCCACCGAAAACAGGACGATCCTGAATGATCAATGTTTTGATTCCATGGCGTGCCGCTGAAATGGCAGCGCATATTCCGGCAAGACCTCCACCGACGACGCAAAATTCAACTCTATGAGTAATTGTTTTCATCTTTTGAAATCCATGTTTGTAACAGCTTGATTTTTCTGTTGATATTTTGATTTATGCAACTTAATATAAACGCATGATTTCTTTTTTGCAATCGAAAAAAGGTTTCAAATCGTTTCAAAAAATAGTGAGAACGATTCAGCCGGTTTTTTCAGAATGTCGATATAAAAAAAGCACATTGCATACGGAACTGTGCCGCAGCAATGTGCTTTGCTGAACTTACAGAGAATGATCAGGCGAGAGCTTCGGGATAGAGGGATTTGATGATTCCGAGTTCAAGCCCGCGGATCTCAGCAAGACCTTTCAATCTGCCGATCGCTGTGTAACCGGGATTGGGGCAGGGCGGTTTTGCCAAATCGTCCAGCATGGTATGACCATGGTCCGGACGGAACGGGATCTGCCAGTCGGCTCTGCCTTCTTTTTTGCGGCGGAGTTGTTCTTCAATGATTGCTTTGACCAAGCCGTACATATCGACGCAACCTTCCAAATGGTTGGCTTCAAAGAAGTTGCCTTCACTGTCATGCTGTGTGCTGCGGAGGTGAATGAATCCGACCCGGGGAGCACAGGCTTTGAACATTTCCACAATATTGTTATCCTGTCTGCCGCTGAAACTTCCGGCGCAGAAACAGATTCCGTTTGCAGGATTATCGACCATTTCCAAAAGATTTTTAACATCTTCCTGGGTGCTGAAAATACGGGGCAGACCGAGGATGGAGCGCGGGGGATCATCCGGATGGATTGTCATGATGCAGCCGGCTTCCTGTGCGACCGGAACAACTTCAGAAAGGAAGTGTTTCAGGTTGGCGGTCAGTTCTTCGCGGGAAACTTTTGCATAGCGTGCAAGCATGGCGCGGATATCTTCGAGGGTCACACCTTTGAATCCGGGGAAGTTGTCAATGATCCCGCGGGTGAGGGTGTCACGCTGTTCCTGTGTCATGGAGTCATAATATGCTTTGGCTTTCTGTACCATTTCCGGAGCATAATCTTTTTCGGCTCCTTCCCGTTGCAGAATGAAGATTTCAAAAGCAGCAAATTCTTTTTGGTTGAAGAACAATGCTTCAGATCCGTCCGGCAGTTTGTAACGCAGGTCTGTACGGATCCAGTCCAGAACCGGCATAAAGTTATAAGTGATGACTTTCACACCGCATTTGCCGAGGTTGCGAAGTGAGATCTTGTAGTTTTCAATATACTCATCGCATTTGCCTGAGCGAACTTTGATGTCTTCATGAACCGGCAGACTTTCAACCACATTCCAGATCAAACCGGCATCTTCGATCATTTTTTTGTGCTTCATGATCTCTTCAACTGTCCAGACTTCTCCATAAGGAATATGATGCAGAGAACTGACAACTCCTTTGGCTCCTGTCTGACGCACATACTGAAGTGATACCGGATCTTTCGGTCCATACCAACGGAAAGATTCTTCCATAAACATTATATTTTCTCCTTTTAGTTATTTGAGGTATTGTCATATAACCTATCATCAATCAGAGTTTTTTCAACCGGAAAATAAAAAAATCCTACTGTTTTACTCCTTTCCTGAACTGCTGAAGTATTCTTCACGATTGAATGTGTCGAGAAATGCCAGATATTCCGTTTTGGTAAATCTCGGTTTGATTTTTGCGATTTTCTGCGCAGTTTCCGCATCCCCGTATAACAGATCCACTGCATTGGCAGCAAGCACCTTTGCCGGTTCCACAAATGTTTCACGGTCATCTTTCCAATGATAATCAGGTGTGTGTCCGACTCCTTCCCAACCGCCGGCGTATGGATGGATTGCCGGCATGATTGCAGAAACATCACCCATATCTGTGGACGAGGTTCTCTTGCCGAAATCGATAAATTCAGTTCCAGGGCGTTGTGTAAATAAATTGTTTTTATGGATCTTTAACAGTTCCGGTTCATTGTAAAGCGGCATATATCCCGCATAGGTTTTGATCTGAACATCTACTCCGAAAGCCATTGCTGCTCCCTTCATGGATCTGTCGAATTTCTTGTTGGCATCGCGGATCGCGTCCGGAGTCATTGCCCGGATCTGATATTCCAGCTCAACCTTTTCCGGAACAATATTTACAACATAACCGCCGTTTTTGATAATACCATGGATCCGGACACAGTCTTGATCTTGAAAAGTATCACGCTGTGAATCCAGCGCATTCAGTGCCGTTCGGGCTGCAGATAATGCATTCACCCCGCTGGAAGGACGTCCCGCATGTGCGGCTTTCCCCAGAAAAATCACCTCTTTCATTACAAATCCATTACTGCATTGTGCCGCACCGTAAGATCCTCCCGCATGGGTCATGAAAGATATCTGTATGTCATCAAATACACCACGCCGTATCAATTCTGCTTTCCCTCCGAGATATTTGATGCTCTCATCTGGAAAATCAATTTTGCACTCTTCCGCGGGACATGCAATAAAAGCAATCAGACCGGATAATTTTTCTCTCACTTCCGGTACTCCGCCAAGTCCGAGCGCAGCTCCTGCAAGTGCAGTGAGCTGCATGTTGTGTCCACAGGCGTGGGCTGATTTATATACCGGATCCGCTTGGGGATGTTCCGGCATGATCAAGGCGTCCAATTCACCGAGAATTGCAATATGCGGACCGGGACGTTTCATGGAGAGATCCGCACGGATTCCTGTTCGTGCAAGACCTGCTTGAGTGGGAAGTGCGATACTGTCGAAAATTTCTTTGATACGGGCGGCTGTTTTGAACTCATAATAGCCAGGCTCCGGATGATTCCAAATCATTTTTCCCAATTCAATCAGTTTTTGGGCATTTTTATCAATTTGCCAAAATATCTTTTGTTTCAAATCTTCTTTTTCGGACATCTTTTATTCCCTTCTGTTTTAGCTTCTGATA
Source organism: Lentisphaeria bacterium (assembly GCA_017646015.1). GTDB lineage: Bacteria > Verrucomicrobiota > Lentisphaeria > Victivallales > UBA1829 > SIG94. The sequence goes on from JAGCNI010000130.1 coordinate 8,973, forward strand.
ACAAGATCAATAATTAATATAGTATGTATCCTGTGATTTTGCAATATTTTTAATAGATTTCCATTATTGTCGCTGGATAAAGCAAACGAGGTTCTTTTACTCCTGCTCTTGTTGGGATAATTTTTTTTCATTTAGTGTATGATTTCAGCGTATATAAAATAGGCAAATCAGTGTTGAGTTGCACATCCGTTTCACACAAATAAAATCTTATTGCATTATCTGAATCCGAAAACTGTTAGTCTTTTTTCATACAAATATGCTGTTTCTATAAAAAAATAATTTTTTTTGCATCTTTTTTACGTATTTTATTTGAATTTAATCTGAATGTGGTTATTTTAACAATAATTAGGTTATTAAGGAAATATAAAAATGACACAATTGCAGATCATCAGAGAGAAAAAAGGTATCACTCAGGCTGAACTGGCCAGAAGAGTCAAGGTCGCAAGATCGACTGTATGGCAAACTGAACAGCGCGGAATCAAAACAATCCGGACAGCAAAAAAATATGCGCAGGTTTTGGAATGTAACCCGAGGGATTTACTTGATATTTAATTTGCTGAATGGGGATCTTCCTGTAAGATCCCCTGTTTTTTATCGCAAAGTCTATTTCTTTGAGGTGCCTTAGAATCTATAAAATAATATAAGTATCTGGCGAAAATCAGCTAAATCGAATTCTTACCCCTAATTATAATATAAATAGTAGAACTGTAATTTATAGATCGATCCAATTTCTTCCCGCTGCTCCTATTGTCCCATCCGTTTCTCCTCCACCGTACTTCTTTGTGCTTCAAAAAAAACGAAAAAACTTCAGATTCTCCCTTGACAAATGTTGATTGTATGCTAAATTGTGCACCCGTTGCCGCTGATAGCGGATGTGTTGCTTGAAAAAACTTTTGAGAAAGTTTGGAAAGCGGCTTGACAAAATAAAAAATGGTGCTAAATTACAGACCCATGCGCTTCGCTGGTGAGTTGAGAAACGAACCTGAAAGAAGCGGTGCTCAAAAAAAAGTTTTGAAAAAGTTGAGAAAATCACTTGACAAAACGAAAATTGGTGCTAAATTATATCCGCATACGCTTCGCTGGTGAGTTTGAGAAAACGAGCTTGAAAGAAG
>JAGCNI010000131.1 GCA_017646015.1 Lentisphaeria bacterium
GTTTCCGGATCACGCAGAAAACGAACCGGACTGGATACACGAGTTTCAACACCGAGCATGGTACCCCAACGGATATAGCCGGGAGCATTTCTGTCAAAGTGGAGCAGGGCTCTTGTAAGTGCATCCGAGACAGCTTCCGGGAAAAGTTTATCCACACGGTAAGACCGCAAACCAAAGGGCCAGGAGGTTTTGGATGGTATTTTACCGGTGCATTTTTTTACAAAATCACTTGCCCGTTGAGCCGGACAATCATAATTATTGCCGCCTGCAATGAATGCACGTTTTTCGATCAGATCCAGAGCCGCATACGCATCTTCTGGAGTGTCAAAAACATCCGGCGGAATATTGGTGACGATGGCAGCATTGGCAAATTTACCGGAACGTGCGGCATTACTCATTCCATTGGTACATAGGCGTTTTGCGGTCGGTGTTGCCGGAATGATCTCACCTCCGGGACACATACAGAATGTTGTGGCTCCCTCGATGGATTTATCGGAGGTAGGGTGGGAGACCATATTATATTCAGCACTGCCGAGAGCCGGATTGGTTTTCTGATTGCCGAACTGGAACCAGTTGATGAAGTCCTGCGGATGTTCAATACGGCATCCCATCTGGAACCCTTTCATAGTGAATCCTGCTCCTGCACGGGTCATGGAAAGAATCAGATCTCTGGCACTGTGTCCGCAGGCGGCAATGACCATGGGGGCTTCGATCAATTCGTTATCCGCAAGATAAACTCCTGTGCAGATCCCGTTTTTTACAGCAAGTTCTTTCACTGTTGCATCCCAACGGAAAGTTCCACCCAGTGCGATGATTTTGTTGCGGATATTGGCAATCAGATCCGGTAATTTATCGGAACCGAGATGTGGATGACTGTAATAACCGATTGCTTCCGGGGCTCCGGCTGCAATGAATTCGTTCAATACAAACTGGATACGCGGGTCACGGATTCGGGTGAAAAGTTTTCCATCGGACCATGTTCCTGCTCCTCCTTCGCCGAAGAGAAGATTACTTTCTTCATTCAACTCTCTGGTATTGAAGAATGTCTGAATATCCATCCTGCGGCGGTCCACATCTCTGCCACGATCAAGAATCAGCGGTTTGCATCCAGCCATGGCAAGGATCAATCCGCAGAATAATCCGGCAGGGCCGGAGCCGATGATTACAGGATGAAGCGGAACTTTTTTGTATTCAAAGCGGGGCGGAGCAATGGGGAATTCTTCCGCAGCATACTCAATATCCCGTTTCGGCCGTGCCGAATCTGCCAGGTCGGCAGTCAGGGTATATACAAGACGGACTTCCGGTTTCTTCCGGGCATCGACGCTTCGTTTGCTGATTTTGTAAGAGATTACGTCTGTTTGTTTTACACCGCAATAGGCGGCAATGAACGGATGCAGTTCACTGTCGATCATGTGGGAAAGTCCATCCGCGTTGAGTGTCAGATTGACGATTGAAACTTTCATATTTTAATTTCCTTTCAAAAGATAAAGTCCGGATTGGGTTCGTTGTATGTTGATATATTGCCATGCTGCGGAATCCCGGAAAAGCAGATGCAGAAGATGTGTTCGGGTCGTATTCAACTGCAAGGCGGTTTCTTTCGGATCCCAGTTGTTTGCTGCAAGACAATCCAATACTGTTGCCAGCCAAAGGCTGTATCGCTGATGATTGGACAGGGCAGGGGCAGGCTCCATTTGAAATACCGAATCCTGAGAAAATTCTTTCCGTATTTGTAATGCTATGTTATGACGGAGTTTATGAAGAGCATGAAGTCTGTTTTCGTGTTGGCTCCGACTGGAATCATCTTCCGCACTGATTCCGCTGAAACGGTGAGTCAGCCGGATCGCGACAGATGTTTTATTGACTTTTTGTCCGCCTTTTCCGCGGGATCGGCAACTTTCCTGATCGCACTCTTTCAGAAGTTCCGGATCGGGTAGATTCAACCAGTGATCACGTTCTGTTTCTTGTGTTGTCATAATATTTCCATTGCTGCTTCATTCCAGAAATCAAGACCGGCGGTGGATAATGCGATCCTGTCATCAGTCATGACAAGCCAACCTTTTGTTTCCAGTGATGCAAGTTGTTGATTCCAAATTTTTAATGGCGATTTTTCTGCAATTTTTTCAAAATCTGAAATTTTCCATCCATTGACAGTTCTCAGTCCCATGATGAAAATTTCCCCCAATCGTTCCAACTCACTGATCCGGTCATAGACAGGTGCTTCCCCCTCAAGCCATTTTCTGATCGGGAGGGATTGTGTGAAACGATCAACACCGTTGAAAGAACATGCTGAAGGTCCAAGTCCGAGATACGTTTCTCCATACCATACATTTGTGTTGTGCTGACATGAAAATCCTGTTTTGGCATAATTGGAAATTTCATAACGGGACAAGCCGGCATCCTGTAAAATCCGGCGGGTTGATTTTTCCATTTCAAAACTCAAATCATCTGTTTCATGATTTTCCTGATAACGCAGAGCCAGCGGAGTTCCCTCTTCCACACTCAAGGAATAGGCAGAAAGATGATTGATTTCCAGCGCAAGAGCCTGCCGCAGTTCCTCTTCCCATTCCGGAATCGTCTGACAGGGCAGGGCATAGATCAGATCACAACCGATGTTCCGGATTCCGTAAGTCCTTAATAAAGAAACTGCTTCAAAAATTTTTTCCGGATCACCTCTGCGTCCGATCCGTTCCCGTGCGACAGGAGAAAAAGACTGTATGCCCAGACTGACACGATTTACAGAATTCCCGAGGATCTGAGCTTTTTCCGTTGTCATGGTTTCCGGATTACATTCGATCGAGATTTCTGCATCGATTTGCAGAGGGACCTGTTTTCTGATCGTGCTAAACAACTCTGTCAACATTTCCGGATCCATCAAAGTGGGAGTACCACCTCCGATATATACAGTATGGAAAGGAGGATTTTCTGTGAGTTTTTCCAATTCCGATTTGATTTTGTTCAACCATGGACGCATCAAATCCCGTTCTGTTCCTCAGAATAAAATGCACAATAATCGCATTTTCCGGCACAAAATGGCACATGGATATAGAGATTTTGCCAGGGGCGGATATTCATTTTTTCTGAACAGCCTGTATCGCCAGTTGTTGTATTTCGTGATAAGTCAGTCCTGTTTCAGCGGCAACAGAGACACAATCATCGGATTCCGGTTTTGAGGAAAGTTGTTCATCTCCGAGATAGCTGTTTTTGATGCGAATTTTTTTACCGCAGACCTCAGCTTCGGTGAAATCTCTTTTCAGGACCTGACGCTGGATTTCTCTGATCCGGATCCCCAATGTGCCGCTTTCCCGGAAAAGATATTCCGTAAAACGTTTGGAATCTTCCATCTTGCACAGTACATGGAAAACAAATCCCGGCCTCTGTTTTTTCATAACACACGGGATCATCCACACATCCAGAGCACCTTTCCGGAAGAGTTCCGCAGCAATAACGCCCGCAGTTTCCGCAGAAATATCATCCAGATTTGATTCCAGCTCGATACAATTTTCCAACTGCCAGAGCGGTTTATTTTCTGCTGTTGATTCGAGGAGCGATGCCCGTAAGACATTGGGGCGACCATTCAACTTTCTACTGCCGAAAGAGTTGGCGTTACAGAGAACTGTTCCGTTCAGAGTAAGCCCCTGTCCACCGGGAAACGAGGTCAACAATGCCGCTCCGGTGGGAGTAATCATCTCAAAAGGTTCATCCGTTTGTTCGATTCTGATTCCTTTCAACAGATTCATGGTCGCCGGAGCCGGGATTGGATAAATCCCGTGACGGCAGCGGAATGTGCCGGTACCCTCCGGAAGAACCCCGAAAGTTACGGCATCGATCCCCAATTGGACAAAGGCAAAACAGGAACCGAGAATATCCACAATGGAGTCAACCGCACCGACTTCATGAAAATGGATATGGTGATGATGACATCCATGGACTGCAGCTTCTGCATGAGCAAGATGATGGAAGACTTTATGAGCCAATTCTTTTGCCGCCTCCGGCATGGCAGAACGGTCGATGATCTCTTCAATTTCATGCAGACCACGTTCTTTCCCGGAGGCATGGGTGATCCGGACATTCAGTTTCAGCCCATTCAGACCGGAATCGGAAAAAGGGGTCGTTTCAATTACAAACTGATCTTCATCAACAGCATCCTGCAATGTTTTTTCAATCAACTTTAAATCAGCTCCAAGTCCGGTAAGAGCGGCAAGGATCATATCGCCGGCTGCACCGCCGACACTGTCTAAACGCAAATATTTCATTTCTTATCTTTTCCTGTATATTTTAATAGAACTGCACCGAGCCAGGGTAAACGCAAATGAATATGCTGTTCCCTGTTGTGATATTTTCCGTCAATTGTATGCAGTGATCCCGGATTGGTCACTCCGGTTCCGCCGAAACGGAGTTCATCTGTATTCAGAATTTCCTGCCATGCTCCGCGGAATGGAACTCCGATCATAAAATCATCCCGTACTGTCGGAGTCAGATTCAGGATCACGACAATGGCTTCATCATGTTTTTTATTCCAGCGGATGTAGGAAAGAACTGACTGTTTACAATCTTCGCAGTCGATCCATTCAAATCCATCCCGGGAAAAATCATCTTCCCAGAGTGCCGGTTGTTCCCGGTAAAGATGATTCAAAGCGGCTGAAAGTTGTTTCATTTCCGCATGACGCGGATATTCCAGCAAATGCCAATCCAACGGCTGCAAACAATTCCATTCGATCCACTGGGCAAATTCTCCGCCCATGAATAACAATTTTTTCCCGGGATGAGTGATCATTCCGGCATACAGTGCCCGCAGATTGGCAAATTTCTGTTCATAATCTCCCGGCATCCTGTTCAGAAGAGAACGTTTCCCGTGGACAACTTCATCATGACTCAGGGGCAGAACAAAATTTTCTGAAAACGCATAGAGCAGGGAGAAGGTCATTTTTGAATGGTGATAACTGCGGAAGACCGGATCCATGGAATAGTATTCCAAAGTGTCATGCATCCAGCCCATATTCCACTTGAATGTAAAACCGAGTCCTCCCAGATATGCCGGTTTGGAGACTCCGGGCCAGGAGGTCGATTCTTCGGCAATCATCATCGAACCCGGATATAATTCATGAGAAAGTTTGTTTAGACTAACTAAAAAATCTACGGCTTCAAGGTTTTCATTTCCGCCTAATTTATTGGGAATCCATTCCCCCTCTTTCCGGGAATAATTCAAATACAGCATGGATGCCACAGCATCTACCCGGAGACCATCGACATGAAAACGATCTAACCAATAGAGTGCGCTGCCGATCAGAAAATTCCGGACTTCATTTCTGCCGAAATTGAAAACATAAGTCCCCCAGTCCGGCTGTTCTCCCTGCCGCGGATCGGCATGTTCATACAAGGATGTACCATCAAAACGTCCGAGAGAAAATTCATCTTTCGGAAAATGAGCGGGAACCCAGTCCATTATGACACCGATCCCGTTGTTGTGCAAGTGGTTTACAAAATATGCAAAGTCTTCCGGAGAACCATAACGGGCGGTCGGAGCATAAAAACCTGTGACCTGATAGCCCCATGATTCATCCAGCGGATGTTCTGTGATCGGCAGAAGTTCGATATGGGTATAACCCAGCTCCACAACATAATCCGCCAGTGCGTGAGCCAGTTCCCGGTAATTTGGAAAGACTCCTTTTTCCTGTTTGGGAATCCCCGGACCACCCCAGGAACCCAAATGTACTTCGTAAATGGAAACAGGCCTTTCCTGAATATTCTGCTGAGATCGGGTCTGCATCCAAGAGTGATCTGTCCACTCAATCAGGGTAGGGGAGGGGACTTTTCCCGCATTTTTCGGGCGTAATTCGGTCGCTTGTGCATAGGGATCCAGTTTTTGAACAAGTTTTCCGGAACAGGTCTGAACCTCAAATTTATAGAGATCACCGACACACAATCCAGGAATAAAAAGCTCCCAGACTCCGGAATTTCCCAACAGACGCATCATATGACGCCGTCCATCCCAACCGTTGAAGTCCCCTACAACAGAAACCCTTTGTGCATTCGGAGCCCAAACAGCAAAAAGAACCCCCGGTGTTTCTCCCATTTTGTGGAAGTGAGCCCCTAATACATTATATATATAATGATGTTTACCCTCGTTGAAAAGGTAAAGATCCATTTCTCCGATCCCCGGCATAAAATGATAAGGATCTTCCGCAATAAATACCGAACCGTCAGGATAATGATGCTCGACTTCATAGTTGAAATGATCCCGGATCCCGGGGAAGGGCAGTTCATAAAAACCGGCATACGTTCTGAACATGGCAGAGCGTTTGCCGTTTGCCCGGATAAAAATATCTGCTGCCGCCGGATCATAAACCCGGATCACAGTGACATTCCCAATCGTGTGCATACCAAGCACCGCATGGGGGTCACGACAGTTTCCTGCAAAAAGTTTTTGCAGAAAATGTTTTTCAATCTCGGGCAGGGCGGCTTTCATATTTTCAGAACTCCCACAGAATCAAAATCTTTCTCAGTCGCGGCGTCCGAAAATACGGAGCAGGTAGAGGAAAAGATTGATGAAATCCAGATAGAGTGAAAGAGCTCCGATAACTGCAATCTTGCGAACCATTTCTTCATTGTCTGTACCGGCATTGAGATACATCTGTTTGATCTTGTTGGCATCATAAGCTGTCAGACCGACAAAGATGAGGACCCCTGCGTAAGTGCAGATCGTATAAAGAGTTCCATTAGACCAGAACAGATTGACAATGGAAGCAATGATCAAGCCGATCAAAGCCATGAAAAGGAGATTTCCCAAACTGGTGAGATCTTTTTGTGTCACAGAACCGATGGCAGCCATTGCAGCAAAAGTCCCGCCAGTGACTGCAAATGTGACCATGATCGCATTCATGGAGTAGGTGAGGAAAATCACGGATAATGTCAGTCCGTTCATCGCCGCATATAATATAAATAAGGCTGTGGCAGTTGAGGCAGACATCTTGTTGATCCCTGCGGAAATCGCCATAACCAAGACAAATTCAGCAATGATCAGCAGAAAGAATACTGGTTGATTGCCAATAAAGATCCGAGCCAGTTTTTCGGATGTTCCAACCATCCAGGCGGCAAGTGCACTGATAAACAACGCAAATGTCATCCACCAGTAAACATTTACAATACAGGCAGCCAACGCTTTTTTGGAAGAGCTGACTTCATAAGCATTTTGATCGTACATCTTGAAATCCTCCTTGTTTAATTGATTATTGAGTGTCCACAATATAATCCATTGGAAAGCGGATTGCAAATTAAGTTCCTTAAAAAAGCGTATTTCACAGGAAAGTTTTTCTCGGTTTTCATCGTGCCGGATCTTCCTTTCCCGCTGTCGGAACTTTCTCAAAATATCATTTCATACCCTACCCGTTTTTTATCATTTTTAATTTTTCAATTCTTCATTCAAGAACCAGAAAAAGCAGACCGCTCTGAGTGCATTTTGCCAATTCTCCCAAAAAACGGGGATGAGACTCCTGACGCGTTACAATGAGAAAAATCAATAAAAGTTATTGATGAGTTATTAACATTCAAAATAAAATAATTTGTTATTCATTATATATAAGGATATTACGCTATAAAAAGAAATCCACATCCCCTATTCTCAATTTAACATAATATATATTATGCGACGTTGGAAAGAGCCGCGTAAAACGATTTTAAGAGCCAACCCGGGAATTATATCACATAAAGAAAGAATCGCTGTCAGAGACACCAAAGAATGAATTTCGATTTATCAGAAAAGAAAAAAAATCTGCACTGGATCAAATCATGAAAAACAATGCAGATTCCAAAAAAAGAGTTTGTATTTTAATTGTGATCCGCAATAAGATTAACAGAATGCAACAGTATTATAGATTAAATATTTAATCCAAAAAATAAATCATGGCAGACACAAAATAAAGATAAAATCCAGATTAAATATCAAATCTAAAAAGAAATTCAATAAAAGATTAAATATTTAATAAATCA
>JAGCNI010000132.1 GCA_017646015.1 Lentisphaeria bacterium
CGGATTGGCAGAGCGGCTTGAAAAAGATCGAGTACAGTTATGACTATAAGAATTGGGCTGTCGGCAGTACATTGGATATGGGGTACAACGGTACAGTCTATTTCCGTGCAACCGATATGGCAGGCAATGTTTCCACCACCAGTGCAACGGTCAATAAGGTTGATAAGTCTGCTCCGAGTTTGACTGTAACCAAAGGATATGATGGCTGGACTTTGGGATCTGTTTACTTTACCGCACAGGCTTCTGATTGGGGCAGCGGGGTAAAGAATATTGAGTATAGCTACGATAATAAAAATTGGGCTTCCGGAAATTCCGTGAAAATGGGGTATAACGGTACGATTTATTTCCGTGCGACCGATCAGGCAGGCAACAGCGTTATCAAATCTGCCACAATGGATAAGGTTGACCAGCGTGCTCCGGAATTGAAAGTTCTCGGAATTCCGACCACACGGCTCAATGGAACAGCAACTGTTTCTGTTCAGGCGACCGATTACGGCAGCGGAATCAAAACGGTTGAATACAGCTATGACAACAGCAAATGGTACACCGGAAGTTGTGTCAATATGAACTATAACGGCACGATTTATTTCCGGGCTACTGACAATGTCGGTCTGACAGCAACCACCAGTGCGACAGTGACAAAAATTGCATCGACCTCTTCCAACAATGATGTCGATGCTGATCTCCTCGCCGGTTGGGAAAAGGGAACAGATTCCTCTGATCTCAGCGGGTTCAGCGAAGCCGTCAATGGCAATCTGACCGATGATCTTTGCGCTTACAACGATACGATCACGTTGTTCGGCAATGCCGCACAAGATTCTCTTACTGACAATCTTGCAGCTTCGCTTGACGCTGATTCAGTCCTTGCGGAAGACAAGAACAAAGGAATGATCGCATAAACGAAACTGAAATTCAACTTATAAAAAAACAGGGATGCTCTGAAGAAAAAGAGGATCCCTGTTTTTTTATTCCCACCGGCTGTTTTTTGGATTTTCCAGTGTGTACGAACGGAAATTTTTATCGGGCAGATGTTCTAATGCCATGACCATATAACGTAATGCGTCCATGGCGTGATCGTTGAGTTTGAGGGGTTCTTCTTTGGCATTGACAGTATCATTTCCGGTGATCCAGCGGTAGTCATAAATTTCGGAGAGTGTGTTTTTCAGATCATTGAAAAAATAGAGTCTCGGTTTTCCATCCGCTTGTTTTGCAAGACGGTTTTTGACACATTGTATTCCGGCGGTTACATTTTTTCTGGCTGCTTCTGTATGGATCCCTGCGGCTGTCAGTTCTGCTCTTTCGCCTGCATCATGGTCGGCAGTTGTGAAAAGATAGCGTTCATTTCCGGAAAGTTGCAGAATCGTTCTGGCGTGTTCCGCAGTTCTGACTCCCGCCTGATAATGTTCCCGGTAAATATAAAGTCTGTCATCCGGATCCAGTGCGCCCCACAGACAGACAAAGGGATTCGTGAACCCGAAATCGACTGCTCTGAAGCGTCTCCATTCCGTGGGGATCTTAAAAGGTTGAATGGTGTGGAGCTCTTCATCAAAGTCGTCATAAACTGCACCCTGATTATCCCGCCAGACCCCGTTCAACATTCTTTCTTTCATGATTTCCGGGAGAGCCTCCAGAGCTGTGAGGTATTCTGCCGGCAGATTTGCGCGATTATCGTATGCACTCCAGTTGATCCTGCACCAGTTTTCTGCATCTGTAAGAGGTTTTCCTGTAGAGGGATCAACATGGCGGACTCCGACATAGTGCAGCCAATGACGCGGACCGCGGGGATTGCAGTCAAGAATCAGTTTCGGAACAGCCTGTTTTCCATTTTTATCACAGACGACCTGTGCCAGTCGTGTTGCTGCCATCTGCATTGCCTCATAAGAGAGTTGTGTTGCCTCATTGAGAAAGACCGTGATATATTCATTCCCGAGGATTTTTTCCATCCGTTCGGCGTCATCAAGACCCCCCACAATGATTTCAGAACCGTTATAAAAGCGGAGGATCAATTCTCCTTCCAGGAAACGGCATATTCCTGATGGGAGTTGTTTTGAAACGTATCGTCTCAGTGTATCATTCCACAAAGAAGCCTTTGCGTGATTGCGGAATTTCCGGGCAGCCAGTTGTCTTGAATTGGGATAATGCAATGCTCTGCGGATCAGATATTCTGTGATCAAGGCTGTTTTTCCGGAACGGGAGCCGCCATCGAAAAGAAAACGAGTCTTGTTGTCTGTTGTCAGTTGTCTCCATGCTGATTTCTGTTTTTCATTAAATTTCAGTCCCATATATTTTTTCCTCCTTGATTATAAATCCGGAGCGTCAAAGAGGTATTGCAAATAAGCGATCTGATGCTATATTACTGTTTTAAAATAAAAAGGACAGTTTTTTCACGATGAAAAATACAGATTGCATATTGATCGCAGATTGTCATATCCGTTCTCATTCGGACAGAGAGAGCGATTTTTTTGCGATGTTGGAGCAGATTGAAAAAAATCCGCCGGGTTCTGTGATTTTTCTGGGAGATATTTTTGAATTATGGATCGCTCTGGATGGTTATGAATCCTTTGGTCATCTGCATTTTATAGATTGGTGCCGGCGAAACCGTACACGTTTTGAAATCGGTTTCATTGAAGGCAATCATGAATTTTACATTCGGGAGAAATATCAGGATGCATTCAGTTGGACCAGCAATCGCGGATATTGTAAAACAGAGAATCTGCATTTTATTCATGGTGATTTGATCAATCGTGCTGACCGGAATTATCTGTTGCTGCGCTGTCTGATCCGGAATCCATTCACCCGTTTTCTGCTGAAACTTTTTGCCTGTTCCATCGGACCGCATTGTTCCGATCTGGTTCGCAGAAAATTGAAAAATACAAATCTTGAATACAAACGTCAGTTGCCTGTCCGTGCAATTGAAGAATACAGTTGTCAGCCGGATTTATCCGCCGGTTCACTGATTTTTGCCGGACATTTTCATGAATGGCACAGATTTCAATATGATAATGGTTCTGTTACAATGATCCTTCCTGCCTGGGAAAATAAATCGGAAATCGTTGTATATCATCAAGATAAAACTGTTTCTGTTGCTCCGTGGAAAGACTTGTATCCCACCGCGTGAACAACAGAACTGTCTCATTGACTCTTTCCTGACTGTGACAACCTGTCACACCTGTTATTGTTGTTTTTCGCTTGTTTTCAGGCTTTCTGAAAAAGTTGGCATGTTATTTGCTATGTCTTTGGTGTGAATCTTGCAATGGAGGTTGCAGATCACAGAAACCTGAAGAGGAGGAGGAAAAACAATGAGTATGCTTACCCGAAATGAGCGAGATGTGGAACAGATCGAAGTGCCGAAAACATTCAGCGACATGATGAAGAATTTTTTCAGCGGCTATCCGGAATTTCACTCTCCGTGGATCGCATCTGCGAAAAATGGGAAACTGGATGTGGAAGTGCATGAAAAAGATGTAACTGTGACTTTTCCTTTCCCCGGAGCGCAGGCGAAAGATTTTAATGTGGAAGTAGTCGGCGATTTCATTACAGTCAAAGCTCATCGTGAGTCCACCTGTAATGAAGAGAAAGAAAAACATTACATCCGCCGGGAACGTTCCCGTGAGTCGTATGAAGAAACGCTGCATCTGCCAGTCGCAGTGCAGGGCGGCGATACCAAGGCAAAATATGCCGACGGAGTTCTGACTGTTATCATTCCCCGTTTGGAGAAAGATGTCAAAGCTCCCCGGAACATAGAAGTTGAATAAGCAAAACAAGGAGGATCAGATCATGGATAATGAAAAAGTGAAAAATGATGAAATGTACTATGAAGTTCTGCCTGCAGCAGATGTGATCGAAGAGGAAAAAGACGCACAGCTCTATCTGGAGGTTCCCGGAGCCAATTCCAAGAGTGTGACTGTTGAAGTTAATCATAAGGTGTTGTATATCAAAGCGATCAGCACTTTGAGACGTGCCGGATATCCTTTGCTTTACAAACGTTCATTCCAGCTTTCGGATGCGGTCGATATCACTGGGATCACCGCCAAAACTCAAGATGGTGTCCTGACTGTCACTCTGCCGAAATCGGAACGGGCAATGGTTCACCGGATCCAGGTGGAATAACAGAGTCTGAACAATAAAAAAACGGACACTGTACCGGATCGGGTATGGTGTCCGTTTTTATGAGTGGATCGTGAATCAGAATCCGAAGATTTCTTTCCGGGTCACATCGATCACTTCCCCGTATTTTGTCAGTTTTTGACGATCCAATTTTTCGACCGGACCGACGATATAGATTTCATAGATCCGTTTTGCGATTTCTTTTTCAGCAAATGTGCGGAGCTGTTGAACATTCCGTTTCTGCAAAGCTTCAAAGATATCCTGCCGCCAGTCATGATCGACTCCGATTTCCTGCGCTTTGAACCATATACCAACAAGATTACCGAAATTTTTTGCGGCAGTCATTTTTTTCAGCAACTGCTGTCTGGCAAGTTCGATTTTTGCCGGATAGACCGGAGTTTTCCGGAAGAGTCCGAGCATGGTATCGGTTGCCTCGTGGAATTTATCCGGCTGTGTTCCGATGATTCCGGCAAAGAGATTGAAACGGTCTTTTTCCATTGCATCCTGATAGATCGCATAAGCAGAATATGCAAGACTTCTGGATTCCCGCATTTCCTGAAATATGATATCATTGAGTCCACCGGCTCCGAAATATTGATTGAAAAGCATGATTTGAGCGGATTCAGCCAGATTGAAAAGATCTGTTCTTGTACGGATCCCGATCAGGAGCTGAGCCGAATCATAAGAGAGCAGAAATATACGTGCTTTCTCTGTCGGCAGTTGTTTGAATTCCCGTTGCGGGGGAGTGGGTGCGATCGTTGCGGAACGGACAAAATATTTTTGCAAAATATCTGTGACCTGTTTTTCATTTGCGGGGCCTGCATAGGCGTACAAACGAGCCATTCCATTCTGTCCGAAGTATTTCCGGATCAAGGCAACCATATCTGCCCCGGTAAGTTTTTTCAATTTTTCTTCCGTGATGACAGAATTTTTGAATAGTGCCGGATTGTTTTCTGTTGATTTTCCGTATGCCACCAGATAATTCAGATGCCGGAAGTTGTTATTCTGATTTTTCATGGAATCATTTCTCTGTTTGAGATAGCGTGCTGTAAATGCTTTCCATGCTCTTTCATCCGGCTGCATGTTGGCAAGAAAATCTGTCAACTGCTGCAATGCAATATCCATTTTATCGGCAAAACCGCTGATCTGGATCCCGCTCCGCTGATCATGACAGAAGAAACTCATATCCAGAGCATGACGGAACAGATTCCAATGGCGTTCATCGGCAGAGAACTGTTTTGTTCCAAGGAATTCAAGGTATTGCACCGCCAGACTCAGTAAGGGATCATTATCGGAACCTGTTTCGATATAGAGATGCAAGTCAAACAAGGTATCATGGGAAGGCGCAAGTTTCTTATTGAAAAAGAGTTTGTCCCATGATCCAAGCGGGAGAATGGAGAAATCTTTTTTGAAATCCAACACATCCATCGCCGGCAGCGGGGAGGGGGGCAGTTTGGCAAATGCCTTGCCATATTCTGAAATTTTATCCGGATTGGTCTCGACCGGAGTCAGTGCCGGTTTGGCAACTTTTCCGCTGTCATCCGCTTTCCCTGTGATTTTATCCACCCGGACATAATGTCCCAGTGAACGGGCGAAACGGCTCATATCTTCCGGTTTGATTTCGGCAAGATCGTTCAGAAGTTTCAGATTTTCTGCGTAATTTCTTTTCTTGACAAATGCGTCAAGATAATTTCCTGCGGCATTTTCCGGATCGGTTCTGCCTTTGACAATACTTTTCCGGTAATTGACAATGACAGCATCCAGCAGTTCGGGGGCGAATTTTCCCTGAGCGACTTTCTGCAGTTCCGCAAGCAGAAGCTCTGCAACCTGATCAAGAGACTGTCCTGCCCGGGGACGTCCAAGCATGACAAACATGGAGTAATCTTTTCCATCTGCAAAACCTGCTCCGGCTCCGAGGACTTTCTGCCGGCGGTTCAGATTTCTGTCCATCAATCCGCTGCTGCCGTTGGCGAGAAGATCGGCAAGGAGGATCCCGTAGAGTTCATTCTGTTTGCCCGGTTCGATGCGATACCCGATATAAAGCTGTTCTGCCCGCGGTGAACGGATCGTCAGATGCTTGTTCTGCTGCAATGGCTGTTCTTTGATTTTTTCCCGTTCCGGAATATGGATCTTTCCCGCAGGAATGGATGAAAAATAGTGATCCACCATACGGATCGTTTTATCAAAATCAAGATCACCGGCGAGGAGCAGAGCCATATTGTTCGGGACATAATAGGTATTGAAAAATTCCTTGATCCGGGTGATGGAGGGATTTTTCAGATGTTCCGGTTTGCCGATCAGTGGGATCCAGCCGTAAGGATGACGGGGATACAGACCATGACATAAGGTTTCATACAACAGTCTGCCGTCATTATCCAAGCCGCGGTTGTATTCTTCAAAGACCGCTTCCAACTCTGTATGAAAGAGGCGCATGACCGGATTCCGCAATCTTTCGGATTCCAGTTTCAGAAGTTTTTCCAGTTCCTGAGCGGGAATATTGACAACGTATGCGGTTAGATCCGGGGCTGTGTAGGCATTCAATCCTGTGCCGCCGATCGAAGAGATCAGATTGCTGTATTCACCTGCCGCCGCCAACTTCGCCGCCTGATTGGATAAACGGTCGATCTCTTTGTATAGAGCATCTTTTTCTGCCGTATCAGAGGTTTTACGGCGTTTTTCAAAAAGTTCTTCGATCCTGTCCAGCAGAACCTTTTCTTTGGCATAATCCAAAGCTCCGATCTGATCGGTTCCTTTGAACATCATGTGTTCAAAATAATGAGCCAGTCCGGTCGCATCTGCCGGAGAATCAGCCATGCCCGCACGGACAATCATTTTGAAAGAGATCCGGGGCTGTACCGGAATTCTGGAAAGAAAAACTTTCAAACCGTTTTTCAGCGTGTATTCCCGCCCGTTGTAGGGATCATTGACAACATAATTATACGAATATCCGTTGCTGTCTGTTGCTTTTTTCGTGACAAGTTCAGCCGCTGTCAGCAGAATGGTCAGCTGTATGGCTGCAATGAATGCAAGCAAAAGTTTTTTCATGGCACAGAACCTTTTTTGTTAGTGATTTATGAAACGAATGATACTATGTCAGCAGACCGCTGAAAAAGATTTTTGTTCAATCCTGTTCCGGATGATTGAGATGTTGCGAGATCCTTTCTTCCAGATCTTTGTGTTTGCCGTCTGAAACATTGAATCTTTCGCAGATATTGCGGATCAGGGTTGCGGTGTGTTCCAAGTGACCGGAAATGAAATCTGCTGCGGAATAATTTTTGGTGATTTTGATTTCAGGGATCCGGCAGATCATATCGTTCTGTTGTTCATCCTGATGCGGGAATTGCAGTTTCAGATTTTCGGTATGATTCAGGATGAGCTGTATATTCAGATGTTCCTCATTGAATCCGGAAACAGCATAGAGTTCTGCGGTAAAATCCATGATCTCTGCGGTGAAATCACAAAGTTTACTGTAAGAAAGCTGATCCGGGATCTTGACTGCATATTGAAAATGAAAGAGTCCGGAATTATAGAATTGCCATACCTTGCAGTTATCTGCATAACGCAGAGAAACATTGGTGAAATATGCCTGGCGCAATTCCGCCGGACGGATGAAGAGGGCATCCTGATAATATTTACAGGCTTCTTCCGCATAGAGTCTCAGGTCGGAAAGAGAAAATCTTTCTGCAATATGTTCGGATGGACGGATCGTGAATTCCAGTTGAAGAATATTGTTTTGCGGATTGATAAACTTCTGGAAGAAACCACGGGAATGACGTATTTCTTCATCAAAACGGCTCTGGGATTCATCTGCCGGATTGACTCCTGCATGATTTTCATACAATAATCCGCGGATCATTCTGCCGAGCAGTTCCCGTTGGTTCCGCATTGCCCGCTGGATCAAGGCATGGATCTCGCTTGCCCGGTAAGCCGGACGGCTGGAGGCATCCGTGGTACGGATATAAAAAACTCCCTGCTGCAATTCATGATCGCACCCTCCGGTACAGACATGCGGCAGCTGGGAGAATCGTTTGATATCCAACACTACATATTGTTTCCCGTCCACAACCGGACGTTCTACTGTGAATTCCACTTGAGGGTCAGAAAAACGGTTGACAAAATTTCCTATTTCCGAGGGATCGAAAGAGAGCGATTCCTCTTCTGTCATTCCGGTAAAGACAGAGGGTTTTCCCGCGGCGTCTTCCGAGACACCGATCACCACATAGCCGCCTTTTGTATTGGCGAGAGCCATGCAGTGCCGTGCAAATTTTGCGCGTCCTGTCCGACTGAGTTTATTCCAGTTCTGAGCCGATTTATAATCCAGCTCATCTGATTCCACTCCCCGTTTGATGATACTTTCCCAATCCATACGGTCTGACCCTTTCTTGAATGATTCCTGAACCGTTGTTTCAGTCAGTCCGGTTTATGCCAGTGTTTTACCGTTGCATCCCCATTCTTCCGCCCGTTTGTCGTTGAAACAGATGTAGGTGAATTTCGGATCGACACCATACTGTTTCATCAGATCACAAAGACGTGCACTGAGCGCATTGCAGTTTGTCTGATTCAATGCTCCGATGCTCAGAACAACGATAAATGCTGAATCTGAATCAAAGTTGCCGCCGAAAGAGATGACTTCATCATCCTGCACAATGGCTTGTGTGACAGCCAACGGTTTTCCGAGTGTTTCCGCAACCGCTTTTGCCAGTTCGATGGAGAGAGTTTTCTTTGCTTCCCGTTCCAGAACAACAGAGGTCGTAAGTTTGATTGTCGGCATAATAAATCCTTTCTGTTTCTATTGAAAAATTGTTAAATTCTGAAAATAGCCCCGATTTTCCGTCCCAGCAGAATTCCTGCTGCGGCAAGTGTGGCAGCCATAAACAACATTGTCCATACTCCGAATGCACAAGCTGTGACCGGACCGGATCCCAGGATTTGGGAGAGTTCAAAGATTGCTTTGGTGATTGGGAAGAAGGCTGCTTTCTGAGCCAGGATCAGTGAGTCGGAAACTTCCAGCATGGAGAAACTGAATGCAAATAATCCGCCCACCAGTAAGTTCGCTGTAATCAGCGGCATGGTGATTTTCCAGAACGCACGGACTGGACCACAGCCCAGATTCCGTGCCGCATTTTCCAACTCTTCCGGGGTCTGTTCCAAACCGGAAGAAACGGAACGGACAACATAGGGCAGACGCCGGATCGCATACGCCGCAGCCAAAAGCATCAGTGGGTTGTCGATCGGATTGAAAAGATCTCTTGCCCAACTGTATTTGACCGACATTCCGAGGAAACCGAAAGCAATCACGATCCCCGGTACAGCCAGCGGTGTCATCGCCAGAATATCAAGTACAGAAGAGAAACGGAATCTCCAACGGACTGCCGCCAGAGAGATCAGCAATCCGGCAACCAGGGCAAAAAGCATGGCGATCGAGGAATATTTCAGACTGTTTACAATACTCGGCAGCACGATTTTGTGGGAGAGCGCATTTTCAAAATGAACCAGTGTAAGATGTTCCGGCAGAACTGTCCCATACCAGTTCCGTGTGAATGCCGTGAGGATCAGGGCAATATGCGGCAGAACAGCGAAAAATGTCACCAGCAGAAATGCTCCGGGTGCAATGAATCGCATGATCCCGGTCGCCTGTCTTGCCGAAGAGCCCATCGAACCTTTGGCGGCGATCCCTTTGTTATCTGTGGCAAGCACTGTTCTGGAAAAAATATACATCCCGATCGCTAATGCCAGCATCACAATGACCAGTGTGTAGGGGAGGGGATTGGTTTCCAATTCTGTGATCCCGTTGAAAATCTGCACGGCAGTTGTCCGGGTGAACCCGAACATCAGCGGCGTACCGAGTTCTGTAAAACTCCAGATCAACACAATACTGCCGCCGGCAAGGATCCCCGGTTTCAACAGCGGCAGGGTGATCCTGCGGAGACGATACCATTTGTTTGCTCCCAGATTGTCCGCTGCTTCATTCATTGCCGGATCAATATTCCCCAAAGCTGTAACCAGATTCAGATAGAGGATCGGGTAAAGGTGCAGCGCCATAATGAAACAGACAGACCAGAATCTGCCGTCGCCTCCGAGAAAATCAAGACGGTTCAATCCGCAGTTTGTCAGGATCGTATTCACGACTCCGTAATGCCCCAGTATCTGCTGGAATCCCAATGCTCCGACAAAAGGCGGGAGGATCATCGGCAGCATCATTGCCAGACTGCACAGAGACTTGCCCGCAAATTCATATTTATCAAAAATCAATGCCAGCGGCAGAGAGATGATAAATACCATCACGGTCGTGACCACGGCGATCCGGAATGAATTCCACAATCCCTGAAGATACAACTGATTTTCAAAAACTTCTTTCAAAAGATTCCAACGCAATCCCTCTTCGATCACGGTAAAGACCGGAAGGATCAGAAAGACAGCAAAGAAGACCAGCAGAAAAAGGAAACAGATAAATTTTAATATTTTCATCATAAGAATAACTCACTTTCCTTCTGCGGCAAGTTGAGCCGCTTTGATATATTGATCCCGTGCATCCTGACTCCATTTTCTGCACATCGCCGCTACTTCCACTGCTGTCCGGCTTCTGGAAATACGCAATCCGGCAGCGGCTTTGGGAGCATCATGATAGGCAAAAGGCAGTTTGCAGAATACTCGATACGCTTCCGGAACTTTGTCCGGACCTCCGGCTGCAATGATCGCCTTCCATGCAGTCCGCAATTCATCCTGCACATCCAGCGCAACACAGCGAATCAAGATCCGGATCATGGAAAAATAACGTCCGGTCCAGTCGCCGCGATAGATGAAAGAGAGTCCCGCTTCATAAGGATAATAATCCGGATCAGCCCGGAAATCTTTGAATTCCGGAGCATAGAGGTCTTTGCGGACAGGTGAACGGCGGAGAGCATATTTGACTGTGCCGCCCGGAGTGCCGACTTTGAAATTCTGCAATTTCTGCCCTTCCTGTCCGATGATGAAATCCAGAAACGCATGAGCCTGTTTCAGATTGGGGGCTCCGCGCATCAGCTGGATCGGGTCCGCAGAAACAGAAGTGCCGCCTTCCGGAGCGACATAACGGATCGCCGGTTTTCCTCCTGTTTGAAAGGCGTTCCATTCCTGTTCTGTCAGACCGTAAAAGTCGATTGCCATACCGACCGCACCGGAACCGGCAGCAACATCCCGTGTCACCTTGCCGGCACTGTCTGTGATCGTCCGTGTATTGGCGATGATCCGTTTGATCAGATTCATTCCGTCAGCCCATCCGTTATCGAGCATTGCCGGATCCGGTTTAGGGGCATTACGCGGAGTGACTGCTTCATGCATTGCCTGCTGGAGAATGATCTCAAAACATTTATTGGCAGAACCGGATTTTGTCGGATCAGCCGCTATGACTGCATTGAAATATTCCGCTTTCCCGAGATCACGCCAACGTTTCGGCGGAGCTACGGCATAATCTCCTGTCGGAGAGGGGGACACGCCCGGCAGAGAATATTTCCGGAGATCTTTCAAGCGGTCTTCATTGTAACAGATCCCGAAACTGGAGAGACATACTCCGTAATATTTACCATTTTTTTCATAGATCTGATCACCGCCGAACTCTCTGGGAATGACATCATCCCGGAAATATTCCGGATGCCGCTGATGTAATCCTCCATCGACCGCAAAACCGTTTCTTGCATGACGGGACTGATCGTATGTTCCGCCTCCTGCGAAGAGGTCGATCCCGATCCCGACATTGGAGTTCAAAAATTTCTTCCGTGCATTTTTTGCTTCTTCATCCGCTTTCGGATCCCGGAGAACATTGGGATTGGCAAAGGCGGATGCAATATTGGCATTCCACGGCGGATTGGAGGGATCTGATTCCCAGAAATGACGGAATTCCGCTTCATAACGGTCTGCAATGTAACGGACAATATCCGATGTGCCTCCCGGTGCGCGCCAGTCAATGATGATATTCCGGTTGTATTTTTCTTTATAATATTTCCGGAATTTATGTTCCCATTCAAACTTCATCGGTTCGGAATGTGCTGAGATGATCACCAACGTATCGGCATCTTCCAGATAATCGGAAAGAGCATTATCTGTTCGCCGGAGAAGAAACGGCAGAGTCAGAACCACCGCAGGGAGCAGAAATGCTGCAATGAATCGTCCTTTCACTTGTCAATCCTCCAATACAGAGATATTTTCCGGGGACACCCGCAAAGTATAACGATTTCCGGGGGTGAGATCTTCATACGCCGAGGCGGTAACATCCAGAATCATTCCGTCATTCATTTTGAATTTCAGTTCCGAACGTTCCCCGAGGAATGTGCCGGAAAGGAATTCCGCTTCAAAACAATGTTCATCTTTTGGTGTATGGACGATTTCGATCATTTCCGGACGGACCAGTAAGGTTTTGTTTTCCGGTTGCCCTTTGAATTGTGCCGTTGTTACAAAATTGACACCGCCCAGGAATGCAGCGGCAAAACGGTTCCGCGGGCGGCGGTAGATTTCAACCGGTGATCCGATCTGCTGGATCACACCTTTATCCAACAGTGCGATCCGGTCGCCCATGCTCAAGGCTTCCCGACGGTCATGTGTCACATAGATCGCGGTCAGAGAACGTTCTTTGCAAACTCTGCTGATTTCCATACGCATTTCGTCACGGAGTTTTGCATCCAGATTGGAAAGAGGCTCATCCAGCAGCAGTACCCGCGGAGAAACTGCCACTGCCCGTGCAAGAGCCACACGCTGCTGCTGTCCGCCGGAAAGCGAGGGAATCTTACGGGATGCAAATTCTTCCATGCGAACCAGTTTCAAGGCATCATTGACTTTTTCCCGGATCTCTTTTTCCGGGAGTCGTGCTGCCCGGAGCCCGAAAGCCACGTTTTCAAAAACAGTCAGATGCGGCCAGAGAGCATAGTTCTGAAAAACCATTGCCGCTTTCCGTTTTTCCGGCGGAACTGCTGTAATATCGGTATCATCAAAAAAGATTTTTCCTTCCGATGGTTCGAGCAGTCCGGCAATGATTCTCAGCAAGGTTGATTTGCCGCAGCCGGAGGGTCCCAGCAGGAAGAATAATTCACCGGCATGGA
Organism: Lentisphaeria bacterium; assembly: GCA_017646015.1. Lineage (GTDB taxonomy): Bacteria > Verrucomicrobiota > Lentisphaeria > Victivallales > UBA1829 > SIG94. Next base: position 13,179 of record JAGCNI010000132.1, read on the forward strand.
TCTCAAGATCCAGCGGCAATAAGACGGGAACACCTTTCTTATAGGATTTGGAAACTCCTTTGATCGTAACTGATGCTGCCATAACGTAACTACTCCCTGTTTGATCTTAAAGAAAATTTTTGATACCGGTGAAGATCATCTGTGCAGCCATCGCCGCCAGAATCAAACCTGTCAGCTTACTCAAAATCACAATGACCTGATGTCCCAGTTTCTGTTCCACCCAGGTTGCCGCCCACAACATCGTAGTCAATACGACCATAGCGATCGCAACTGCACCGAGAGAAAGCAATTTCGCCTGAAGATTGGCAGATTCCGCCCCGATAACCAACATCGCACCGATTGTGCCGGGTCCCACTGTGACAGGGATCGCCAGAGGTACTACGGCAATATTGGAAATCTGGGCGGAAGAATAACTGTCCTCAACCTGCAGGGGGGCGGTGTTGTCTTTTTTATCTGTCACATTGCTGTTGACCAGTCCGACTGCTGAAAGAAAGAGGATCGCTCCTCCTCCGATCCGGAATGCATCCAGAGTAATGTCAAATGCCTGAAAGATAAAACTTCCGCAGAAAATCAAAATGGTGCAGATCACAAAAGCTGCTGTTCCCACCCGCAGAGCAAGACGCCGTTTTTGGGTGATTCCCCAACCTTGTGTCATGGAAAGAAACATAGACAGCACAAAGAAGGGTGTCAGCAGGAACAGAAATTTCAAGAATTGGTTGATAAGAAAACTGATCGTACTCATTTTAATTTCCTTTTTAATAAAACTTGTTTCTAAAATACAATATCCTGATATTATACAGCCAAATCGGATGCTTGTAAAGTTCAAAACCGAAGGAAAATCAAAGATTTTTGCGTTTATCTGCAGTAAAAAGATGCGATCTTGTTGCATTTTCTGCAAAATGGAGGTACATTGCCTATTCAACAGATAAAATCAGGTATTATATCAGAAACAGGGGAGCGATCATGTTTTTAAAATGTTTTTTTGAATCTTACGACGAATATACCTTGCACTCAAAACTGTCTCCGCAACAGTTGAAAGAGATGCTGGATAAATATTGTGTACGCTCTTTTTTTACGCAGGATGCATGGCAGCAGCGTATGAATTTGAATAACAATCAGGCATTATACGTGCTGGAACAGAATAAAGAAGAGTACATTCTGACTCCGGTCATGACCACCCGCAACTCTGCAAGACCCCGTTTGCATTTAACTGTTGAAGCAGAGAAAAACGGTTCGAAAATCAAAGTCGAAGCCCGTCCGATCAATCTGACAATTCTGATTCTGTTCTGGGCACTGCTCCTGTTGGGTGTGGTGATCTGGGGAATCTGTGTGGATAATCCGAAAGTATTGTTGTCTTTGATCATGTATCCAGCCGGATATTTCATGTTTTATCTTTCCCGGAAACGGGCGGCGTTGGAATATCCGTCCATCCGCCAGACTTTTGATGCGTTTATCAAGAAACTGGAAGAGCCTGTTGAACCGGAAAAACAATAAATCATCCGGAGAAAAATTGTTATGACCTATACAATCATCATTATCCTGGCGGCGGTGTTGCTGGGAGTATATATCGCAACCCGGAACCTGACAGGAAAACTTCATTCCGGATTATGTCTGCTGGTGATTATCTGGGGGGCGGCGTCGGCATTGATCACTGCTTTTTCGGATGAACTGGTCATGGACAGCCATTTTTCAGAGCGTCTGATCAGTACAATTTTGTATTATATGGCTTTCTGCGGATTTGTTTTCGGATTTATCAGTCAGAAATATTTTATTCAGCCACTTTCATCGGTTTTAGCCGGGGTATTGGGGTCGGCGGTATTTTTCTCCGGAAATTTTCTGTTGTATTTTGTGATCCTCGGCTTGTATGGTTTCAGCGGAACAGTACAGCAGGCGTTTTATTCCAATATCCTGTTGTTGACTCAAATCATCGGTGTGATTACAGTGATGCTGTTTTTTCTGCATTCCGAGCTTGATGTGGAACGCAGCGGAAACAAGATCCTGCTGCGTTATTTATGGACATTGGAAATTCCGCTGTTTCTTGCTTTTGTGGTGATGGGAATTTCCCAATTTTATTCCGGGTATGTTGTAAAACAGTCTGAAAAAAGCGGCATTGTGCAGCAGAAAATGGATTTTACTGTGGCAGATGCAATTCAGGAATACAATCAAAAAATCGCCCAATTTTATCAAGCCAATCCCGATTATGAACTGCCTTATGAGACATCTTATCTCTGGCTCGGTAATTCAAATCAGAAGATTACCGAACAGAAACGGGCGGCGACATGGAAACTTTTTGATTCTCCGCAGGAACTGGCACTTCTGGAAGACTATCAGAAAATCCTGAAACTCTATGATCAGATCGAAGCAACCCGTTCAGGAATTCCGGTTCTTTATGCCGCCAAACTCAATGTGATCCGTTCGTATGTCCGCAAAACTCTGGGAAGGACAGCATTGTTTATGGAACAGGGAAAGAGTGCGGAGGCATTGAATGAATTGCGGAAATATGTGCAGATCGAACTGAATTATTTCCATGATTCCCGTTGGGTCATGCAGGAATTGGTCTTGAACGGATGCCGGAATGCGTGGTTTGCAGTTCTTGTTTCTCTGGGACCCGATGGAAAAGAGTTTGTTCCCTTCTATCGTGAAATGCTTGATTTTATGAAAACACGAAAAGTCCGGATTCCTTTGGAAGCTGGCTATTATCTTTATAAATGCAAAAATTATAAAGTGACCAGTTTCTGGAGTTTCATGAGAATGCCGACAGAAAAAATTTCTGCCGCCCGTGCGTTGAGTGTACTGACTGATTTCCGGATCACCGCAGAACGTCTGGAAAAAAGTGAAGTGATCCCCGCAGAAGTTTATGCGTTGAAAAAACATATCGATTTCGGTCGGGTTGCCGGGAAGGGACGTCTTTCCATTGTGATGGGAACAACTGCTCTTGCATTGAAAACATACCGCAGTGAACATGGAAAATATCCCGGATCATTGCAGGAACTGATTCCGGCTTATCTGGAAAAAATTCCCGTCGAACCGGAAAAAGGAATCGCTCTGATTTATGTGTCAGACGGCAGAAATTTCACCTTGAAAGATAAGAAAGAAAATCATTCTGTTGCAGTTTCTTCTGTGAAATACTATTGATCAGAATGCGCCCATCAGGACACTGCCGAAAGTGGCGACCGGAGCCATTTCCCGGAAGTCATTGACGGCTGTCCGCAATTCTTTCAGTGCCGCAGTCATTTCCATATACAATGCTTCATCCTTGAGCAGTTTACCGAGAGTTCCTTTGCCGTCGCTCATCATGACAGTGATCCGGTCGAGATTGCTCATGGCTGAATTGAGATTTTCAAAGAATCTGCCGTCATCTTCGATCAGTTTTGCCAACGATCCCTTGTCTGTATTCAGACGTTTGACCAGTTTATTCATCCCTGTGATAAATGTATGCAGGTCTTCGGCTGCATGTTTATCTTTGAGGAGGAATCCGAATGCGCCTTTACCACTCTGGACATCCTTGAGGATCGTATCGAATTTCTGTGAGAATGAACCGAGAGCGGAGAAAGCATCCCGTGCATCATCATAGAAAGCCGGATCGGTAAAGAGTTTACCGAGAGTTCCTTTCCCTTCCCGGATTTCTCCGCAGATCACATTCAGATTCCGTGCATTTTCTTCGATCCGGAAGAGAGCATCCTTGATTTTGTCAAGGATCCCTCCCTCAATCAGAAAATCCCGGAGATGTTTTTCATCTTCCCGGAATGCAGCAATCAATTCCGAGGCTTCTTTTGTCAGGTCGATCGGCTGCAGACCGCGGAACATGGAACTTGCCGGCAGACGCCGTTCCGGAATGGCATCGCCCGGATTGATATTGACGTATGCTCCGCCGAATACAGAGGAACTTTGAATACTGATCGCATATCCCTCATAGATCGGAACTTCTTTCCTGAGTTTCATTTTCACTATGATCGACGCATTGCCTTCCGCCAGTTCAATGGATTCGACCGAACCCATTTCCACACCGAGTACTTTGACTTTATCATTGACCGCAAGCGTGCTGGCGTGAGGAAAGGAGGCGGAAAGATAATGATAGTGATGATGGTCAAAGATATCTTTTCCCCGGATCAGAACTGTAAAATAAAAAAGAATGATAAAGGCTCCCAGACAGAACAAGCCTGTAATAAATTCCGGTGATAATAATTTGGGACGGCGTGGTGTTTTATGCATGAAATACCTTCTTTCCTGTATTGAATTGTGCATTGATAAATTCCCGGACCAACGGGTGTGTACTTTGCATGAACTCCTGCGGGGTACCGTATTCAACAACTTTCCCCTCGGCGAGCATGGCAATCTTATCGCCTATATTGACTGCACTGACCAGATCATGTGTGACCATGACAGAGGTCATGCCGTAACGTTGTTTCAACAGTTCCACCAGAGAATCGATTTTTCTGGACATGACCGGATCCAAACCTGAAGTCGGTTCGTCATACAGCATGATCTTCGGTTCACAGACCACCGCCCGGGCAAGTCCTGCCCGTTTGACCATCCCGCCTGAAATTTCCGAGGGCATCTTGTGGATCGCTCCTTTCAATTCCAGAAATTCCAGAATATTCATGACTCGTTCCCGGATCTCAATTTCACTCAAACTTGTTTTTTCCCGCAATGGAAGTGCCACATTGTCATAAATATCCATCCAGTTCAGCAGTGCACCTCCCTGAAACAGCATCCCGATCTTTGTACGCAGAACTTCCAAACCTTTTTTATCCTGTGCTCCCACATCGATCCCATCCACAAGAACACGCCCTTCATCCGGACGCATCAGCCCGATAATATGGGATAAAGTAACTGATTTACCTGTCCCTGACGGCCCGATGATAATCAGTGTCTCTCCCCGTTTAACTTCCAGATCCAACCCGCGCAGAATCGGACGGTGCCCAAGGGTCTTGTAAACTTTTTCCAGCTTGATCATCAGTAAAACAACCTCGTTATGATGTATCCGACAATCAGGATCGTCAGAAAGTTGATGACAACAGACCGTTTGGTTGCCAGCCCGACACCCACAGCACCATCTTTTGCTGTGATCCCGAGGTGACAACTGATCGTAACGATCAGGAGCGAGAACGCCCATGCTTTGCAGATCCCGACCCATAACTCTTTTTCATACAGCATGAAACGTACATTTTCAAAATAGATTGTCCAACTCACCGAGAGCTGTGTACCAGCCACAACTCCGCCGCCGATGATCCCGATCAGATTGGTGTAGCAGGTCAGAACCGGACACATGATCATCATTGCCAACAGTCTCGGCGCAACCAGAAAACGGATCGGATCGATCGACATCACCTCCAGTGCCGCCAGTTCCTGCGAGACTTTCATCGTTCCCAACAGAGCTGTCATCCCGGAACCTACACTTGCCGCCAGAATCAGGGCTGTCATAAATGGTCCCATCTCCCGGAACATGGTCTGCGCCACCAGAAAACCAACCCGCATTTCCTGTCCGTACGTTTTCAAAATCAAGCCAGCCTGCAATGCCAGGATCATTCCAGTGAACAATGCCACGATCGAAACCACACCGAAACTTTTGACGCCGCAGAGCATCATCTGCCGGAAGACTTCCTTGCGGTTTTTGAATTGATGCGGCAGATAGCCGAATGCGCTCAATAACATTTGCACAGCACTGCCTGTTTGCGTGATCCGATCAATGATCCAGTTCCCGAATTGATAAATTTTCTGTCTTGTTCTGCCGTGCATCAGATTATCCTTTTGAGACAGTTATGATTTTTTTCTTTTATGTCATACATCATAAATTCCCGTTCTTTTCAATATAAATCTATTCAGATAAAAATCAAGTCCGGACGAAAAGGTATTTCAAAACTTTTTCCATCTGTTTTCAGATTTTCTCTTCAATATGTAAATTCAATACAATACAGCAGTTTGCATGAATTTTTATCCGCTGTTTTCCGGAATTTGAACAAACCGAAAAAGAAATCATATTCAACCTTTGCCCGGGAGCTGTCCGCTTCTCTGGAAAACAGTGGTCCTATATTCCATTTTGAAATAATTTCAGTATCAGTTAACGAGAAAAAACCCCACAGAAGATCAAGATAAAAGCCGTCTCTGTTTTTCTGAAGTGAGAAAAAACGAAACAGGGGGGAATACAATCTGTATGCCGCCCCGATTTTATTAAATGGAATCAGGGAGAGACTTTCTATTTTCTGAGAATCCTGATTTTGTTCCACACTGAACAGCGGCCATACATGATGCCTGTTCGATATTGGTTGTGGATTGTCTCCTTTCCATTTTTCCTGATGCCAGTATAAGGGCAGAATACAATTCCAGTTTTCCCGGTGTTGTCCTGACTTCGTTGCCAGACGGATAATGAATGGCCACAGATAAAAAGAAAATTCTGTCTGTTCAGAAACAGAACGTCCCCAGAACGGCCAGAAAAAGAGGACAGATTCATTTTTGATCCCCTGTCCGTAACGGAAAAACGGCCATGGCGCATTGATTACAAAAGAGGAGTCTGCATTGGTTTTCCAGGTGAAGAACGGCCAGAGAAAACTGCGATTTGTCAGAGAACCCCATTTTTCATAGCCGCCCAACGGAAAGGAAAAAAAGGAATAACCCTGCCGGTTTTTCTGTAATGAACGGGCTGTACTCAGCAAGGGCCACAGATAAGATTCGTTGACCCGTACCCCTTTGAGTTCCCGGCGCATATAAAAAGGAAACAAACGGAATTTTTCTTCACTTTTTCCCGTTGCCCAACCGATCAGCGGCCACAGGATCGAATGACTTTCCATGCCGTAACGTTTAGAATTGCAGTAGAGGGGGAACAACAGAAAACGGACTTGTCCGAGTCCCATAAAGTCTGTTACATCTCCCGCAAATGGAAAAACAAACCACGAGGGTGTCCCATCCGGTCTCTTCCCGGCAAAGACCAACGGCGCAAAATAATTGTCATGCGTGTTGCTGACATCGGTCGAATGATGAAAAAAAGGAAATGCCCAGACGATTCTTGCGTTCCCCTCATCGCGGATCATGAAGAACGGCCAGAGAATATCAAGTCCCAATTTCTGTTCTGCCTGTTTCAGACTCATGATCGGAGAGATATTGATCTGACTGTTTTCTTTCTGCTGATTTTTGATTTCCAGCAGCGGTCCCAATATCCGGATCCTTCCGCAGTCGCCTGTGACCGTGTTTTCCGGTTCATAACAAAAAAAAGGCGGCAGCATCAAATCCGCTGTTGCACAAAAAGTCAGCAGAGTGAAAAGAAGAATAAAAAGCTGTTTCAGATGACAGGAGTTCATCCGATTTTTCCGGCTTTCTGAATGATCAGACTGGTGGAATGATCCGGAACAAACGGAATGAAACTGACTTGTGTTCCCGCATCAAGCAGAGCTTGACGTTCTGATGGATCAAGTGTTTCCATGGTATAATCTCCGCCTTTGGCATACGCATCCGGAGCCAATGCCGCCAATTCTTTGTCGCAACGGGAACTGTCGAAAACCAGAACCGCATCCACAAAAAAGAGTGAACAGAGCAGATATGCCCGGTCATATTCACAATTCACCGGACGGCTCGGTCCTTTTAATGCCCGGACAGAGGCATCTGAATTCATCAGAACAAGCAACGAATCTCCCAACTGCCGTGCTGCAAGCAGGTATTCTGCATGACCCCTGTGGAGAATATCAAAACAGCCATTGGTTACAGATAATTTTCTGCCTTCCGCACGGAGTTGGTTTCTCCATGCCGCAGCCTCTTCGATTTTTGTGAAAATCCGGGTTTCCGGACGGATCAATTCTTTCATAAATACTCCATTCAGTTCGGGTTGATCGGCATGGCGATCTCATCTTTGATTGTGAAAAATGTGGGTAAGCCCAACGCTTTCAAAATACGTTGTGCATCAAAAAAATAATATTTTTCAAGCGGATCATTATTCTGTTTCCTGGCAACGGTCAAGTCCGCTGCGGAAAGAAACAGCCGGGATTCAATATAACGGTTCGGAATATTGTGAGCAATATATTTGACCGTGGACAACGAATCCAGACGGAATGTTTTATCGGTCGAAATCATTTCCGAAGTATATTCTGTGGCATCCGGAAAGTTATTGACTTGGGGATGATCATCGTTGGTGAATAACAGTTGATCCGGATCGACCCAGCTTGTGATATGTTCCGGATTTCCGGTTTTGATCCCATTCATGCTGTATTGATCTGCTGTCTGACGGGTTTTGATCGTATTGCGTATCCCTTCCATCCCGACCAGTGCAATCGCCAGAACTCCGATGATCACGGCACAGAGTGCAATCAGACCGGCAGCCAGTTCTGCCAGAGCCTGACCACGTTCTTTCTTCCATCTTTTCCGTTGATAGAGCATCGTTGTTCTCCTTTATTCTTTTACTATAGCGCACACCGCAGAAATGTCAAGCCGGATCATACATCCTTCAGTTTCGTAATTCACTCATACTGATCGGGGTGAATGATTTGCGAACCTGATCCCGTTTGACCGGATCTACTGAAAAATATTTCCAGCGGTTGAACCCGAAATCATGCGGATAATAGTAATTCATCCAACAGTGTGTCAGCATGTAAGCAACCGGCTGGGTCTCAAAAATCCACGGACATTGTTCCGTAAGATATTCTGTCATCCTGTGAGATAAGGAAACACGTTCCGGGGAATCTTCCATATTACAGAGTGCTTCATACATTCTGTCAAATTTTGCATCCCGGAAAATCACACGGTTGCAGCTTTCTGCATTCGGTCCATAGAAAAGTTGGAAAAAGTTTTCTGCATCCGGGTAATCTCCTGTCCATGAAAGACGGAACAATTGAGCTTGTCCCCGGGCGAGTTTCTGAAAAAAACGTGCCCGGTTATTGAATTCCGGACGCAATTTGATCCCGATCTTCGCCAGATCCGCAGAAAGCAGTTCGGCTGTCTGCCGGTAAAAGGTATCGCTGCCAGCCTGATCAAATGTCAAGGTCAATGCTTCGCCTGTTTTGGGGTCGATCCCATCCGGATAGCCAGCCTGCCGCATCAGTTCACGGGCTTTTTCAAGATTTTTCTGTCCGAATTTACCTCGGAAAGATTCTTCATATCCTTTGATCCCCGGAGGGAGCGGACCGTAAACAGGCTGCAGTCTTCCATTGGTGACCGTACTGCGTAAATCTTTGTCAAATGCCAGAGAAATCGCCTGTCTCAATGCCGGATTCCTGCTCAGTACCGGATCGGCAAAATGAAAGCCGATGTAATTGATTTGAAATTCCGGAGCCGAATGAAGTTTGATCCCGCGTCCGGTCAATACTCCTGAAAGTTGTTTCTTTTCGTTTACGATCGCATCAAAATTTTCCCCGCTGAGTGCACAGTAATCCAATTCTCCCTGCAAAAACATCAGCCAGGATGCCAGGGGTTGTTTGACAAGATAACAGGTGATCTCATCCAACAGCGGCAATCGCCGTTGTCTGTCACCCGGTTCTGTCGCCGCGGTGAAATATTCCTCCCTGTATTCTCCGTAACGTTTCAGGCGGATCACATAATCTTTGACCCATTCTGTCAGGCAGAATGGACCGCTGCCGACCGGGTGATCCGAAAGTTTTTCTCCGTAATACAGTGCTGCTTTCCGGGAGACTGCCGCAAAATAAGGCATAGCAAGTGCATAACTGAAACGGGGATCGGGATGTTCCAGTTCGATCTCAAATGTGTAACGGTCAATGATTCTCAGCCCGCTGCAGCCCTGTTCATAAATGGTGTGATCCCCCGGAGCCAATGTGCCCGCACGGGAGCGGAATTCTCCGATCCCTTTGATTTTGTTGCGGATCAGCCAATAGCCGGTGGAACGGACATGCGGATCTGCCAGACGGAGTATGGAAAAGACCATATCTGCCGCTGTTACTTCCCGCGAGGCTCTGTCCGGAAAACAGGGATCATTCTGAAAGAGTAATCCTTTTTTCAGCGTACACCGGAAAATCCGTTTATCGGCTGAAAGCTCCGGCAGTTTTTCCAACATCGCCGGTTCCAGTCGGTATGGTCGTTCCGTATAAGAATACTGCAACGGCATATCATAAAATGCCGCCACCATATACTGACTGGCTGTATCTGCCGCCAGTGCGGGGTCAAGAGTGGCGATCCGGCTGCCGGGAGAGATTTTCAGATGACGTATTTCACCCGTATTTTTTCCGGAGTCACCGCATGCCGTCAGCAAAAACAACAACAGAAGAATCCATAAACGGAATTTTTTGAACAGACTTTTGATCATTCTCTGAATGTTCCGGTCAATCCTGAAGTGGGAGAAGTTGTTTGATTTTTTCCAGAATTTCCGGCACTTCCGACATTCTGCCGACTCCGTCATCTCCGCAAGCCAGACGTCCTTTTCCGGGACCGACAAAATGGACACCCCGTTCTGTCAGAATACGACAGTTCTCTCTGACTGCCGGAGCTGCCCACATCCGGGAATTCATTGCCGGAGCCAGCAACATCGGACCGGTAAAAGCCAATGCGGTAGTTGTCAGAGCATCATCTGCGATCCCATGAGTATATTTTCCGAGAAAATTTGCGGTACAGGGTGCAACCACCATCAGGTCAGCCGCTTCAGAAAGTTCAATATGTTCCGGTTTCCATTCCGGCACATCCCACAAACTGCAAATCACAGGATTCCGTGAGAGTGTTTGAAAACAACGTTGCGTGATCAACTGCTGTGCGCTGGCTGTCATAATTACATGCACATCATATCCGGCAGCGGTGAGTTTACTGCAGAGATCGGCACTTTTATAGGCGGCGATACCTCCGGTAACACCCAGAATGATTTTATTATTTTTCATGGAAAGGGGCCTCCTTGAATCTTGCACTCCGCAACCGGAGTGTGCTGATGATCCCTGACAATGCTTTCTGTGCTGTTGCCAGATCATCATTGACAATTATATACTTATATTCATTCCAGCAAGTCATTTCCTGTTTGGAATTTGCAAGACGTTTGAGAATGGATGCTTCCGCATCTGTACCTCTGCCCCGCAGACGTTTTTCCAATTCGGTATAGCTCGGGGGAGCAATGAATATGGATTCCAGTGAACGGAGCCATTCCGGATCACTTCCGAATTTTTTCTTGATCTGCAATGCACCCTGCACATCAATATCAAGAACAACATCAATTCCTTTTTCTACCCGGTCAAATACTTCAGATTTGAGTGTGCCGTAATAGTTTCCGTGAACTTCGGCATATTCAATGAAATCATTGTTCCGGATATGTTTTTCAAATTCCTCCCGGCTCAGAAAATGATAGTCAATACCATCTTTTTCCTCTCCACGGGGAGCACGGGTCGTGCAGGAAACAGAAAATTCCAAGCCGGAAAATTCTTCAAACATCCGGCTGCACAGTGTAGATTTACCGGAACCGCTCGGTCCGGAAATAATCAAGATCATACCATATCGGGGGGTGGTCATTTTAAGCTCCTTTGAGCAGCCGCGCCAGATTGCGGGCTGTAAAATAAAGATCATCTTTTCCGGCTTTGATCGCTTCTGCAACAGTAGCATGAGCTCCGCTGGATATACTGAATGCAAAGTCAAAAGTCTTGCTGAATCCGGTAAGATCGCCTTTCAACGCTCCGGAAAGCAGCATGACCGGAATTCCGGACGCATGGCAGACTGCTGCAATTTCACCACAGAGTTTTCCGGAGTCCGTCTGAGAATCCGTACAGCCTTCTCCGGTGATCAGAAGATCGGTTCCCGGCAGATATTTTTCAAGCTCCAGCATCCCCATGACCAGTTTCGCTCCGGAGGTCGGTGTTGCTTTACAGAATGCACGGAGTCCGGCTCCCAAACCGCCGGCAGCACCATCGCCCGGTTGTTCAACAGAATCCAGAATCCCTTGTTTCAACCAGACTTCTGCCAATTTTTTCAGACATTCTTCCAATTCTCCGACCATTGCCGGGGTCGCACCTTTTTGCGGACCATAGACCGTTGCCGAACCATTCGGACCGAGCAATGGATTCGTCACATCACAGGCAACACGGATCCTGACTTGTGCCAGTCGCGGATCCATTCCGGACATATCAATACGGTCAAGAGTTTTCAACGCCTGCGGTTTCAAGGGCAGTTCCATTCCATTCCGATCCAGAAAACGGCATCCGAGAGCAGCAGCCATTCCCATTCCGCCATCCACCGTGGCACTTCCGCCGATTCCGATCGTGATCTCCTCTACACCAAGATCCAATGCCGCACGGATCAGTTCGCCTGTTCCATACGTGTTGGCTTCCAATGGATTCAATTCATCATTCCGCAGCAATGCCAATCCGCTGACAGAGGACATTTCAAGAACTGCGGATTTGCCATGATTGTAAATCCCCAGTTCTCCCTCAACTGCTCTGCCCAGAGGTCCCGCAGCTTTGATCTTGTGGATTTTTCCGTTGCAGGCAGAAACCACTGCATCCACAGTGCCTTCTCCACCGTCAGCCATCGGCAGCATGATCACTTCAGCATCCGGAATTTCTTCCAGAATCGCTTTCCGGATAATACTGCAGATTTCGGGACTGGTCATGTTGCCCTTGTACTTGTCGGGCGCCAGAATGATTTTCATAATTTCACCACGCTTTTTCCAGAATTACTGTAATGATCTCTGCCGCATTGGCAGGTTCAACCGGGCGCGGACAACTTTGCAGTTTCATCGGGTTCTGTACCGCATCTCCTGCCACTTTGGCAATGATGGAACGGTCACAACCCAGATCGGACAATTTTGCCGGACCTTTGCAAGCCGCAATGAAATCCGCACAGTTTTTGACAATCTCTTCGGCTGTCTGTTCCGGTTCTTTGCTGAAAATCCCGCTCATTTTCATGGTGATATCACGGACTTCCGGACTTTCCAGATAGTATTGCCAGAAAGGTGGAAGCAATGCTGCAACCGCAACCCCGTGCGGTACTTTCCCGTAAAAAGAAAAACTGCACAGATGGGGCAGGGAGGTTGGACGGTTTCTGATGCACATCCCGCCGAGAACCGCCGCCGCAGAAAGTTTTGTGCGTGCTATGTAATTGCCCGGTTCTTTCAATACGACTGGCAATGCCTGAGCAATCAGACGGATCCCTTCCAGTCCCCATTCCACTGAATCCGGATGTGCATTTTCTGCCCGGTAATTCAACACACTTTCAATACAATGCACGAAAGCATCCAACGCCGTTGTAACGGTCAGATCCTGCGGCATGCTATGAGTCAGAACCGGATCCACAAAAGCATGGGACGGAATGATCTGTTTTTCCATGATCAGTTTTTTGACCCCTGATTCCGGATCGACAATATTGGAATAGGGGGTGACTTCAGAACCGGTTCCGGAGGTCGTGGGAATACAGATGATCCGTTTGAATTCTTTTTCCGGAAAACGGGTCGATGCCGTATTGACACCGAATAGTTCATTCACATCCGATTCCGTCTGCATACTCAGATATGCCGCTTTTGCCGCATCCATCACACTGCCGCCACCGACAGCGATCACAATTTCCGGTTTGCTCTGTTCCAGTGCAGCACGCATTTTCCGGACATCTTCCACGGTGGGTTCCGGCGGAATTCCTGCGTAGAGCCGGAGATCAAATTCCGGATTGTCCACAAAAAGACTTTGTACCGCTCCCATGGAACGGTTGGCAGAGGACGTTCCCCCGGCAAACAGCATGGCTGAATTGATCCGGTTCTGAAGAACATAACAATATAATTCTGTTATGCTTCCCGCTCCAAAGGATACCATGGTATCCGGATATTCACCCAGCATTGCTTCATAAGAAAAAGCAGAATGATCCTGTGTCATTATATGTCCTTTCGTTTTCTGATAAATTCAATCACATCATCAATGATCTGTTCCAGAGAGATTTGCGGCTGCCAGGAACAGAGTTCTTTGATCGCATTGCAATCCGGTGCACGGTTCATCATATCTTCAAAGCCCGGTTCATACGCTTTTTCATAAGGGATCATCTGAATACCCGTTCCGCATCCCGTGCGTTCCAGAACCAGTTCTGCCAAACCTTTGATCGAAATGCGACGGTTGGTTCCGATATTGAAAACCCGTCCATAGGAATTTTCCTGCGGAATCAGAAGGCGTAACGCACGGATCACATCCTGCACATGACAGAAACAACGTGTCTGTTCGCCGGAGCCATAAACCGGCAGCGGACGATTTTCCAATGCTGCTGTGACAAACCGGGGAAGAACCATCCCGTAACGTCCTGTCTGCCGGGGACCGACCGTGTTGAAGAATCGCACTACTGTCCCTTTCAGTTGTTTATCACGTACAAGAGCCATCAGGAAAAATTCATCCAGCAGTTTACTGCAGGCGTAAGACCAACGGGAATTTGTGGATGGACCAATGCAGAGATCATCTGTTTCCTGAAAAAATTCTTTGTTGGATTTACCGTAAACTTCACTGGTAGAAGCAATGATGCAACGTTTGTTGTATTCTGCTGCAAAGGTCAGCACCCGTTCTGTTCCATGCACATTGGTCACAAGTGTCCGGACAGGATCATGAACGACCAGTTCCACGCCGACTGCGGCAGCAAGATGGATCAGACAATCACAATTTCTGACCGCCTGTTCCAGAGATGTACCATCCAATATATTTTCTTTGATGACTTGTAATCCGGGATTTCCTGCAACTGCAGCAAGATTTTCTTCCGAGCCTGTTGAAAAGTCATCGATCACTGTAACTGTATTGCCGTCGGCAAGCAGGGATTCTGTCAGATGACTGCCGATAAAACCGGCTCCGCCTGTTATCAAATAATTCATAATGATTTTCACCTTGATTGAGATTTGTTTTCAGATCAGTCATTGAGTTTGGACAGATCTTCAGGAATATCATCTCTGTCCCGGTCTTTATCATTGCGTCCATGACGGACTTTATATTTTTCCGGATAAACGACATTGACTTCATCTTTAGAGCAGGTGACAGTTCTGCCGTTATCATCCATCTGAACCACTACTTTCTGTGTAAGCAGATTTCTGTCAATGATTCGTCCGCGCCCTTCTTTACATTCACAGCAATCGCCTCTGCGCGGCATGGATTTTTCGAGTTCGAGATATCCGTCATGTTCATATTTCAGACAGCATTTGAGCCTGCCGCACATTCCGGAGATTGTGGAAGGAGTCAGCGAAAGATCCTGTTCTTTAGCCATTTTGACATTGATGGAAGCGAACTCTGTAAGGAAAGAACAGCAGCAGAGTTTTCTTCCGCAGATGGAAAGACCGCCGATAATGGCTGTTTCATCGCGCACACCGATCTGTCTGAGTTCGATTCTGGTATTGAGTGCGGCGGAAAGCTGTTTGACCAGTTCCCGGAAATCGACTCTTCCTTCGGCACTGAATTGAATTGCCAGCAACTTGTTATCGAAAGAGTAATGAGCGTTGATCAGCTTCATCGGCAGTTCCAGTTTTTCGATATACTGTGCCGCTGTACGCATTGCTGATTTCGCCCGCATCAGATTTTCATTGGCTTTGCTCTGATCGACCACGGTGGCTTTCCGCTGGATCCGGGGCATTTCTGCTCTTTTTTCAGACGGCGGACCGCTGTGAACGGTTTTAACTTCTGTTTCCGGATCGAACGGCGTATGGGATGCTGCCACGATCTGACCATAGTCTAAAAAGAAATCGCGACGGATCACACACCAGTCTCCAGTCTTCAAATTCAGGGTGTCATCACCCCTTGCTTTATACTTGAAACCGCTGTCCAACAATATTTCATAAAGAAATTCCATGTAATTATCTCCATTTCGGACTTGAAAGTTTGTTCATATTCAAGTAAAATACACCCTTAGCAGAGGATTTCAATATCTTTGAGCAAGAATAAGGCAATTTTTTGCAGAATTGATAAGGTGTTTTGCAAATAAAGGGGTTAATTATGGTATTAAACGATAAAAATCTGATTACTTGTGTGGAATTCGGCACCGCTTCGGTGAATGTTTTGCATGGTCTTCGTGATAAAAACGGTCTTCCTGTTGTTCTTGGTATCGGCAAAGCTGCTGTAGAGGGGGCTGTCCGGAAAGGTGAGATCATTGATCTGAAACTGGCGGGAGAAGCATTGAACCGTGCCCTGGAGGCAGCGGATAAAGCAGCCGGTGGAGTTTGTGAACGCAGAAATGTATATTGTATCATCAACGGTGCAGGAGTTGCAGCCCGTCAGGGGGAGGGGCAGGTCGTGATCTTTGAAGAGGATCATAAGATTCGCCGCAGTCATCTGCAGGAGGCAATTCAGAAAGCGCAGAATATTACTCTGCCGATCGATCAAATCCAACTGGTCGCATTTGATGCGTATTACCGGATCGATTCCAAACATCGTGTTTCCGATCCTCTCGGAATGACCGGAAACCGTTTGGATGCATATCTGCATATCTTTTCCGCGAACAGAACTTTGATCGAGAATATGACAAATCTTTTGAATAATGCCGGATTTGAGAACCGCATCGAGTTTGTTGTTTCCAGTGTCGCTTCCGCCTATGGGGCTTTGACCCGGGAGGAAAAAGAGGAAGGTGTCCTGCTGGTAGATATGGGTGCCGGGGTCACTGATTATATTCTGATTCATAAAGATGGTATTCTTGCCAGTGGAATTTTGCCGGTCGGAACTGAAAATATCGCCAATGATCTCTCCATCGGATTGGATCTGCCGATCGAACAGTGCCGCAAAATGTTGGTTGATCCTGTTCTTAATAAAAAAATCTGTTCCGGTACCCCGTTTATTGAGGTCAACGGGGCTGTCAGCGGAACCAAACGGAATATTCCTGTCGGCTCTTTTGAACGGATTATTGATCTGCGCCTGACGGAGATTTTTTCAATTTTGCGTGAACGTCTGGATCCCGGAACTCACAATCCGCAGGCTGCTGCCGGGGTCGTTTTCTGTGGCGGTGGAGCATTGAATCCGATGATTCTGAAAACACTCTCTTCCGAAATGCACATGTCTGTCCGCCGGGGAACTCCTCTGGAGATCGGCGGCGCAGTGGATCATGAAGATCTTACCTGTCGGGATACCGCATTGCTGGGGTTGTTGAAATTTGCGATCTCATCGGAAGATGATGTGGATAACGGAAATAATCTCGGGGATCGTCTGGATTCATTCCTGAAAAACATTTTGCAGAAAACAAAAAATTTAACAGAAGGATTGAAAATATGAGTGAGGAACAAGAACTCAATATCATGGAGACAGCTTCTGTTTCTTCTGAAAACAATACTTCGCCGGAGAATGTTTCTGTTGCGGAAAATACAGAAACATTATCTCAGCCGGAAACAGGTTCTTCCAAAAAGATCCTTGTTGTCGGGATCGGCGGATGCGGTTCCAAAACATTGGCAGCATTGTCTGCCATGCCCGGGGCTTCCCGTTTTACAACTCTTCTGTTGGAAACAGATAAAGAGGTAGCAGAGAGTGCCGGGATCCATGCCGATCAGGTGCTGCTTGCTGAACCGCTTCATCTGATTTCTAATGCTCATGGCTGCGGCGGAAATCCGGTGAAAGGTGAACAGGCTTTTTCCAAAGAACGTTCCCGGATCACTCAGCTTTTTTCCGGTTATGATTTCATTATCATTACAGGCGGTCTCGGCGGCGGTACTGCAACCGGCGGGATCCGGACTCTGGCAAGTGTGATCAAACATCTGGCTGTTCCGGCTGTTTTCATGCTCTCCACGCCTTTCTCGTTCGAATCTTATACAAAACGCCGTAATGCTGAACAATATATCAATGAATTGAGATGTATGGTTGAAATGCTGATCACTCTTCCCAATGATTTATTGTTCGCTTCCATTGCTCCGGATACTCCTGTGGAAACCGCATTTGCTGTGGCATCGGAAGAGATGGCTGCATCTGTATTCGGAATCGCAGAACTTTTCCGGAACAGAGTGTTGATCGGCCCTGATTATGCTGAATTTTCTGCCATTCTGAAAAAAGCCGGCAATACATGTGCTTTCGGTTCCGGAAGAGCTACAAGTGATGATGGTCTTGATCGTTGTTCTCTGGCTTTGGAACGGATGTTGGAATCCCCATTCCTCGGCGGAACTGCTCACTTGAATTCTTGCGGAACTTTGATCATTTCTCTTACCGGAGGTCCCGATATGCAGATCGCAGAAATGAAACGTACGCTTGAAAATGTTTCTTCGCTGATCCCTGCCGGTGTAGCTGTCTCTTCCGGGACATCTGTGAATCCGGATTATGAAGGAAAAATCCAGATTTGCGCGTTGGCTGTTTTCTATGAACAGACCCCGGAAGAAACGATGACTCCTTATGAATCGGAATCTCTCTGGATCACAACAAAAGAAAAATCCAATGCTCCGGTCGAACAGGGTTTGTTGAATTTGCAAACTTATTCCAAAGGGATTTTTGCCGATTGTTCTTCGGTCAAGTACAAGGAAGAAGATCTTGATATTCCCACATTCCAACGGCGGGGAATCAATATCGATAAAGGTATCACGGAAAAGAAATGAAAACAGCTCTCTATTTTATTTTGAGTGTCTCGTGTCTGCTGTTCGGTTCCTGCAAACCCTCTGAACCGCAGACTCTGGCGGATCTGCCCCGTGTGGATGCGGCTCTGTCAATGCATTATGCCGAACGTTCAGTCGCTTTCGGTGAGCGTCACTCCGGTTCCGCACAGATCGCAGAGTATGCTCAATGGATCCGGGATACTGCCGCTCAGAATAAAAAATTTCAGGTGTCCGTTCAGACCTTTTCCGAACAGACTCCGCAGGGGAAAATCACGTTCCGGAATATCACTGCGGAGATTCCCGGAAAATCTTCTGATTTTGTGATCGTCGGAGCGCATTATGATACAAAACAATTTCTGACTTTTTCCGGATTTCAGGGCGCAAATGACGGCGCATCCGGTGTCGCCGCCGCTCTTTCTATGATTCGGGCTCTGGAACAATGGAATGAAAAACCTCCGGTCGGGATCCGTTTTATCTTTTTTGACGGAGAAGAAGCATTCGTCTCCTATTCTGCCAATGATGGATTGCATGGCAGCCGTCATGCAGCTGCCCTTTTGAAAGATTCCGGTGAACTCAAACAGTGTCGCGGGATGATCCTCATGGATATGATTGGCGATAAGGAGCTTGATTTGACTCTTTCCGCCGATACTTCTCCGGATTTGTTGAAAAAATTGGATCGTATCTGTGCCCGGATGTTTCCGGATTTGAAAAAAAAGAGGCTGGATTATGAGATCCTCGATGACCATGTGCCGTTTCAGAAAATCGGGATCCCTGCCATTGATCTGATTGATTTCAATTATGGTCCGTCCCACAGTTATTGGCATACAGACTGGGATACTCTGGATAAAATTTCCGGAAAAAGTATGAAAACCGTTGCTGAATTGGTATTTGCTCTGATTTGGAGTTTATAACTCAAACCGGCAGAACTCTTGCATTGATCCGTTCCCGGAGCAATGCCGCATCCGGACAGAATTTTTCCACCAGTTTCCAGAAACGGACAGAGTGATTCATTTCCTGTGTATGACACAATTCATGGATCATTACATAACGGATCTCTTCCGGCGGACAGAAGAGTAATTTTGCATTCAGTGAAATATTTTTTCTGCCGGAACAACTGCCCCAGCGTCCTTTTTGAACACGGAAGCTCATTTTTTGATACGGCAAACCGCATTCCATTGCAAGTTCAGAGAGAAGCGGGGCAAAAACAAATTCCGCTTTTCTTACAAGGTATTTTTCCAAAACATCCCTGACCAGTTCCGGATCCAATACTGCTCCCGTGACCAGCAGATGATCTCCGTTTTCCCGGCAGCCTGCCCAGCAGACATCTTCCCATTGATAACGGATCGGCAATGTTTCGCCTGTAACTGGAAAAGCAAAAACTGTCGGATACAGTGAGGAGTGTTGCAGTGCCGAATCATGCAGACGCCCTTGCAGTTTTTTTCTTGTCCTGGCTACCCAGTGCTGACTTGTTATTAAAAATTTTTCAATCATTTCACGGGAGGGAGAAGGGCGTTCAGGAACAGTCAGAACCAATGTCCCATCCTGCTGTATGGTCAATCGCATTCTGACTGCCCGTTTGGAAATTTTGATAAAATAAGGGACAGCTGTTCCATCCCGCAGAATCAGTTGTCCGTCAGGTTTCATATTCAGATCAATGTTTTTCCAAATTCAATGAATGTACCATCGGCGATCGCTTTTCTGATATTGCTCATCAAATCCATGAAATAAGCAATATTATGAATGGAAAGCAGACGCACCCCAAGGATTTCATTGACATTCAGGAGATGTCGGATATAGGCTTTTGTAAAATTCCGGCAGGCATAACATTGACAATTTTCATCGATCGGAGTGAAATCTTCTCTGCATTTTGCCGCTTTGATCGCCAAGGTTTTTCCTCCGGTCACAAAGGCTGTTCCATGGCGTGCAAGGCGTGTGGGCATGACACAGTCGAACATATCGATTCCCCGTTTGACTCCTTCATAGATCTGGCGCGGCGTTCCGACTCCCATCAGATAACGGGGCTTGTCTTCCGGCAGAAACGGAGTTGTCCAATCCATTGCATGGATCATTTCCTCTTCTGTTTCACCGACACTGACACCACCGATCGCATAGCCATTGAAATTCAATGATGTGATGAATTTCGCCGATTTTTCACGCAGTTCAGGATATACTGACCCTTGTACGATACCGAACATCTGCTGTCCTTCTTTCAACGGCTGTTCTCTGGAAACAGATTCCCAACGGTGAGTCAATTCCAGAGATTTTTCCGCATCTTTATACGAACAGGGATAGGGTGTGCATTCGTCAAATGCCATAACGATATCAGATCCCAATGCCCGTTGGACTGCCGCCGATTCCACCGGACCGAGGAAGAAACGGTTTCCATCAATATGGGAAGCAAACTCAACTCCGTTCGGACGCATTTTCCGCAATCCGGCAAGACTGAATACCTGAAAACCACCGCTGTCTGTCAGAATCGGATGATCCCATCCGGCAAAACGGTGAAGCCCTCCGGCTTTTTCGATCAGCTCCGGACCGGGTCGCAGCAGAAGATGATAGGTGTTGCCGAGAATGATCTGACTGCCCAATTCCTCCAATTCACAGGGAGCCATCGCTTTGACCGTTCCCCGTGTACCGACCGGCATGAAAACAGGGGTCTGGATCTTTCCATGAGGTGTTTCCAATTCCCCGAGACGTGCAGAACATTCCGTTGATTTCTGCAATAATTTGAAATGAGAAGCTCCGTCAATCATCGTAATACAAACATCCCGTTCATAACAGCATTGATTTTTTCATCGGATGCCCCGAGTGCTTTTGCTACGGCAGCCGCAAATTCAAAGGAGACTCCGGGACCTTTGCCTGTGACAACTGTTCCGTCGCATTCCGTTCTGTTTCCGGAGAAAGAGAGTCCTTCGATTCCCTGATCGCAGCCGGGATAACCTGTTACAGTTCTGTTTTTTGTCAAGCCTGCCCGTTCAAGAACAATGGGTGCGGCACAGATCGCTGCAGTGATCTTTCCTTTCTGATCCATATATTGCAATGCCCGGATCACTTCATCACTGTCGCGCAGATTGGTGGAACCGGGGAGACCTCCGGGCAGGATCAATCCTGCTGCCGCATCCAAGTCTGCATCTTTGAAAAGACAATCGGTCACGATTCGGGTTCCGGCGGAGCTGGTTACGATTTCTGAATTCAATCCTGCCAATATGACTTTGAAACCGATCCGTTTCAATACATCGGCTGTTCCAATCGCTTCTGTTTCTTCATATCCTTCTGCAAGGACAAGGATCACTTGTTGTAAATCCATAGCTCACTCCTTCATTTCATGGTATTTCTGCAACATGATTTTCTGTTCTTTGCGGATATACTGAATGACTGATTGTTTCAGTGCCAATTCATCCGGACAATGTCCGAGTTCATCCGGCTGAAGCGGATCTGCTCCATTTTCGATCAGCAGTTTGACGATCTCAAGATTATTTTCAATGGCTGCCCAATGGAGGGGCATACGTCCCTTGCTGATCAACGCATGACGGATCAGAATACGGTAGATCCCATGGATCTGCAAGGCTCTTGTTCCACGGAGAACCATGGAGAGACTGCGGTTGAGTGGAACTCCGTATTCCAGCAGTTGTTTGATCAACTGAATATCATTCCCTTTGATTGCGGCATACATGATCGCCAGAGCGACCCCGGGACGTTTGGAGAGATCTTTGTGCAGAGTCAGAAGATAAAGAGCGGTATCTGTATGTTTCAGCAATGCCGCATGCATGATCGCAGTTCTGCCTTCCGAATCAAAAAGTTTGAAATCAGCTCCTTTTGAAATCAGGAATTTTACCGCTTCAAGGCTGTTTCTGGGGGCTTTTGCCGCATGCATCAGAGGGGTTCTGCCCTCATTGTCTCTGGCTTCGATTTCTGCTCCTGCCGCCAGCAATTTTTCCATGACCGGAATATTTCCGATCCGGGCAGCTTCCATCAGAGGTGTTCTGCCGAATGCTCCGGGTGTATTGATTTTCGCTCCTGCCTTGAGCAGGATTTCAATACATTTTTCTCTGCCCAGTCCTGCTGCCGCCTGCAATGGGGTACTGTTGCGGGTCCCGCATCCATTGACATCTGCGCCACGATCCAGGAGTGTCTGTATATGATCCGGACGGTTCTGAATGACAGCCCCGATCAAAGGCGTTGAACCGTTTTTCATCTGCAAATCCGGATCAGCTCCTTTGCGGAGTGCTTCGGCAAAGAGTTTGTCATTCATTTTTTTATGACGGTTGAGGCGGAATGAAGCCTCCAATTCTTTATCCGCTGTACTGCGGCAGGCTGTCATTCCGGAAACCAGAACAGCAGCTGTCACAAGAAGACAGCTCAGTGTAGTCAGTTTTTTGATCATGCTTTTTTCCTTTTTGCGGCAGCTGAAGAACGCAGTTGTCCACAGGCTGCACTGGATTCAAAACCCTTTTCAACTCTTACTGTAACAGGTACATGCAGCATTTTCAAGGTGTTTTCAAATTTTTTGATCACTTCTTTTGAGGGACGTTCAAAAGCACCGTTTGCTTTATTGTAAGGGATCAGATTGACTTTTGCATTGGCTTCATGAGCGATCTTTGCCAGTTTTGTTGCCTGTTCTGTGGAGTCATTGATGTCCTGAAGCAACACATATTCAAAGGTCAGAAGACGTCCGGTTGCTTCTTTGTGCTTTTTGCAGGCATCAATAATATCACGGATGTCACGACGGAAACGTGTGGGGATCAGCAATGCTCTTGTGCGGTCATCTCCTGCATGAAGAGAAACTGCCAGATTCCATTGTCTGCCGTGTGCCGCCAAATCCCGGATCCCGGGAGTCCATCCGCTTGTGGAAATTGTAACACGCCGTGCTGCCAGTGCCATTCCTTCCGGATTGCAAATCGTTTCCAGCGCATTGATAAGATTTTCAAGATTGAGCAGCGGTTCACCCACGCCCATGATCACAACATTGTCCGGGGCTTTTCCGATTAGACGGCAGCAGAGCATATACTCTTCTACGATTTCACCTGCATGAAGATTCCGTACAAAGCCGGAAGCTCCGCTGGCACAGAATGCACAACGAACCGGACAGCCAACTTGTGTGCTCAAACAGAATGTAGTTCTGCCGTCCAATGCACCCAGAATGGCACATTCCACCAATTCATCATCCTGCAATTTCAGCAAGAGTTTCCGTGAGCCGTCGGCAGCTGTTTCCTCTTTTTCAATGGAGACTGCTCCGCAGCTGAAATTTTCTTTCAAATGATTTTTCAAACCTGCGGAAACATTGCTCATCGAATCCGGATCTGTAATATTCTTTTTGGCGATCCAATCGTAAACCTGTTTGGCACGGTACGCATTATCACCGATTTTTTTGATGAATATTTCCAATTCTTTCGGAGTTGCCATCGCAAGAAACGGTTTCATCTGTGCCGGTACGGTTGCCGTTTCTGTTGTTTTTGTGTCTGTTGTCTGGTTCATCAACGAATTCCTTTCCCCATATCTACCTATTGATTTTATCTTTTCTGATTCTCCGCTTCCGGAGTTGTGGCGGAGGAATTTTGATTTTTCCGCTTGACTTCAAACGGCATTTCGCTGATTGCATTTTTGTCGCTGTCCTTTTGAACGTCAAGGGTTCCTTTCCACATATACAAATATTGATTTTTATAAATTACACTCAAAACTTTTTCCCAGATCCGGGTGCTGTTCTGCGGTTGGACCGGATTCACACTGAGCAGAAAAACTTCTTTTTCTTTCAGCTCATCTGTTTTAGAAAATTGAATGGTTCTGACTTGAGCCCCCATGTAGTAACATTCCGGATACAAACCATGGATCGAAGCATCTTTGTAAACTGTCATTTGCGGATAGAACGATGTGCCGATCGCCTCCCGCAGTTCCAA